>NZ_BLVP01000002.1 GCF_013340305.1 Desulfovibrio psychrotolerans
TCGTCGTGTGTTACTCATCCACTGCTCCTGTTTGAGTCAGGATAGTAGCTTAACTGGGTATCCACAACTTTGTAGCAGGATCAGGCCTCATCCGGGCAAAGAGGCATTGCGATACAGAATTGAAGACGCCCGCACGTTCCTCCAACGCATAGGAGTCAGCAAACCATGAACGCCATGAAGTATAAGGGTTATTACGCCAAGGTTGAGTTTGTTTCTGAAGACAGAATATTCGTCGGGCACATCATTGGTATCAAGGATATCGTCGGTTTCCATGGCGAATCCGTCTCCGAGTTGGAGCAATCCTTCCACGAAGCCGTGGATAACTACCTTTCAGCGTGTGCTTCAATTGGGCAACAGCCTGACCGCCCTTATTCTGGTCGCCTGACACTGCGACTCTCTCCCGAAGTGCATGCCGCCGTAGTTGCCGCAGCGGAGACCACCAATACAAGTGTCAATAAATGGGTTGTGGACACCCTTAAGAACGCGACACACGCATGACGAACTTCAGGCAGGCGCCCCGCGGTGAAATGCAAAGGGTTGAATGTCGAGTGTATTTGAGGTCTTATTCTGTTGGCTTGATGTGCCAGAATCTGTCAGCGACGCAGAAGCGTTACAGATTCCAATCTAGCGAGCAGCAGATGTAGGCGAGATGGAATCGAGCCGTACACATGCACGTTACAAGGTGCTGCAAGCCCTGCCTGAGGCACCCTCTGGTCCCGTGAAAGGTTGCACCCTTGGAGGCAAAGTGCTGCGGCGCGGAGTTTGGATTGGCAAGGGCGTGTTGGTGAACTGCGACTGTTTAGCAGGCTTGCACAGTATCTGGATTGGCAGTGTTAACCGCACTGATGAAATTTTTCCAAAGCAAAACCCCCGGAGCCAATGCGTCCGGGGGCTTGTTTTTGAATATGAATTAATGAAGATATATGGATGGCTATTTTGTTGCCACGCGGTTGCGGCGCGTAAAGACAATAAGGCCTATGATGCCGGAACCAAAAAGGAGGAAGGCGGAGGGTTCCGGTGTGGGAATGGGGCCCCCAGGTCCTGTTGCCGTTTCTACATTCAGTATGTGGAAGGCATAGAAGTCCTGATTAACTCCATAAGCAGATGGCTCTAATGCGGTGAGGAGTATAGGGTATTCGTCTTGCAAAAAGAATCCGTCAGATAAATTTGTTCCGTTGTTAAAATTATTATACACTGTCATGGTGAGGATGTAGTTTCCCGGGTCAAGAAACACTGATAAGAACGTGTCCCACACTCCGTGAGTATATGAAACTCCGTTTGAAGTAGTTGATCCTGTGTATAGTCCATCATCTTGCAATGCTATTATATTACCAAACTCATCCCAGAGCGCAAGCGTGGGGTCAAAGCCACCATCATCCCATGACGATGAGAAAAATGTTCTGGTGTCAGATGTGAGGACTGAAAAGTTAAACTGAAGAATCTCGTTGTGGTAGCGTATGGTTCCAAAGTAGTCGTAGTCCGCTGCCTTTGCGGTGGAGGCTGTGATTGCCAGCAATCCCACCACAATGAAGTATAGTGTGCGTCTCATAATTTCCCCCTGATCTGCCTAAGCAAGAAGTGTTCCTCCAGGAACTATTCGGTTTTGTACACTATTCTTTCTGGAACCCGATGGAAGTGTTAACTTTTCCGACAAAAGTGTGGGCATATTTTACAACAAATCGATACTGTTATCTCATGTTGTGCCTCCCGTTTTTTGAATACGTGAACGGCTTTTGGTGTTCACGCATCACGCTTATCAGCGAGCCCGTTCCAGCCCGCTGCTTGCGCCCTTTGCACTCGGCTGCTGCCTTGTTGCGTGTGAGTACACCACCCTTGGCGGCAAAGGGCAGTTGCGCGGATTTTCGGTGTGATTGGCGGAGAAATTATTGAGATGATTACACGCCCTGCGCACTAAAGAGCTTCGGCACAAAGAAAGAGGGTGGCTGACTTTCGATTTGACTTTGCAATTATTACCACCGGTGGTATGGTTTACCTTCGTAATCCCTGTGTTCTTCAGAATCTCCCTGTTACGCAGGCGGTTCGATATGGCTGAGGTTGCACGGCGATATGACGTTTGAGGGCAATTTCATTTTTGATATGTTAGCAGCGATGGAGATGCGTATGGCAATGCTCGATTCTTTGACTCTCCGCAGCAAGCTGCTTTCCGGCTTTGCGGTGGTAACGATTTTATCAATATTTATAGGTGTTTTTGGCGTGTATGAGATGAAGACAATTGATGAAAACGATACCATGCTCTATGAAACTGCAACTGTCCCTCTGGCAGATATTGGGCAGATAGCTGTCGCCTTTCAGCGTATCCGGCTGAATGTGCGTGAAGCCGCAACGGCGGAAGATTTAACTCATGTCCAGCAAAGCACTGAGCGGATTCGCGGTTTTCAGAAGGTTATCTCGGATCGGCTCGAACGGTTTGCACCGGCCATGCAGCATACCCCGGAAGACCGCAAGCTGCTGGAAAGCCTGCGAAGTGCCCGTGAGGAATATCTCGCCATGACCGAGCAGGTGCTGAAGCTGGCCGAAGCGGGGAACAGGAGTGAAGCCCGCGCGTTGGTGGACGGTGCCATGCGCGAAACAGCGCGCAGATATCAGACGATTATTGATGAGGTTCAACTGCTGAAGGAGAATCGGGCCAAGGAAATTTCAGACAGCAACACCGCAGAAGCCGAGTACGCGACCATGGTCATGTACATTATTCTGGGGTGTATTGTGGCGCTTTCGGCAGGTACGGCCCTGTTCATAACCGCCAATGTGTCTTCGCAACTGGGTGAAGACCCGGGCTACCTGTACGGCGTGGCGTCCGCCATTGCCGGCGGGAACCTGAATGTGGCTTTCCGCCCCCAAAAGAAGGAAGGCGGAGTGTACGCCGTGATGCAGGGCATGGTGAAAACCATGAAGGCCAAGATTGCCGAAGCTGAGCAAAAAACTGCTGAAGCTGCAGAAGAAGCCCGCCGTGCCCAAGTTGCCATGGAAGAAGCCAACGAGGCCAAAGCCCGTGCAGAGCGTGCCAAGGCTGAAGGGATGATGCAGGCGGCAACCCAGCTTGAGGGCGTGGTGGAGATTATCAGCACTGCCAGCGAGGAGCTTTCCGCACAGGTGGAGCAGTCCAGCAGGGGAACGGAAGTGCAGTCCCAGCGAGTGGGTGAAACCGCCACCGCCATGGAACAGATGAATGCCACCGTGCTGGAAGTGGCCCGTAATGCATCCGAGGCATCTGAAGCAACAGGCGTTGCCCGAGCCAAGGCCGCAGAAGGTGCGAATGTTGTCTCGCAGGCTGTGAAGAGTATAACGGAAGTGCAGCAGGCCTCTGCGGTGATGAAGAACGATATGGGCACCCTTGGCAAGCAGGCGGAAGGTATAGGCCAGATCATGAATGTTATTTCCGACATTGCGGATCAGACCAACCTGCTGGCCCTGAACGCGGCCATAGAGGCTGCCCGCGCGGGAGACGCCGGGCGTGGATTTGCCGTTGTGGCCGACGAGGTGCGCAAGCTGGCGGAAAAGACCATGACCGCCACCAAGGAAGTGGGGCAGGCCGTTGCAGACATACAACAGGGCACCCGCAAGAACTTGGAGAACGTGGAGCATTCCGTCTCTGCCATAGGGCAGGCCACGGAACTTGCCGAAAAGTCCGGTCAGGCGTTGCAGGAGATTGTCCGGTTGGTGGAACGGGCAGCTGATCAGGTGCGGGGCATAGCCACCGCAAGCGAGGAGCAGTCCTCCGCCAGTGAGCAGATAAACCGCAGCGTGGAAGAGATTGACCAGATATCGCAGGAAACGGCCAGCGCCATGAACCAGTCCGCGCAAGCCATAGGTGAACTGGCGGAACAGGCGCAAAATCTGCGCAGACTTATTGAGGAAATGAAGAAGGGATAGTTTTTCCCGCTCCCTTACGCAGAGAATAAAAGCCTCCCCCGACGCGCAGTGCTCCGGGGGAGGCTCTGTTTTTTATAAAGGGGGGAAAGGGTGGTTTATGCCTTGCCGGAGGCGATGAGCACCTTGGCAGGGCGCAGCAGGCGCTCCTTCAGCCGATACCCCTTTTGCATGACCTGCTTTACATGTCCTTCCGGTGTGCAGTCGCAGGGTTCCTGACCGATGGCTTCATGAATTTCCGGATTGAATGGCTCACCCGGCGTGCCCACGGGAACAAGCCCGTGCTGGGCTACGGCATCCAGCAGCAGTTTTTGGGTCATGTCCACACCGATGAGCATATCTTTGCAGCCTTCCAGCTTGCGCCCGTAGTCAATGGCAAGGCCCAGATTGTCCAGCGTGGGCAGCAGCCCTGCAAGAACACCTTCCGCCGCGTATTTGGCGTGTTCTTCCTTTTCGCGCTGCAGTCGTTTTTTGAAGTTGTCCATCTCCGCCAGTGCCCGCAGGCGCTGTTCATCCGCGCTGACCTTTTCGTTGCAGGCAGGACAGACCCGCGCCTTGCACAGGGCAATGAGCTCCTCGTCGGTCAGTTCAATGGTGGTTTCCTGCGCGGGGGCATCTTCTCTGGTCTTGTGCAACTGCTCTGCGGCTTCCTCGCTCAGTTCAACCGTATCTTTTACCATGGGGATCTATGCTCCTTGAGAGATGAAAGGTCCGGTCCCGCTAAGCGGAAAACCGGTCTTTAAGCAGGGTGGAAAGGGATTTTGAAATACAGTCCACAACAGGCACAACCGTGCCATAATCCATGCGCAGGGGGCCTATAACGCTCACCACGCCAAGAGGTGTGTCGCCGCCATAGGGCGCGCTTATCACGCTCAGCCCCACCAGTTCCCGGTCTGCGCCTGATTCTTTAGGTCTTACGGCAGCGTGGTATGCTGTCAGCCTTCCCGGCAGCGCGTGGCGTTCACCTTCTCGTGCTGTCCCGGCCATGAGATGCCGGGAGCTGATTCCGGTTCTGCCTTTGCCGTAGCTGGCTCCCGTTTCATCAAAGAGAGTCTGGTCGGGGTCAACCTCGCCGGGATTCTCTGCAAGGGAAGGGGCAATGGAGACAGACACATCCGTACCCCGCATGGTGCTGTCCAGCAGCCTGAGCAGGCGGGAACGTTCTTCAAGCAGGGCAAGCAGCTCGCGCATGCGGCCGGAATCGGTGAATTCTGCCTTGTCCAGCAGGGTCAGGGTGCCGTCTACAAAAATTTGCCGTTCTTCTTCCTGCTGGTCGCTGAAGGCCAGCCGCGCCAGAAGCAGGGCGCGGCTGCACAGCTGCTCCAGATGCGCCTCCGCGTTGTGCATTTCGTTCAGAATGCGCAGGCGGGCTTCGGAAAGGGTAAGGCCCGTGTAATGACAGTTCAGATAGTTGGCAAAACTTGTCAGTTCATCGGCGGTGACATGTCCCTCCACCGGAACCACCCGGTTACGCACAATGCCGCCATCCAGAACCAGCACGGCCAGAACAAGCTTGTCCGCCAGAAGGGCGAAATCTACGCGCCGCCAGCGCACATCGTTGCCGCCGGGGGCAAGCACCAATGCCACCTGATGCGACAGCGAGGAAACCATGGCAGATGCCTGCTGCAGCATCTGGCTTATTTCCAGCCCCTGCTGCGTGAGG
Organism: Desulfovibrio psychrotolerans; assembly: GCF_013340305.1. Lineage (NCBI taxonomy): Bacteria > Pseudomonadati > Thermodesulfobacteriota > Desulfovibrionia > Desulfovibrionales > Desulfovibrionaceae > Desulfovibrio > Desulfovibrio psychrotolerans. Next base: position 5,552 of record NZ_BLVP01000002.1, read on the forward strand.
CGCGAAAGTATCTCTCCCTTTTCCTCGCGTGATATGGGGCGCAGCCGTAGCAGCGAATCTACATACACCCGGAACGCCTTGGCCGTGGGAATGCGCCCCGCAGAGGTGTGGGGCTGTTCCAGATAGCCCTTGTCCGTCAGGTCTGCCATGGTGTTTCGCATGCTCGCGGCAGAAAGGCGCAGCCGCGAGGCACCGGCAACAGTGCGGGACCCCACGGGCAGGGCCGTTTCGATGTAGGATTCGATGATTGTGGAAAGCACATCGGCTTCGCGCTTGGCGAGAGTCATGGAAGCACCTTGGGTTGCCTGAATAGCCGTAATTTCCGTGAACGGACGAACCGTTGCGGTCTGCTGCGCCGCACCGGGGTTGCAATATGGCGCACTATCGCTGTGCGCAATATTCTTCGGTAAGACTTCACGGGTAACAACGCCGTTCCCTACTGTCAAGGGAACGGCGTTGTAAAAAGAGTGGTGGTGTTTTCTATCTACCCGGCATGGTTTGCAATCATGCAGCCGCGCCTGCTACTTTTTGAACATCTGCTGCAATCCCTTGCCCAGCTGTTCCAGCGGGTTCGCCTGCTGTGTTCCGGAGTCCTGCGAGCCGTTTCCTCCGCCGGAGAGACCGGGAATGGGCAGCAGGTTCTGTACGCCCTTCAACGTGTTTTGCAAAAACGCGCTTGCATCGAAGCCATAACGCGGGTTGGCCAGCGTGCCGGTAACGGTTACGGGCAGAGGCGGCAGACCTGTGACGCGGATGGTGGCTTTGTAGTCAATCTTGTCTCGCGGCAGGTCCACAATGCCTGCACCTTCTCCATTCAGATTGGGCGAAACCAGTGCAAGGTCGTTGTTGGTGATGCGCCCTGCGCGTGCGACATAGCTGGCCGAAAGCCGTTCAAAGGTCTGTCTTCGTGTGGCTTCGTCCACCCTGTCTGCATTTGTGCCCGCAAGGTGCGACCTGGCTCCCTCCGGGATGATCTGGAAGCCGTAGATAGCCCCGTCCGTCACGGCGAATGAGCCGTTGCCGTTCAGGGTGGAGCGGATGGCAGGCCATGTTTCCCCTTCCGCCGTCAGGCTGGACGCAGCCGCAGCGGTGCCCGATGCGCGGCGTTCTCCCGCAAGGGTGGTGGTGAGCGGGTCCAGTTGCACATTCTTTACGGCATAGGACAGTGCGGAACGGGTGGTGGCGCTGCGCAGGTCGGCTGTCATGTCCGCATCAACCCGGCCATCAAACAGACTGGCGGAAAGGGGATTCACACGGATAAGCCCGTCCTTTGCTGTGGCTTTGACGGTAATATCCGTAAGCGTGACCTTTTGCACCGTCAGCGAGCCAACGGCAAGGGAGGCGTCCAGCAACAGGCTGCGCAGGGCCTGCCGTGTTTCCGGCGGAATACCCTGCTGGGCAGGCTGCGATTCCTTGGGAGCGGGGGCGGGTGCCGGGGGAGGCGTCTTGCCTGCGGCGGGTTCCGGCGGCAGGTAGCGGTTGAGATTCAGTGCGGAAACATTCAGGGCTGCCTTAATATCCGGACGCGCAAACTGGCGGATGCGCAGGTCGCCGGAGAAGTCCGTATCATCCAGCCTGCCCTTGATGCCGGAAAGCTCTATGCTCGCCGGAGACGTTGCCAGGCCGAAGGCCACGGAAAGGTTCTCCAGCGCCTTGGGGTCCGCTGTCTCCACCTGCGTGCCGAGGGCGGCCATGGTTTTGCGCAACGCTCCGGCAATGGACATCTGCCCGGTGTAGGCGGGGCCTTCCGCCAGGTTCAGGCTGCCGGAGGTGTTTACAGACGTTTCATAGGCAGAGAGTGAAAAATCCGAAATGGCGCATATCTGCGTCATCAGGTCGCAATCTACGTTGCCTTGCTGGCGCAGGGAGAGCGCGCCGCCCGGAAGCGTATCACCTTTGGCATCCAGCGCAAGGCGCATATTCTGCACGCCCGCACGGGTGAAGTCGTGGGCAATGTGCAGGGTCAGCCCCAGATCAAGGTTGGCCTCCAGCGCGGGGGCAGTGGAGGAAAAGTCTGTTTTCAGCGCAATGTCCACGGGCTTGCCGGGAGAGATGGCGGACGTGGTAAACGAGAGGTTGCGCGCCGAGTATTCTGTTTTTGCCGTGTGGTCTGTGTAGCGGACGGATGCATCGGTTACGGAAACCGACTCCACCAGCAGGGCGGCAAGGGGAGCCGCTTTGCTGGAGTCCGCAAATCCGTCGCCGTCCATCGGGGCAGAGGGTGGGGTGCCTTCCGCAGGGGGGGCTTGGACGGTGGCGGGGGCAAAATTCCAGTTCGCGCTCCCGTCCGCGTTGCGAACCAGATTAAGCGCAAGGCCGTTCACGGTGATGGTGGAAACTTCCACCTCCCGTTTGAGCAGAGGCATAAGCTTAAGGTGCACCCCGGCTCCTTTCAGGCTGACAAAATCACCTCCGCCAAAAGATTCGGGATTGCCGATGCGCATGCCTTCCACTTCCAGCCCCAGCCACGGGAAGAAGGAAAGGCTGATATCTCCCGTGAACTCCACTGTTCTGCCCGTGTGCTGCTGCACTACCTCGGCAATGCGGGACTTGTAGTTGTTAGGATCGACAAGGGTGACCAACGCCACGATACCTGCCACAAGCAGTAACAGCCCCGCAGCCACGGTAATGCCGATGATCTTGAAAATTCTTCCCATGTCATGCTCCCATGTCACACATATGATTTACCGATGAAACTGTGCGCCCCGGCAAGGACGGCAGCCAGCTGTTCGCGTTGGGCATCCGTCATGGAGGTGAATTCCACGCCGCACCCCGGCATGCGGCAGCCTTTGCCCCACCGCTGCGCGTGGATGACTTTGCCCACGATGGGGGTCTTGTCCGCAAGGTCCAGAAATTGAATCCACGCGGTATCGTCGTTTTGCCAGTGAGCCACGGAAAAACAGAATGCTCCCTGTTCCGAGGCGTTCATGGTGATGGTGCGTTCCGTAACGGCAGGCGCAAAGCTGGATTCGCGGGCCAGAAGAATGCTGCATGTGGCCCATATGCGTTCCGAGCGGCGTATGCTGCGCGGCGTTGTCTTGGCGCATGTGGGGGCAAAACCGGCAAAGGCTGTTTCCGGCGATTCGTGTCCCTGGTCGAAGACGGTGATGACGCCTGTCTCGTTGTCTGCCCGGCAGCGGAGCACCGGATAGCAGGAAAGGGCTTCGCTGATCACATGCTTGCCTCGCCCCTGCAGGCGCAGGTAGGTAGGCATGTTCACGACCAGTCCCTGAAGCGGCAGGGTGCGCAGCGCATGAAGCACTGCCGGCGTTTCCGAAGCCAGCACGCCGGTCATGCCGTTCCTTTCCAGAATGGTCAGGTAGGCGTTGCCGGCGTTGTTATCGCGTGCGATGACAAGTATCTGAATCATAGAGTGTCTATCCCGCAGGAGCTTGGTTCCGTCCATTATTGTTTGCGTGCATGCGGCACGAACAGGTTTCCGGCACGCCCCCCGCGTGCTCCGTCTCTCTGCCGGGTCGCGAAAACCGCTGGTTCTGGCAAGGGAAAACGGATACAGGGTACAGCATGCCAAATCATGGAATCATCCGCAACAGTTCGGTTGGTAATACTCTGAACAGTGAAGAACGGACAGGCCGCCAGCACACAACGCCCGCCCTTATGTTGCAGGGCACAAGTTCCAATGCCGGAAAAAGTGTGCTTACCGCCGCCCTGTGCCGCATTCTGCTGCAGGACGGATTTTCCGTCGCGCCGTTCAAGGCTCAGAACATGGCCCTGAACTCCTTTGTCACCCCGGACGGGCGTGAGATAGGCCGTGCGCAGGCGGTGCAGGCGGCTGCGTGCAGGCTGGAACCGGACGCACGCATGAACCCGGTGCTGCTTAAACCCAACTCCGACACGGGCTCGCAGGTTATTGTCATGGGGCACCCCGTGGGCAACATGCGGGTGAAGGAATACACTGCCTATAAAGCGCAGGCCTTCAGCACCGTGTGCACCGCCTACGACTCCCTTGCCGCAGAGCATGACATACTGGTGCTGGAAGGGGCGGGCAGTCCGGCAGAGATAAACCTGAAGGCCCATGACATTGTGAACATGCGCATGGCGCAGTATGCGCGGGCCAAGGTGCTGCTGGTGGCCGATATCGACCGCGGGGGCGTATTCGCCTCGCTGGTGGGCACCATGGAATTGCTGGACGGGTGGGAGCGCGACCTTGTGGCCGGATTTGTGCTGAACCGCTTCCGGGGGGACGCCTCGCTGCTCGACCCCGCTCTTGCATACACCACGCGCAGAACGGGCAAACCGTTTCTGGGCGTGGTGCCGGAAATTACCGCTCTGGGGCTGCCGGAAGAGGATTCCGTCTCATTCCGCGAAGGGCTGGGCGGGCGCACGCTGCGACGGGATGCCCTGCGTATTGAAGCGGGCACCGCAGGCATTGCCGGAGTTGTGGATATCGCCCTTGTAGACCTGCCGCACATAGCCAACTTCACCGATGTGGATGCGCTGGCGGGGGAGCCGGATGTTTCCCTGCGAGTGGTGCGGCATCCCGGCGAACTGGGGCAGCCGGACTGTGTTATCCTGCCCGGTTCCAAGAACACTCTGGGCGATCTGGCATGGCTGCGCACCAGCGGACTGGCCGATGCCCTGCTGGCATGCGCAGACGCACGGACCGGCAGCAGCGACAAACTGGGCGGCCCTGAAATTGTGGGCATATGCGGCGGGTTGCAGATGCTGGGGCAGCGGGTGGAAGACCCGCACAGCGTGGAGTCTGACCGGGCTGCCGGGCTGGTCTGTTCTTCCGGCGCAGGGTTGGGCCTGCTGGCCGTGCACACCGTGATGGGCGCGGACAAGGTGCTGGCGCGGGTTACGGCCACGCATACGGAATTTGGCCTGCCGTTGCGCGGGTATGAGATTCATCACGGGCAGACACGTGTGACGGATTCTTCAGAAACGCGGGCATGCGTTGTGGCGGATGACGGCCCGCCCATAGGCTACACCAACGACCGCGGGGTGTGGGGAACCTATCTGCACGGGCTGTTCGATGCGGATGCATTCCGCCGCGCGTTCATTGACAGGTTGCGGGTGCGTCGCGGGCTGCCGCCCGTGGGCAGGGTGGTGGCACCCTACGGGCTGGAACCTGCTCTGGACAGGCTGGCAGATGCCGTTCGCGCAGCGCTGGACATGGAGGCCGTGTACCGGCTGCTGGGGATTGCGCCGCGCTGAGGGAGCACCTGTTCCGGCACGGTAAGAGTGCTCGGCATGGTAGGTTTGTTCTGGCCCGGTAAGGGTGCGCCTGGTCTGGAAATGGTACCGGGCTGACGCTTTGCCATCTGCCGTGCAGGTCAGCAGTAGCCACCGGACTCGCCGCCCGGTATGCAGGCCCGTTTGAGAAGGGCGGAGTGAATGGCCGATGCAAGGATATCCCGCTCGAAAGGCTTTATGACGTAGCCGTCCATGCCCGCCTCCAGCGCATCGTCCCTGTCGCGCGATGTGGCGTGGGCCGTGACGGCGATGACGGGAATGTCCTGCGGATTCATCGGGCTTGCGGCGTTGCGGATACGCCGGGTGGCTTCCAGACCGTCCATGACCGGCATCTGTATGTCCATGAGTACCACGTCAAACCGTTGTTCATGCAGCTTTTCCAGCCCGGCCTTGCCGTTACGGGCGCATGTGACCATGTGGCCCATTTTCTCCAGTATTCTCTGAGCCATGATCATGTTCACCTGTTCATCCTCCACCAGAAGGATGCGCAGAGGCTGCAGCAGGCCGGAAGCGCTGTCTTCCGTTGCCGTAAGAAGGCAGATTGACTTGGCGGGCTCCCTGACAAGAACGTGAAAGGTAATGCTGGTGCCCTGACCGGGTTCGCTGTCCACCAGCAGGCCGCCCCCCATGAGTTCCACCAGCCGTTTCACAATGGTCAGCCCCAGCCCGGACCCCTGATAGCGCCTGCTGAGCGATCCGTCCACCTGTGTGAACGGTTCAAAAATGTGGTGGATACGGGCGGGGGAAATGCCTATGCCCGTGTCGGCAACAGAGAAGAACAGCCGCCTGCACTCCGGCTGGCGGTCGGGCATGGCCCAGGTTTCCACCGTGATCTGCCCGGAATCTGTGAACTTGATGGCGTTGCCCACCAGATTGAACAACACCTGACGGATGCGCCCGTCATCGCCCGCGTACAGGTCTCCGGGCAGTCCGTCACTCCGGACTTGCAGAGTAAGGCCCTTGGCCCGCGCCTGCTGGGCGAACAGGCTGGCGGTGTGGTCCAGTATGTCGCTGACACGGAAGGTTGATTCCAGCAGCGAGAGCTTGCCTGCTTCCATCTTGGTGAAGTCCAGCACATCGTTGAGCACCCGCAGCAGGTTTTTGGAAGATTGCAGCGCAGTATGGATGTAGCTGAACTGTTCCTCGGAAAGCGGCGTTTCCAGCAACAGTTGCAGCATGCCCATAAGGCCGTTCAGGGGGGTGCGCACCTCGTGGCTGATATTCGCCACGAACTCCCCCTTGACCCGACTGGCGAGTTCCGCAGCTTCCTTGGCGGCTGAAAGGGCTGCTTCGTCCTTGAGCCGCCGGGTTATGTCGTGGACAATGGAGATGAGCCTGCGCCGCCCGTTCACTGTGAACGGGCCGGAATAGACTTCCACATCGCGCATTTCGCCGTTGGCAAGGCGGTGCCGGGTAATGATGTTGGTGATGCGTTGTTCCGAAAGCTTGGACAGCACTTCCCGCAGTTTTGCCTCCGGGAAGAGGTTCAGAAAGGCGATGCTCTTTCCGGCAAGCCGCTGGCGCGGATAGCCGTAATACGCTTCCGCAGCCTTGTTCAGGTCCAGAATATCCCCGCTTGCGCTGTCCAGCAGCAGCATGACGGAGTGGTTGTCCTCGAAAAAGGCGCGGTAGTGTTCCGCGCTTTCCTGCATAAGCTCCTCTGCGCGCTTGCGTTCTATGGCAATGGCTATCTGGTCTGAGCAGGCGGTGAGCAGGCAGACTTCGTCTTCGGTATAGACGCGTGATTCCGTGTATTCCTGCGTTGCCAGCACCCCTATGGCCTTGCCCTGCACACGCAGGGGAATGCCCAGCCACGCCAGCGGCACGGGGGCGGGGGTGCTCAGTGCGCCGGATTCGTTCAGCGCGCACAGTTCGGTGCCGGAGAACTGCACCGCGCCGTTGCGCCGCAGCGGTTCCAGACATAACAGGTTGTCTTTCCACCCGCAGGGGGGGCGTGCGGCCGCATTGCCCTGCCATGCACTATCCACGCAGTATCGGTAGTCGGGGCTGCCGTCATGGGGATTCATGAGCACCACATACAGATTCTCGGCCTGCACTTCGCGGCGCAGAATGCCATGGATGGAGGCAAGCAGGGCGTCCAGACTCTCGGTGGTGTGGGAAAGACTCAGGATTTCCAGAAGCACCGACTGCTGGTGGCGTGAGGCGGCCACTTCCCGGTCTTTGTGCAGAATGTCCGTAATGTCTTCCGAATACACGGCAAAGCGCCGGACGTGGTCGCCGTCCAGAATGGGGTAGACGTTGTGCGCAAAGGTTCTTCCGTTGCGGGTGTCCGTGAAGGCAAGAGGGGCCTTCTGCGTTATGCAGCGGTCCAGAATGGCCCGTCTGTGGCGTGCAACGGGGGCGGGCAGTACCTCGAGGATATTCCTGCCTATCAGGTCAGAGGGGGATCTGTCATAGTTGCGGGCGGCGGTTTTATTGGCGTGCAGTACGATGCCGTCTGCCCGTATGAGCAGTATGGACTGCCCGGTGGCGTCCAGCACGGCCCTCATGTCGGCTTCTGCATCAAGCGTCTGCGCTTTCAGTTGCGCTTCCAGTTGCGCAATGCGCTCCCGGGCCTGTTCAATTTCCGACTTCATGCTGCCCCCCGGCAACGAATCTGTGTTTCATCCGCCCCTGCGCCGCGTGATCAAATCTCCCGCCCTGAAAAGAGGATAACACAAACAGCCGTACACGCCATTATACACTCCGCATTTTTTCATAGAGCATTCTATACGGATGCTGCATTAAAAAAGGCGGCACAAGATTGTGCCGCCCCGTGTTGCCCAAGGTCGTTTCGTACCGCAGAAGCCGGAATTTCCGGGAGCAGGTTTTCGCTGGTTCCGCCGTCCTGAGCGGGCAGAGCCTTTTTCCGCCTGCGCCTGTCTCCGGCTTTGCTCCGGTAAGTTTGCGGTCGGTTATCGGGTTTTGAGCAGTTCCCAGTAGCGTTCGTACACAGCCTTGGCTTCGCCCACGGACGAGGTGAATTCCGATGCGCCAAGGTCTTCCTTGGTGGGAGACACCGCGGCGTTCTGCTTCAGGTCGTCAGAAAGCAGTTCCCACCCTGCCGTATTGGGGGTGGAATAGAGATACTCCTCCACGATGAGCTTGGCTATTTCCGGGCGCAGGGTAAAGTCTATGAATTTGTGGGCGTTGTTCTTGTGCGCGGCACCGGAGGGGATGCACAGCGAATCCAGCCACAGGGGCAGGCCTTCCTGCGGGTAGATGAAGGCAAGGTCCGGGTTTTCTTCCATGGCGATCACGGCATCGCCGTTCCAGCTCATGCCTATGGAAACTTCCTCGCCTATGAACGCCTGCTTGGTGGATTCCACATTGAAGACCAGCACGGAGGGCTTGAGGGCAACCAGAAACTCATAGGCGGCCTTGATCTCTTCTTCATTGGTGGTGTTCACGGAATAGCCCAGCGCCTTCAGGGCAATGCCCATGGTATCGCGCATGTCGCTGGAGAGCAGCACCTTGCCCTTGAATTCAGGCCGGGCAAGGTCCTTCCAGCTTTTCACGGTGGCGGGGTCAACATGCTTGGTGTTGACCATCATGCCGGTGGAACCCCACATGTAGGGTACGGAGTAGTCGTTTTCCGGGTCAAAGGGTCCGCCCAGTACTGTGGGGTCCAGATTGCGGAAGTTGGTCAGCTTGGTCTTGTCTATCTCGCTGAGCAGACCCTGCTCCCGCATAAGGGACACAAAGTAGGTGGAAGGCACCACAATGTCATAGCCCTTGCCCTGCAGCAGTTTGAGCTTGGCAAACATGGCCTCGTTGGATTCGTAGGTGGTGTAGACAACCTTTATGCCGGTTTCCGCCGTAAACTTGTCCAGCACCTCCTGCGGCATGTATTCGCTCCAGTTGTACACATAGAGCACCTTGTCCTCTTCGGGTTCCTGCGCGGCATCCGCCGTGGTGGCGAAGACAGAAAGCAGCAGCGCAAGGGCGAGAAGCAGTCTTTTCATCATTTTTTCCTCGCTTTGGTCAGGGCGTGGGCGGCAAGAACCAGCACCACGGTCAGGGTGAACATGACGGCACTCAGGGCGTTGATATCGGGTTTTACCCCCAGCCGGACCATGGAATAAATTTTGAGGGGCAGAATCTCAAAGGTCGGCCCCGTTACGAAAAAGCTGATGAGCACATCGTCCATGGAAAGGGTGAAGCTGAGCAGCCACCCCGCTGCCACGGCAGGCGTGAGCAGCGGCAGAATGACGTAGCGGAACGCTTTGGATTCTGTTGCGCCAAGGTCTTTTGCCGCCTCCACAATGTGCTCGTTGAATTCCGCAAGGCGCGCCAGAACGGTCACCGCCACAAAGGGCAGGCACAGCGTGACATGCGCGATGAGCAGCGTGGCAAAGCCCAGCTGTATGCGCAGTGCGATGAAGAAGATGAGCATGGAAATGCCCATCACAATATCCGGTGATACCGTGAGCACAAAGATGGAGCCGTGCAGCACCTTGCGCCCCCTGAAACGGTAGCGGTGCAGCACCAGTGCCGCAAGGGTGCCCAGTGCCGTGGCAAGGGTTGCCGCCAGCGTAGCCACCATAAGCGAGTTCACGGCAGCGTTCATAAGCTGCTGGTTGGCAAAGAGCTTGGCGTACCAGTCCCAGGTAAACCCGCGCCAGTCTGTGGCAAACCGGGCGCTGTTGAACGAATAGACCATAACCACCAGAATGGGCGCGTACAGGAAGAAGTACACTGCCCACATATAGGCTGCGGAAAGCCCCTTCACCGTCCGCCGCCAGCCTGCGCGGGCATGTTCCCTGCTGTGCTGATCGGACATTTAGGCGCCCTCCATTGCCAGCAGGTCGTCTTCGCCGCTGCTGTTTTTGCCGTTGCGGGACGATGCCCGCACACTGCGCAGATACAGCAGGATCATGACAATAAGGGTGAGCGTGAGCAGCGTGCTTGCCGCCGCGCCCAGAGGCCAGTCATGCGCCACGAGAAACTGGTTGGTGATGTAGTTGCCCAGCAGCATGAAGCGCGAACCGCCCAGAATTTCCGGCACATAGAACATGCCCAGCGCGGGCAGAAACACCAGCATGCAGCCCGCCACTATGCCCGGCATGGTCAGCGGCAGGGTAATGTGTCTGAAGGTTTGCATGCCGGAGGCACCAAGGTCTTTGGCGGCATCCAGCAGCCGCATGTCCAGCTTTTCAATGGCGGCATAGAGCGGCAGAATCATGAACGGCAGCAGGGTGTAGGAAAAGCCTATGAAGATGGCAACATCCGTGTACATGAGCGAAAGCGGTTCGCTGATCAGCCCCAGCCAGAGCAGCAGATTGCTCAGCACGCCGCCGGACTTGAGGATAATGACCATGGCATACGTGCGTATGAGCGAGTTGGTCCAGAAGGGAATAACCACCAGCAGCAGAAGCCACGGGCGCACGGATGTGCGCGAGGTGGCGAGTATGTAGGCAAAGGGGTAGCCCACCAGCAGGCAGACCAGCGTGGTTATGCCCGCAAGGCGGAAGGATTCCCAGAAGATGAACAGGAATACCGGGTCCAGCAGGCGGGCGTAGTTGCCCAGCGTGAACACGGGAGCGACAAATTCCTGCTGCCCGCGCTCCAGAAAGGTGGCAATGAACAGCAGGGCCTGCGGAATAAGTGCGAACAGGCTCAGCCACAGGGCCACGATAACGATGCTGGTCTTGGCGAACCGGCTAGTGATCTTCTGCATCCAGCACCACCTCCCAGCCGTCCACCCATGTCACGGCCACACGCTCGCCTGCGTCGTAGATGATTTCCTCGTCGTCTTCGTTGAAGAATTCCGATCCCATAAGGGTTTTGCCGCCGTGGGCGTCATCCAGCCGGATGTGCAGGTCCACGGTGGCCCCTTTGTAGACGGTCTGGGCAATACGCCCGAGCAGGTGGGGTTCGTCCAGCATGCCTTCCGCCACGCGGTGCACGCGCAGGTCTTCCGGGCGCAGCAGCACCTTTACCGGACAGTTGTCCGCAAAGGTGCGCTTGCTATGCAGGTTCATGGGCACCCCCTCCACCTCGGCGGAATACATGCCGCCGTTGGAGGAGGAAAAGATGGTGGCGTCCAGAATGTTAATGTCGCCCACAAAGCGCGCTACATAAAGGTTGGCGGGGTCTTCATAAATTTCTTTGGGCGTGCCCACCTGCACTATGCGGCCCTCGTTCATCACCACCACACGGTCAGACATGGCAAACGCCTCTTCCTGATCGTGGGTAACAAACACAAAGGTAATGCCCAGCGAGCGTTGCAACTGCTTGATTTCCAGCTGCATGGCCTTGCGCAGCTTAAAGTCCAGCGCGCTGAACGGCTCATCCAGAAGCAGCACAAGGGGATTGTTCACCACGGCCCGCGCAATGGCCACACGCTGCTGCTGCCCGCCAGAAAGCTGGCCGGGGCGGCGGTCTGCAAGCAGCTCCATATGCACCATGCGCAGGGCATCGCGCACGCGCTGGGCAATGGCTGCCTTGTCCACGCCCGCCATTTTCAGGCCAAAGGCCACGTTGTCCCGCACAGACATATGCGGGAACAGGGCGTAGTTCTGAAAGACGGTGTTCACCTGCCGTTTTTCCGGCGGCACATCGTTCACCACCCTGCCGCCCAGCAGCACATCGCCGGTGGTAGATGTCTCAAAGCCGGAAAGCAGGCGCAGAATGGTGGTCTTGCCGCACCCGGAAGGTCCGAGAAGGGTAAGAAATTCGCCGTTGCGGATGCTCAGGTCAATGTCGGAAAGGGCGCAGGTGTCTTCAAAGACCTTGGAAACGCCACGCAATTCGAAAATGGGGTCCGTGTTCGCCATTTAAGTTCCATAACCCGGCATGGGCCGGGGCTTGCAGTGAATGACGCGCCAAGGCGCGTACCGCAACCGGGGTGCTGCGCTACGGGGACGGACTGGAGGAGCCTGAAAGGATAAGGCTCAGGTCGTGGGCAGCGCGGGGAACTGGCGTGTACTGTAGGGCTCGCCGGACTTCTGCTCGCCCAGCGACAGACGGAACCGCCGCACGGGGCGCGCGCGGTGGTACAAGGTGAGCAGAACGGTATGGCAGGGAGTGTGCCTGTTCATCAATGAAAAAGCCCTCAATCATATTGACGTTACAAGGCTTCTGCCACGATGCCGGACGGCATTCAAGTGTTTTGTTCAGCCGGAAGAAGATGCCTTTTGTTATTCCACAAATTCAGGTGGTTATGCGTAGCGTTCCGGCGCGTGCGCAGGAGGCGTTTTCTGTGCCCGGCACACGCCCCGCAGGTCATGCGCCCCGCTTGATATTGTAAACCCCGCGCCCTTCCGCCACGTGCACCTCGCGGGTGCCTGCGGACCACACCACCACATGGGCGTTGCCCACCTTGTTGCCCAAAAGCCGCACCCGTGCTTCGGCATACAGATCGTGCGCTCTGGCGGGGCGCAGGTAGTCCACGCTCAGGGTAATGGTGGCTATGTGGTCTTCCGGCTTGCAGCGGGTCCACACGGCAAAGCCGCCGCATATATCCACAAGGCTGGAGATAACCCCGCCGTGTATCATGGAGCGTTTGGCGTGGCCGATGAGTGTTTCCTTGTAGGGAATGAACAGGCGCACGCATTCTTCGTCAATGTGGTCCACCTTCAGCCCGAGCAGCGTATGGAAGGGAAATTCGTTTTCAATAAAGCTGTGCAGGGAGGGAAAGGTCATGGTGTTGTGTCCTTGGTTAGCTCTGGCGCATGATGATAAGTTCCTGATGCGGCAGCACGTCTGTATTCACAGCGCGTTGGTGTTCCCGGAACCCGCAGCGGTGGTAAAAGGCAACAGCCTGCGGGTTGGCGCTGAATACTTCCACGGAAAGGGAGCCTTTGAGTGCCGCAACGTGCCGGATAAGTGCAGACCCCACGCCTTTGCGAAAGTGCTGCGGCGCAACAAACAGACCGCCTATGGTGGTTTGCAGCATGCCGATAAAGCCCAGAATGCCGTTGTGGTCGTATACCCACATTTCCGCCACGGGCAGGTAGTGGTTCTGCACCAGCTCCCGTTGGCGGCTCAGTTCTTCCTCGTTGAAAAAGGGGTGTCCCTCGCGGGAAGCGGCAAGCCAGATGTTCAGAACGGTGGTGCTGTCAGCAGAGTGGTACGGGCGGATTGGGAGCATGATATGGTGGGTGGGTTGGAGTGCGTGAGGAGCTGTGTTCGAACTATTGTCCGGCAGGGACAACCTTTCCGGCAAATGCTGATACATTATCGGGTAATATAGTTGTTATCGTGTGAGTTCCAAGTCTTGACTGGGTTATTAGGAGTATTCTGTTAGCTCTGTCAATTTGGTAAGTGTTCACGACTTCAAGGCCTTTCTCTGTTATCGAGACCCCTACAAGAGTGGATTTGCCAAACCGAACAAGCGGAATGTCGTTTCCGGTCACGAGTCCGCCATCATCTGTAAAGCAGATGAGCATACCGTCCTTGAACGAATTGTCTGTAAAAACATAGTTGTCAAATGCAGTTGCCGATTTTCCTTTGATTTCACTTGCTATCCAGCAATCTTCTCCAAGGCATTCAAACGGGAATATAGCGAGTAGTGCTATGCATGATGTTAAAAATGTGATGTCTATTTTTTTGTACATTTTCTATCCTCACCCCCTTAAAATATGTGTGATGTAGATAAATAAATACACTGTGTAACAATATTAGTATTATGAATATAGCAAGCTATATTCGAGTCATGCTGGCCATTTCCTGAGCAGGCCATATATATTTGTTGTGGAACTTCGTATAGGTGGGGGCGTTGTTCATCTGGTGACTGAGATAGTTATAGTCCTGATCGGTTAAAATGCCTTCGGGCATGCGTTCAATAAGATATTCAAGCTCCAGTTGCCTTTCCTTCATGGTTCCGAGAGTGCTGCGGCAATAGGTCTTTCCGAATGTGAATGGGCCGAGTTGAAGTCTGGCTTGCGCAATTTGTGGATTTGGAATTCCGAGCCATTTAAGTTCGTTGGCGAAGCGTTCTGAAAACAGGTTTTGGAAGTTCGCAAAGTCAGGTTTGCGGAAACCAAAGAAGAAGATCGAGAACCGCGTTTGCTCATTTGTGAGCAAAACGCATTTACGCCGTTTCAAAGTCAGAAGGTTGGCGTGCCATCCGCGTAATCCGTCAGTCGGGATTGCGGCTGGCTCGTATCTGTCTTTGAACTCGACAGCGAGCTTTTGCGTGCAGGCAATATTGGGCATTGGGTTGAGCTGCCTTCATTGTGAAGTTTGCTTGCAGGTTAGCTTTTCAGGCCCAAAATTGAAATAGGAAAAATTTCTCTGTAGATTTATCGTATTTTGTCTATTAGGGTGTTGAATTTTGTTTTTTGGTAGTTTATTGAGAGAATTATTATTCGTTCAGGACGTTTTTCTGGGGGTGTATTATGTTATACTGTGTTGTGTGTGCAATAGTGAAAGATGAGGATAAAAACCTGAGGGAGTGGGTTTCTTATCATTTAATGATAGGATTTGATAAGATATTCATATTTGATAACGGGAGTGTGAACCCTGTGCGGGACGTCCTGTGCGATTATGTTTCGACAGGTGTTGTGGTTGTTCATGATTTGTCAGGCAGTGGAATGCAGCTGACAGCATATGCGTCATTCATTAAAGAGTTCAGGGCGTTGGTGAGGTGGTGTGCGTTTATTGATGTTGATGAGTTTATTGTTCCGATTCAAGACAATGACATAAAAGATGTTCTGGATAGGTATGAAAATTTCGGTGGTTTGGGGATCAGCTGGAAAATGTTTGGTTCTTGTGGGCATATGAAAAGGCCGGATGGCAATGTTGTTGATGCTTATAAGTGTGTCATTGGTCTTGATTTTCATATAAAGACAATAGCAAGAATGAAGTGTGTAGATCATGTTGCATCACCACATCATTTTGCATACCGTGAAGGGAAGTTCTGCGTTAATGAACATGGGATTCCTGTTTTTGGTGCAAAATCATATCACACTTCAGATATCATTCAAATAAATCATTATTATTACAAGTCTCAGCAGGACTATGAAGACAAGATGGCCAGGGGGTTTGTAACTCCGGTTGCAGGGGCGGTAGGGTACGATTTGAATTGTTTCTATCGACAGGCAAATGTTACTGGCAGTGTTGATAATTCTATAACGCGGTTTAATCCCTTGCTCAGGCGGTACGAAAGGTTGGGCCATGTGCTTGCCGGTGACAGATTGCGAGAGCAGGTCGAAGCAACGGAGAGCCAGATTCTGAAGAAGGCGCAGCACGTGTTGATGGAGCAGGGGGGCGAGGCCGCTTTGGCCTATTTAGCTAATGTCTCTCGATATCATGACAGTGTTATGATTAGGCTTGCCATGGTGCAGATATTGGCCGGAGAGGGGAGGCGCGAAGAGGTGCTGGCAGAGGCTGGTAGGCTCTTGGCACGATTCTCCGGCGATGTCGGCGTGTGTGAAGAGGTGTATCGTGTGCTGGCATTTGCATATCGGGCGCTAGGGTTGCCTGCGCAGGCTCAGAGTATTGAAATGATGCTTGCCCATGCATGAGTCTTGAGATTTCACATGCAAAAAACCGCCCTGACTTCTTTCGAAATCAGTTGTTGTAGGGGTTATGGTGCTTTTTTATCTTCTCTAATGCTTTTAAATTCTTGCTCGAACTCATCATATTCTCTTATTCGTTCAGCACGGTATTCATTTTCATGCTGGATTCTAAATATTGGTGGTTTGCCAATAGGAAATGCGTGTTGAATCGATTTTTCAATTTGAGATATGCTTTTAGCTATTGAATATTCAGGCGGCGTTCCGATTGTTGTCAACCCAACCCATGGTTCTATATCAATTATAAATGATTTTTTATATGATTTGCTGCTTTTATCGTTTGTATATAATACAATTATTTCAATTGGCTTCATTTTTGGTTCTTCCAAAAGTTTTATTGAAGATCCAAAGTAAAATAAAAAATGCTCGCTTGCAGGCAAGTAGTGGAGGACTTTAAATAATGACATCTTTCCTATTGTAATTCCTTTGTCCTTTGCGTTTGCTTCATCGTAATTAATTGCCCACTTAATATTACGTGCTGTTCCTCTTCCGTTGTTTTTTATTGCCATATTTATAAAGGATGATGATTTTTCATGAGGAGATAGATATACTTCGATATTTGGTTCAGATTCTATTTCTCTGATGTGCTTAGTTTCTTTTGCAAGTTTGTAATTGAGAATAACAAGGATGGTTGTTAAAAGTAAGGTAAGTAACCCTTGGATGTCGTTGAGAGGGGATACTATTTTTGACAACGTTTCATATGCCAGTGTGGTGTCCATTTTTGCCTCTTATAGAATAAGATTGTTATATAATATTTGCTTATATCGTTATGATGGTTTGTAATTGTCAATGCTTGTGTAGAGTTACTTGAGATTCTATTCGCGGAATTGGAATATGGCAAACAAAAAACCGCCCCGATTCCTTGCGAAATCAGGGCGGTTTCATTTGTATGGAGCTCTTGAGCAGGATTGAACTGCTGACCTCGTCCTTACCAAGGACGCGCTCTGCCGACTGAGCTACAAGAGCCTATATATGATCGGTTTCCTGCCCGGACAGTTTGTTTGGTAAATCCGGTGGAATCCCTCGGTTGCCAACCCGGCTCCGCAAAGTGCGGTCTGCATGGGCTGCGGCGTTGGATAAAAACCAGCCCCCCGAACTTTCTTTTGGGAAAATCTGGGGGGCTAGGGGTTCGCGGTAATGGTCGGGATGAAAGGATTTGAACCTTCGACCCCTTGAACCCCATTCAAGTGCGCTACCAGGCTGCGCTACATCCCGACGTTGCGAAGAGGGTGAATATCCCCTGAGGTGCAAGACGTCAATAAAAAAGTGTAGTTTGGGCAAAATTATTCCTCGTGTCGGTCCCGCATCTTTCATTTCTGCCCGGAGTGTGTAGGATATAGGCAGGTTGAACGTATATCCGCCCCTACACGGAGGAAAGGCTGCCATGTTCATGAAACACCGCGTGCAGGAAATAGCCCCCGATGCGTTGCGCCGCTACATGGCAGACCGCGCGGAGCGCGATTATGTGCTGATAGACGTGCGCCAGCCGCAGGAATACGAGCAGGAGCATCTGCCCGGAGCCGTGCTCATTTCTGTATCTGAACTGGAAGGCAAGCTGGGCACGCTTAACCCGGAGCAGGACCACATATTCTACTGCCGCAGCGGCGCACGGTCCATGGCTGCCGCCATGCTTGCGGAAGATAGCCGCCTGCTGCGCGGGCAGGTCTTTTCGCTGCAAGGCGGCATACTGGCATGGGGCGGCGGTGCGCTTGCAGATTACCCGCGCGTGGACGTGTTTTCCGGCATAGATTCCATACGCGGCATGCTGCTCAAGGCGCTGGAACTGGAAAAAGCCGCGCACGAACTGTACCGGCAGGTGCGTGCCGTGGTGAAGCGCGATGTCATGTGCGACCTTATGGATACCCTCATCGGCGTGGAGATCGCGCACGCCAGAGTGGTATACAGCTATCTGGGAAAATACTGGAACGATGGCTCGCAGCCCATTCCCCCTTTTGAGACCATGTTCGATGCCCTGCAAGGCAAGGTGCTGGAAGGCGGCCTGACAGTGGATGAACTGCAGCCGTGGATACGCGGTGCCGCGCAGGGCGACTGCCTTGAGCTGGCAGACCTTGCGCTGGAGGTGGAAATGAACGCCTACGACCTGTACCGTACGCTGGCGCGTAACGCGGCGCAGGGAGATGTGCCCGGTTTTGCGCTGGGCAAGGATGCGGAGCCCGTGTTTCTGGACCTTGCCACGCAGGAAAAGCACCATACCCGGCTTATCATGAGCCGCATACGCGCGTTTGAGGAAACAGGCGCGTGACGCAGCATAACGGGCCTTGTGCCGCAACCGGCTCCGCTGTTCAAGGAGCTGCCGCAGGCATTGCCGTAGCCATTACCCGCTGTGCGGACTACACGCCCCGCACCGTGGATGCGGCGGCAGGCACCGCGTTGCACGCTGCCGGATACGCCCCCGCTGCCGGAACCCGCGTGCTGGTAAAGCCGAACCTGCTCAAGGCAGAGCCGGGCGGGCTGTGCTGCACGCATCCGCAGGTGGTGCGGGCAGCCTGCGCCTATCTTCTGGATTGCGGATGCATCGTTACCGTGGGCGATTCTCCTGCCTTCGGGTCCGCACTGTCCGTGGCCCGGGCCATAGGGCTGGATGATGCGCTTGCTCCGCTGGGCGTGCCCATTGTCACACTGGATTCCGCCGGAGCGGTGCGGTTGCCTTCCGGCATGGACATAGGCATCTCACGTCTGGCACTGGAGACAGATGCCGTGCTCAGCGTGCCGCGTGTGAAGGCGCACTGCCAGATGCGCCTGACCTGTGCGGTGAAGAATCTGTTCGGCTGCGTGGCTGGGGTGCGCAAGGCGTTGGCGCACACAGTGCACGGAGACAGGGGTAACGCTTTCCGCGCATTGCTGGTGGAGGTGGCGCAGGCATTGCCGCCCGTGGCGGCTCTGGCGGACGGCATAACCGCCATGGACCGTACGGGGCCTTCCGGCGGAGATGCCTTTGCACTGGGCATGGTGGCGGCTGCATCTTCACCCGTGGCGATGGATACGGCCATCTACCGCATGTTGGGGGCAACGCCGGATGACATTCCCCTGTGGGGCGAACTCAGGCAGCGCAACACGGCCGGAGCGTTTGATGAGCACCTCATCTTCCCCCTGCTTCGACCGGAAGACGTGAACGGCACGGCCTTTCGCCTGCCGCAGTCGCTCACGCCGGAAACCTTTCACCCGCTCCGCCTGCTGCGCAGTGCGCTGATCAGAGGGTGGCGGCGCGTGAAGGGGTAGTGCGGCGGCGAGCCGGGGAGGCGTTGCCGCTCGTCTTCATACTGCCCGCTGGCGTGGATAGAGTACGTGAATGGGGCTGCTCACCTGCAAAAGGTCCGAGAGCGCGCGCAGACGCACAAGGCCGCTTTCCGAGACGGTCTGCCCCTTGAGCATGAGCACCGTGCCTTCCGCGTTCACAAGGTCGCGGCCAAGCACCATGCCCGCTTCCAGATGCTCCAGCCGGATGGCGCGTACCTCGCCCCCCTCCTGTTCCATCATCATGTTCAGCAGCGCGTTGAGCACGGCGGGGTCGTACTGTTTGGCCGTATTGCGCTGAGTAAGGGTTTGGGCGGCCTCGTGCGCGTTCATGCCCTGCTGTTCCAGCCGGTCATAGTCCAGCGCCACCCGCAGCACGCGTGCCCCCATGGGCGTCTCCGGCGTATAGTCGTTCATCTGGCGGGCAATTATCTGAGCCACGCCCGCCATGCGCGGGATATTGGAAAGCAGGCTCGCGCCTATGCCCGGATGCATGCTGTATACCTGCTGCTCTTCGGCAGAGAGCGGCTCATCGCGCATCACCTTGCCCAGCAGATCTTCCGGCAGTCCCACGCAGCCAAGCTGGCAGAGCATGGCGGCCACATCCAACTGCCACAGATTGGTCTCGTTCAGCCGTTTGCCCAGTGCCGCAACCACACTGCGTATGCGCTCGCTACGGCCAAAGGCTTCCGGGCTGACAAGCGAGAGCACGTCCACCAGCACCTTCACGCTGCCCAGCAGGGTGCCCCGGAGCAGCTCCTTTTCTGCCGTTATGAGCCGGTACTGGCGAAACGCCTCGCGCAGCACCGTGAGCAGGGTCTCCGGCGGGCAGGGCTTGGTGAGAAAGCGGAACACGGCCCCCCGGTTCACGGCGTCTATGGCCGCATCAAAATCACCCTGTCCGCTCAGGATAACCCGCACGGAATCCGGATGGATGGCCCGCACCTTTTCCAGAAAGGTAATGCCGTCCATGACCGGCATCTTCAGGTCGGAAACCACCACGGCAAACGGGCCGCGGCTTTGAATGAGTGCAAGCCCCTCCTCTCCGCCTGTGGCTGTTTCCACCACATACTTGCGGTGGAGATTGCGCTTGAAGGTGGCCAGAATATTCGGCTCGTCGTCCACAAAGAGGATTTTTTCCGTCGCGTCCATGCGTTTTCCTGCGCGGGCGGGGTGCCTGTTCTCAGATAAGGGAATGGGTGGTTATCTGCCGTTCTTCCGGGCTCCACTGGTAGCGCACCGCCGTTTCGGGGTGGTGCAGGCTCATCGCTCTGTCGCCTATCTTTACGCGCGTGCCCTGATGTGCCTTTTTGCGGATGATGACGGGCGTGCGGGCAAGGGCGTGGTTGTTCAGGTTCTTTATGCGCGTCACCTCCCGCTGGATTTCTGCCACGCGCTCCTCCAGCCGGGCACGCACGCGGATCATTTCCGCCACGATGCGCCGGTCCGGCTCCGGTGTCTGCAACAGAATGGTGCGGGGGGTGCCCTTGCCGAGCCACTGTTCCAGCCGCTGCAGTTTGGAGCGTGAAGAATCCATCTCGCGCAGCAGGGCATCCAGTTCCGGCAGGTCCAGCGCAATGGTCAGGGCTGTCTGGGTGCCCAGCTCCGAGCCGGATTCCAGCACGTCTATGCCGCGCGAGGCGACAATGGAACCGCCCATGACCAGCCCCTTGCCGCGCTCCGCCAGCACGCTGCCCTTGCAGGTGATAAAGGAATTGATGATGCCGCCGTTGATGATGACATCGCCCTCCGCCTCCAGAACGGCGTCCTGCGCGTAGGCGGCGATAATATTGCCACGGGCGCGGATGAGGTTGCGCCCCTCCATGGCTATGCCGCCGCGAACGCTCACGTCGCCGCCGCAGGTGACAAGCGCGCTCTCTATGAGCCCGTTGACAATAAGATGATCTGCCACGGTTACGGAAAAACCGCTGCGGATGGTGCCGGTAACATGCACGGAGCCGGTTTCCACCACAATGTTCCCGGTGGTCATGTCCACATCGCCCTTGATGTGCAGAACTGTGGAAACGCCCACGCTGCCGCCGCGCACATCCACCAGCCCCAGCGCCGTTGCCTCGTACAGGGTGGTTCCGTCTTCCTGCGGCACCTCGCGGATGTTGTCCCCCGTGCGGACCGGGCGGTCCGAACCGTCGCGGGCGGGAATCTCGTTGCCGAACACGTCCATGCCGCGCACGCCTTTGGTGGCGGGGTGGTAGCGCGCCACGGGGGTGCCTTCCTCCACATGCGGATGCGCGCCCCGGTCACGGTAATCTATGGTGCCGGAATCCTTCTGCGCGCCCACGGAATCGCGTTCCTTGAGCAGGCGTTCCAGTCTGCCGTTGGCACCGTGCCGGGGCGGCTTGCCCGTGCAGAGCACGGCTTCCTGCGGCGTGCCTGTTTCGCGCACAGTGGCAATGGTCTGCGCAAGCGATTTCAGGTCCACCGGCAGCGTAACTTTGAGCTGGCGAGTTGCCCTGTCGTAGACAATGGGGGGAATAGCCGCGCCGCTGAAGTCGGTGGCGTACACGGTGGTGCGTACGGTCAGGGAATTTTTGCTTACGCTCACCAGCGGAACCACTTCCATCTTATTGCCGCTCATGGACATCATGCCCAGTGTTGTGGCGCGGATTTCACGCGTGGCAAGGTCCACGGAATAAAATGGCGGGGCAGGGGTACCGCTGTCCGAATCTGCCCCCGCTGTAAAAGGGGCCAGATCTGTTGCAATGCCCAGCAGCATGCCGGGCAGGACGGGAAGCTCCGGGTCGCCATGGAGCTCCATGAACCGGCAGAACGGTTCGGGATGGCACTGGGGCGCTGTATCTGCGGGCGTGCTTGCGGCATTGGTCTGTGACATGTGCTCTCCGGGTGGTCAGGTAGCCATGCGGTAGTTTAGCCCATGCGGGCCATGTATTTCAATGTATTTCCTTTCCCGTTCCTTATCATTTCCGGCAGGCATCCGGTTCTTGTCCTTATTTGTGGGATACGCGGAGGAGGGTGGGGGCGATACGGAGCGCTGGATATGGGACGGCTATGGAGACCGGACGAGACCGGACGATTTTGGACGATACAGGACGACATGGGACGATACAGGACGACATGGGACGATATGGGGAGGTATGGGGAGGTATGGGGCGTGCGGCAAGATGTGCATGTTGTTCGCCAACTGTTTAAGAATCGATCCGACGTATTGACAGAGTGTAAATTCTGTTTCAAACAGCGTTTGACACAAGACTGTTCCGGGGGCTGTTTGATGAAGTCGAGGTTTGGCGAAAAGCTGCTCAATGCGGCACGTGATATGGTGGACCGCTGCGGTCACTGCTCTCCGCCGGAAAAGGCGGACGCGGTGGGCGGCATGCATACCCGGCAGCGCATTCTGGATGCTGCGCGGTCGGAGTTTGCAAAAAAAGGCACTACGGCCACCGTGCGCGATATCTGCCGCATAGCCCGTGCCAACATAGCGGCGGTGAACTATCATTTCGGCAGCAAGGACGGGCTGCTGGCGGCGGTGCTTTCGTCAATCATGGATGAAACGCTGCGCCTTTACCCTATGGACGGAGGTGTTCCGCGTGACGCCGCCCCCGGGGAGAGGCTCTACGGCTTTGTGTTCGCCTTTCTGTGCCGGATACTCGGCACGGAAAAGCCTGACGAGGCGGTGCTGGGCCAGATGCTTTCCGAAGCGTTCATGCGCCCGCTGCCGCAGTTTGAGCAGTATGCGGAAGCGCACAGGATAGAAGTGCTGCGCTGGCTGGTGCCCCTGCTGCGCGAAATTTCCGGCTGCGAACCGCTTGCGGACCCGGAAGGAGAGACGCTGGCGTACCCGTCGTCCATGCTTTCGCCTACGAACGCTGAAGACAGACGGTTCAAACTCCTGGCCCGGTCCATAATCGCCCAGATTCTTCTGTATAATTCCTTGCGCAGCCGATTCCTTGAGGCGCGGGGCGGGAAAAGGTTCTTACCCGACGAGATTGAGGAAATTGCAAGGCATATCACCGCGTTTTCCCTCGGCGGCATTCATTATCTTTCGGAGAAGCAGACATGCAGAGATTCATAGAACATACCCTTATCATTCCGCTTTTGCTGATTCTGGTCATGGTTTCGGTTTTCCTCCTTTCCGGTTGCGGCGACTCTTCCGCCGGAGTGTCTGGCGGAACGCAGGTGCAGATGGCGGAGCGCGTGAACGCAGAGACATCTCCGGCTCAGACGCAAACGCCGGAGGGGCAGCCTGCCATAACCCCTCCCGCCGCAACGGACGCACAGTCCCTGGTGGCCAACGCGAAGCCGGCTGCGGCTGCTTCTGAACGTTCCCAGTACATTGTGAACGTGAAGGTGGAGACCGTAACCCCCGCGCCCCTGCGCGATGTGCTGGTGCTGCCCGGAGAGACGGAAGCCCTGAGCGATGTGAGCCTTGCCTCCGAACGCGCCGGCGTGGTGGAATGGGTTGGTGTGACAGAAGGGCAGACGGTACGAGCCGGGCAGCAGATTATTCGTATTAATCTGAACGCGTTGGAAGCGGTCCGCGACAGGGCCAAGGCTAACCTGACGCTGGCGGAAGATCAGCTTCGCCGCAGGCGCGACCTGTACGAACGCAAGGTGCTCTCGCGCGAGGAGCTGGAGCAGGCAGAGACGGAGCGCACCGTGGCGCAGGCCACTCTGCGCGAGGCAGAGGTAAACTACAGCCACGGCATTACCACGTCCACCACCAACGGCGTGGTCAACAAGGTGTATGTGGACCCCGGCGAGTACATTGCGGAAGGGGCCACGGTGGCCGATATTGTGAACGTGGACACCCTGCGGGTGAATTTTAACGTGCCTGAAGCGGATGTGCGGTTCCTGTCAGAAGGCAGCAAGGCGGTTGTGCGTCTGGACACCTACCCCGGCAGGGAGTGGGAAGGCACCGTGGATTTTGTGGCCTGGAAGGCAGATACCGCCACGCGCACCTTCCGGGTGCGGCTGGTGGTGAATAACCGTGACGGAGCCATCCGGCCCGGTATGATAGCCCGGGGCGCCTTTGTGCGCCGGTCTGTGGCCGATGCGCTTACCGCGCCCCTGTTCAGCGTGCTGGATAAGGGCGGCGAACGGGTGGTCTTTGTGGAGCGCAACGGCGTGGCAGAGGCACGTACCGTGGAGCTTGGCGTCATAGACGGCGATCGGGTGGAGGTGCGCAAGGGCCTTGACGCGGGTGACAGGCTCATCGTGGTGGGCCACACCGAGGTGGAAGACGGAACAAAGGTGAATGTGCGATGATTCTCAATGAAGGCGCAGTCAGGAACCAGCCGTTCGTTCTGGTGCTCCTGATTCTTATACTGGTGGCCGGGCTGTACAGCTACGCCAAGCTTCCCCGCGAGGCCGCTCCGGATATCCAGATTCCCTACATCTTTGTGACTACAGATTACGAGGGCGTGGCCCCGGAGGATATGGAAAAGCTCATCACCATTCCGCTGGAGCGCAAGCTCAAGGGGCTGGAGGGTGTGGAGGAGCTTACCTCGCAGTCGGACGACGGGCTTTCCACCATTGCCATCAAGTTTCTGCCCAGCGTGGATATTGACGATGCGTTGCAGAAGGTGCGTGACAAGGTGGATCAGGCCAAGGGCGATCTGCCATCGGACCTCAAGGACGATCCCGTTATCAGCGAAATGAACTTTTCGGACCAGCCCATCATTCAGGTGGTGCTTTCCGGACCGTTCAGCCTCAAGCGGCTGAAGGTGTTTGCGGAGGAGCTGGAAGACCGTTTCGAATCCATTCCCGGCGTGCTGGATGCCCGCATCATCGGCGGGTTGGAGCGCGAAATCCATGTGGAGTTTGATCTGGACCGCGTGGCCTCGTACAACGTGCCCTTTACCAGCATGTTGCAGGCCGTGGAGCGGGGCAACGTGAACATGCCCGGCGGCTCCATGGATATTGGCGATGCCCGGTATCAGGTGCGCGTGCCGGAAGACTTCAGCAACCCTGCGGAGATAAATAATATCGTGGCCTTTGTGCGCGACGGCAGGCCCGTTTATCTGCGTGACGTGGCCGCCATACGCGACCACCACAAAGACGCCACATCCATGAGCCGCCTGAACGGCGAAAATGCCGTGACCTTGCAGGTGGTGAAGCGCAGCGGCGAGAACATTATCCACATCAACGACCGGGTGACCGCCGTGGTTGAGGAGATGCGCGACTTTCTGCCGCCCACGCTTACCATAAGCCTTACGGCGGACATGGCGGAAGACATACGCATCATGGTGGCGGACCTGGAGAACAACATCCTTTCCGGCCTGCTGCTGGTGCTGGTGGTGGTGCTGCTCTTTATAGGCGGGCGTTCCGCCGTGTTTGTCTCCGTGGCCATTCCGCTTTCCATGCTCATCACCTTTGCCCTGCTGCGGGTGCTGGATATAACCCTGAACATGGTGGTGCTCTTTTCGCTCATTCTTGCGCTGGGCATGCTGGTGGATAACGGCATAGTCATTGTGGAGAATATCTACCGGCACATGCAGGAAGGCAAAGGGCGCTTTCAGGCCGCACTGGACGGCACAAGCGAGGTGGCGTGGCCGGTCATTACCTCAACGCTGACCACTGTGGGCGCGTTTTTTCCCATGATTTTCTGGCCCGGCATCATGGGCGGCTTCATGTCGTTTTTGCCTAAAACAGTCATACTGTGCCTCATGGGGTCACTCTTTGTGGCCTTGGTCATAAATCCCGTTCTTTCAGCCCGGTACCAGACGGCACGGCCTCCGCGTATCGGAACGGACGGCGATCTGCAATCTTCCCGTTCCCGCAGGGTGTACGGCTGGCTGCTGCAATGGTCTCTTTCCCACCGCCTTCTGGTGGTGGGCCTATCCTTTGCCATGCTGGTAGGCTCCATCGTTGCCTTCGGCATGTTCGGCAAGGGGGTTGAGTTCTTCCCGGAAACGGAACCGAAGCGCGCCTATGCCAACATAAAGCTGCCCGTAGGGACTAATCTGGATGCAACGGACCGCTACGTGCGGGTCATAGAACGTGTGGCCTCGGAATATGAGGACGTGCGTTTTGTCATTGGCGGCACAGGGGCTGGCACGGGCGGCAGCTTTGGTGGCGGCGGCAGCGGAACGCATCTTGGTTCCGTAACGCTGGACTTCAAGCCGCTTTCTGAACGCACGCGCGATTCCTCGGCCATTGTGGCCGAACTGCGGGAACGTCTTTCCGCTCTTATCACGGGCGGGGAGTTGCGGGTGGAAAAGGAAAAGGAAGGCCCCCCCACCGGCGACCCCATCAGTCTGGAGCTGTACGGCGATGACATGCAGGTGCTGGGCGGCATTGTGGCCGCTGTGCGTGATGCCATGCGTGATATTCCCGGCATTGTGGACCTGAAGGACAACTTTGTGAACGGCAAGCCGGAGATCCAGATACGTGTGGATAAGGAAAAGGCCGCACTGCTGGGGCTGGATACCTACTCCGTGGCCTACACCGTGAAGGCGGCCATAAACGGAGCCAAGGTGGGCGTGTACCGCGAAGGCAAGGACGAGTACGATATCATCGCCAAGCTGCCGCAGAAGGACAGGCAATCGGTTGAATCGTTGCGCCGCATAACGGTTTCCGGGCCCAACGGCGAGCCTGTGCCGCTTACCGCTGTGGCCGATGTGCATCTGGCCAGCGGGCTGGGAGCCATAAACCACAAGGACCAGAAGCGCGTTGTGACTGTTTCGGCCAACGTGGACGGGCGGCTTGCCAATGATATCATCCGCGAATTGGACGGCGTTCTGCGCACCATGTCGTGGCCGAGGGGCTATTCCTACGGATTCGCAGGTGAACAGGAGGAGCAGCGCAAGGCTGAGGAATTTCTTTCCGAGGCTTTTGTGGGGGCCATTTTCATCATATTTCTGGTGCTGGTGGCGCAATTCAACTCGCTGGTCACGCCGTTCATCATCCTTACCTCGGTGGTACTTTCGTTCATCGGGGTGTTTGCAGGACTGCTGGTTTCCGGCATGGCGTTCGGCATCATCATGACCGGGGTGGGGGTTATATCCCTTGCAGGCGTGGTGGTGAATAACGCCATCGTGCTCATTGACTATTTTGAACAGCTGAAGCGTTCGGGCATGGAGACCCGCGATGCCCTGATCAAGGCCGGGCTTACACGATTCAGACCCGTTATCCTCACGGCAGTGACCACCATTCTGGGGCTGCTGCCCATGGCTATAGGGGTAAGCTTCGACTTCTTTGCCATGGAGCTGATAACGGAATCGGAATCCGCCCAGTGGTGGGGCCCCATGGCCGTTGCGGTCATTTTCGGGCTGTTCGTGTCTACCCTGCTCACACTGGTGGTGGTGCCTGTGCTGTGCTCGTTGCAGGACAGCATGCGAAACCATGTGGCCAGATTCAGAGCACGGGGCAAGGTGCAGGCGGCGGATGCGGCGGATGCGGCGGATGCGGCGGATGCGGCATAACCATCAGGCATTCTGAAGAAGAAAAAGAGAAGGGCGGCCGCGAGGTCGCCCTTCTTGTCAGGGTGTTCAGGGAGGATCAGGTGCGGCGGGTGATTCTGGTGAGCGAGGCCCGCACCTTGCGGGCCGCAGCCACCATGTTGCGCAGGGAGGCGGTTGTTTCCGGCCAGTCTCTGGTTTTAAGTCCGCAGTCCGGATTCACCCACAGCCGTTCCGCCGGGATGCAGGCAAGAGCCCGGTGCAGCAGTTCTTCCATTTCCCCTTCGGTGGGAATGCGCGGGCTGTGAATATCGTACACGCCCGGTCCTATATCGTTGGGGTAGTCCGCAACGCTGAAGGCATCCAGCAGGGTCATGCGGCTCCTGCTGGATTCAATGCTTATGACATCTGCATCCATGGCGGCGATGGCGTGTATGATCTCATTGAATTCGCTGTAGCACATGTGCGTATGTATCTGCGTTGCATCGCTCACGCCGGATGTAGCCAGCCGGAAGTTCTGCGCCGCCCACCGGAGGTATTCTGCGCCGTCCCGCTGTTTAACGGGCAATCCTTCGCTGAAGGCAGCCTCATCCACCTGAATGATGCGCACGCCCGCTTCTTCCAGATCCCGGATTTCGTCACGGATGGCCAGCGCAAGCTGGCGGCAGACCTCGGACCGGGGCATGTCGTCCCGTACGAAGCTCCAGCAGAGCATGGTCACGGGGCCGGTAAGCATGCCCTTCATGGGTTTATCTGTCAGTGAAGCCGCGTAGCGTATCCAGAAAACAGTCATGGGCAGCGGGCGGAACACATCGCCGTAGATGACCGGCGGCTTGACGCAGCGGCTGCCGTAGCTTTGCACCCATCCGTTGCGGGTAAAGCAGAATCCATTCATCTGCTGCCCGAAGTATTCCACCATGTCATTACGCTCGGGTTCGCCATGCACCAGCACATCAAGTCCCAGCTCTTCCTGCACGCGCACGGCGCTCTCTATTTCCTTCTTCATGAAGGATTCATAGTCCTGACTGGGCATGGTGCCGTTGCTCATCAGGGTTCTGGCCTGCCGGATGGCGGTCGTCTGGGGAAATGAGCCAATGGTGGTGGTCGGCAGCACGGGCAGATTCAACCACTCCTGAGCCTTTTTGCGGTCCGCATGGGGGGTGGGGCGGCAGAGCATGTGGGGTCCCACCGCATTACAACGTTCACGCACGGCGGGTTTATGAACCCTGCCGCTGGTCCGGCGTGAACGCAGCTCAGCGGCGTTTTCCTCCAGCAGCGAAATGCCTTCCGTGCTCACCTGTCCCCCCGGCTCGCCCAAAAGAAAAGCAAGGTCGCTTATCTCCCGGCATTTCTGGACAGCAAAGGCCATCCAAGATTTCAGTTCCGGGTCCAGCCGGTCTTCGTGCTCAAGATCCACGGGGCAATGCATTAGCGAACAACTGGAGCCTATTATGAGCCGGCGCGCATCAAAGCGGTCAAGGATGTTGCCGAGGGTGGCAAGGGCTTTGGCGAGGTCGGTTTTCCAGATGTTCCGCCCGTCCACAATCCCTGCGGAGAGTGACATGTGGCCGGGAAGGCACACCAGCAGGGAATTGAGCGTTGCTCCGCCCCGGACGAGGTCCACATGCAGCCCTGAACACCCGGAAGAAAGCGCCAGCTCCATGTTGTCGTCCAGCACATCGAAATACGTGGCGAGGAGGAGACCAGTGTTTTTGAGTGCGCCGTTAAGCCGCTCATAGACGCGGGGGAATGCTGCTCTTCCGGCAGGGGAGAGGTCTGCGCAGAGAATTGGCTCGTCAATCTGAATCCACGGGCATACACCATCAAGCTGCGCCAGCAGTTCCGCATATGCATCTGCCACGGCATCGGCATGCTGCCAGCAATCGCTCCCGTCTGTGGATTTGGCAAGCGAGAGAAAGGTTATGGGGCCAAGGATGACAGGTTTGGGCGTGTAGCCCAGCGCACTGGCCTGCCGCGTGTCTTCAACCAACTGCGGGCTGGAGAACCTGATTTGCTGGTGCGCCGAAATTTCCGGCACGATGAAGTGGTAGTTGGTGTTGAACCACTTGGTCATTTCCATGGCCGGAATGTTCCGGGCGGCATCTCCGCGGGCCATGCGGAAGTAGTCTTCAAATGGCACAGGGGTGCCTGCATCGCATGTTGAAATACCGAATCGTTCCGGAATGCAGCCAAGCATGCAGGCGGTATCCAGCACATGATCGTAGTAGGAAAAATCGCCGGTGGTCACCCAGTCGAGACCGGCCCTGTGCTGAATGGCCCAGTGCCTTTCTTTGAGGGTCTTTGCAACGGCCTGAAGGTCTTGTGCTGAGGTTTCTCCGCGCCAGAAGGCCTCCAGCGCCTTTTTGAGTTCGCGGTCTGCCCCGATGCGGGGAAAGCCAAGAATGTGGGTTTTCATGCGTGTCACTCCTTTTATTGGTTGGAATAAAAGAAGCAGCGACAACTCGATATCCGGGCAAGGCGTGCGTGGGCAGAGAGTCGGATATGCCCGTGCGCAGCGAGCTATGCCTGTCCAATCGCGAGACAGTCGTGCTCCGGCACAGGGACGTCTCCTGACTTTCCGGCTCCGTAGTGTGTGTGCTTCCCGCACGAGGCAGGGAGCACACCGGGGCATGCCGGTTACAGTGGCGCGACCGTGACGGATTTACACCGTCTTCCGTTTCCCTGTGCTGTATCAGGATATTCGAATATAGAAATATTTTCGAAATGGCAAGCAGGTATTGGCTGAGGCATGAAATGGAAAAGGGCGACCGTGCGGTCGCCCTTTCTAGCTATGTTGGAGAATCGTTCGCAGGGCTACAGCGTCTGCAGCACCCATGCTACGCGGCCCATGATGGACTCTGCGCGCTTGTCCACAGGCAGATACTGCTCCGGGTGCGACTGATTTTCGCTGCGCATGACAAAGCGGCTGTTGGCCGCGTCCAGAAACAGGCGCTTCAGCGAAATGCCTTCGTAAGGTACGAATACGCCGTATATCTCGCCGGAAAGTATGTTCTTCTGGCTTGAATCCAGACCGACGTACGCTCCCTTGTGGATTAACGGCTCCATGCCGGAGGTTTCTACGCGCAGCACCTGAATATGCGTGCCGGCAAACGATTGCGGTATGCTCAGCTTGCCAACACCCTTGAGCAGGCGTTCGCCATTTTCTCCGTTTTCACATTGCATGGAGTGGATGGTGACAACGGCGTTGCGTGCGTCCGGGTCGCCAAACTTGGCAGAGTCTTCAAACACCCGTCCCGCAACGGGTCCTTCAAGAGGTTCATATCCCTGTTCGGTGCGCAGATACATGGGGCCTATGCCCTTTTTCAGCCAGTCCGGGTTAAGGCCGAACTTTTCGAAAAGCTTCATGTACCAGTCGGATGGCACGGAGTTGCGGCGTTTTGCATCGGATATGCTGGACTGACGGATGTCCAGCACGTCCGCAAGCTCAACCTGCGTCCGTGTGTGGGTGGAGAGCTTAATGCGCTCAAAAACTTCATCGAAACTCGTCACGTGATTTCTCCCGCCTGCCAAGCCGCCGCATGTTGAAGGGGGACATGCTTGAGTGTTGACAGTATTGTTTATCTTGTATAACAGAATGCATATATTGCCGGGTCTGTTGGAGTACGCAGCTGGCAGTTTGACTGCCTGCCGATTCGGCCATTTGCGGCTCCCCATGACGGTGAGGTGCTGCACCTTTGTGGTGCGCCGCTTTCCGTGCATCCCTCCCTGCACATGAAAAATGGCGTTTACGGCACATGCCGGTTGCATACCCTGCGTTACGCATTCCTTTGCGTCCCCGGAATAGTTTGTGGTGCACGTCAGCAGGCACATTTGCCCCCGTACTATTGCCGATGTAAATGGACGTGTCTTACCATATACAAAAATTGCGATGTAATCAAATGGCAAAATGATGTGTCGGGTATGTTAGCAACTTCTTTCAGGAAAGCTGCGTCTTGTTGGCGTATGCGAACAGTGCGGCAATGCAAAGGCGCGGCAGGGATGTGATATACACCCTGCCGCGCCTACAACATTATGTGTGAGGGAGTACTCACTCCATGTGTTTCAGGAACGGGTCATCCGTGGAGAGGAGTATTCTGGTATTGGTCTTAAAGCTCTTGCGGTAGGTTTCGAGCGAACGCTGGAACTCATAGAAGTCCGGGGCCTTACTAAGAGCTTCTGCAAAGACGCGGGCAGCTCTGGCTTCGCCCTCACCACGTATGATGGAGGCTTCTCTGCGGGCCTGCGCAAGGATAACCGCCTGTTCCTTGTCCGCAGTGGACCGGATGGTGGTGGATTCCTGCTGGCCCTCGGAGCGGTACTGCTTTGCCTGCCGTTCGCGCTCTGCCTGCATGCGTCCGAAGATGGCACGCTGGTTTTCCGCAGGCAGGTCGGTGCGCTTAATGCGAACGTCTATGATCTCTATACCATATTCGGAAATGATCTCCGAAGCGCGCTTGGTCACCTTGTCCATGATGGCGATGCGTTCTTCGGATACGATCTGCGTAAGCGTGAACTGGCCGATGTATACCCGCAGCTGCGAATAGACGATATCTTCCAGACGCGCCTGCGCGCTGGGAATGGTCCGCACGGTCTGGTAGAACCGCAACGGGTCAACAATGCGCCAACGCACATAGTTGTCCATGACCAGTGCTTTTTTGTCCTGCGTAATGGCTTCCGCAGGCTGGGTGTCGTAGTCCAGCACGCGCGAATCGAGATAGATGACATTCTGCACGAAAGGCAGCTTGAAATGCAGTCCCGGTTCCAGAATGCCGCCCACGGGCTTGCCCAGTTGCAGCACAAGGGCGCGCTGTGTCTGATGCACGGTGAAGGCGGACTGGAAGAACACCACGATTGCCACACATACGCCTACAATGAGAAGGAGGGAACGATTGCTCATGGCTTATTCCCCTCCCTTCTTGGTGCGCACGGTTTTGTCCAGCGGCAGGTAGGGAACTATGCCGGAAAGGCCCTTGTCCGGCATGATGATCTTTTCAATTTCCGGGTTGGAAAGTATTTCTTCCATGGTTTCAAGATACATACGCTTTCTGGTAACGTCCTTGGCCTTGTTGTACTCTTCAAGGACGGCAGTGAAGCGGGCTGCTTCACCCTCTGCGTTGCGCACAACGGTTTCGCGGTACGCCTGCGCCTGGTTCACGACTTCGGCAGCGAGACCGCGTGCTTTGGGCAGCAGTTCGTTCCGGTAGGCTTCCGCCTCGTTAACGATTCGGCTGCGGTCCTCACGGGCGCTTGCCACGTCCTTGAAAGCGTCTATGACCTCGCGGGGGGGATGCACATTCTGCATCTGCACGGCTATGACACGCACGCCGATTCCGTAGCGGTCCAGAATGTTTTGCAGCAGGTCGCGGCATCTGTTCTGGATTTCTGTCTTGCCTTCGGTGAGGGCGTTATCAATCTGGTTGTACCCGATGATTTCGCGCATGGCGGCTTCTGCCGCGTTCTTCACTGTCCACGACTGCTGCGTGACGTTGAAGAGATAGGCTACAGGGTCGCTTATCTGGTACTGCACGATGAACTGAACATCTACGATGTTCTCGTCACCGGTGAGCATGTGCGACTCTTCCTTGACCGGACGGACTCCACCCTGTTGGGCGGCGGTGTTGCGGTCCACGGACCGGAAGCCCACCTCCACACGACGGATTTCCATAACGTTAGGTTTGTAAACGGATTCAATCGGGAACGGCATGTGATAGTGGGGGCCGGATTCCACGGTTCGGACATGTTCGCCGAAACGCAGCACCACGCCCACTTCCGCAGGTTCCACGATGAAGATGCCGGAAGCCAGCCAAAGAAAAAGCAGCACGCCGATTATGGCCTTGCCTGCGGGAAATTTGAGGTTCCGCAGCTTTTTCAGGCTTTCGCCAACAGGATCACCACCCGGTCCGCTGGGTGTCCAGCCGGGACCGGGGCCCTGTCCGCCGCCGGATTGCCTTTGCCGTTTTTCTTGCAGTTTTTCCCAATCCCAGTTCATAATGCATGAAAAGTATGGCAGTTGTTGCTTTTGGTCAAGCAGGAACACTTGAAAACCATGCGGTGACGGTCTTGAGACGCGCCGCGCAAACATCCGGGCAGCATCCATGAAACTTGTTTCCGAAACCGTATTCCGCGCCTATGATATACGTGGCGTTGTGGACCGTGATTTTGATGAAGAGTGGGTGGAATGTCTGGGCAAGGCGCTCGGTACGTTTTTCCTGCGCCGTAACCAGCAGGCTGCGGTGCTCGGACACGACTGCCGCCATTCCTCCCCCGCGTATCTGCGTGCTCTGACGGAAGGGCTGCTTTCCACCGGCGTGGACGTTATTTCGCTGGGCATGGTGGCCACGCCGCAACTGTATTTCGGGGTGGTGCATCTGGGGCGACAGGCTGGAGTGATGATAACAGCAAGCCACAACCCGCCGGAATACAATGGGTTTAAGGTGTGGTCCGGTCGTGGGACCGTGCATACTGTAGCCATGCGCGAGATATATGAGATTATGGCCTCCGGGGACTTTGCCGTGGGGCAGGGCGTGGGGGGGGAGCACGACATAGTGCCCGCCTACATGGAGGCGGTTCTGGAACGCAATGCGCTGAAGCGGCCTCTCAAGGTGGTGGTGGATGGCGGCAACGGAATGGGCGGAGAACACTGCGCGGAACTGCTGCGCCGCATGGGCTGTGAGGTGGAGGAGCTTTATTGCGAGCCGGACGGGGATTTTCCCAACCATCACCCGGACCCTACGGTGGAGCGCAACATGACGGACCTTGTGGCGCGGGTGCGGGCGACTGGTGCGGATATGGGCGTGGGGCTGGACGGCGATGCCGACCGGCTGGGCGTGGTGGATGCGGCGGGCAGGCTGCTGGCAGGTGATGAATTGTATTGCCTGTTCACCCGCGATGTGCTCTCGCGGCTGCCCGGCAGCCTGCTGCTGGCGGACGTGAAGTGCTCGCACAGGCTGTTTGATGACATTGCCGCCCATGGCGGGAAGCCCCTCATGTGGGTGACGGGGCATTCGGTCATGAAGGCGAAAATGCTGGAAGAGAATGCGCCCATGGCGGGCGAGTTGTCCGGGCATCTGTTCTTCAACGAAGATTGGTTCGGATTTGACGATGCCCTGTTCGGGGCTGCGCGGCTTGCGTCTATCCTTTCCCGCAGCGAAACGCCGCTGACGGAGCTGCCGGGATGGCCGCCTTCGTTCAGCACCCCGGAGGTGCACATAGCCTGTCCTGACAGGCTTAAATTTGATATTGTGAGCCGTGCGCAGGCGTTCTTCCGGGAACAGTACGAAACGTGCGAGATAGACGGTGTGCGGGTTCGCTTTGCAGATGGGTGGGGGCTTGTGCGGGCATCGAACACGCAGCCTGTGCTGGTGCTGCGGTTTGAGGCGCAGACACCGGAGCGTCTGGACGAGATTTGCGCACTTATGGAATCTCCGCTGCACGAATGGATCGCGCAGGCAGGTGCCTGACAGCTTGCCTGGCGGCTTTTCTGACGGGCGTTGAACTGCCTGATCGTCTGATTGGGCAGGCGGCTGTGCGTCTTGCTTGCCCTGGCGGTGGACAGGAGGGTTGGTAAAATTGTTGTGATGGCGGAATATCGGGCGTGGGATGGTGCGGGTGCTTGACCCGGAATAAAGGGAAGCGGAACAAGGCGGAAGGCATATGAAAGTGTTACGGGCAGACAGGATGGAACGGTGCATAGGGTGCCATTCCTGCTCATTGGCGTGTGCGCGACTGGTACACAAGAAGTTGTCCTG
Source organism: Desulfovibrio psychrotolerans (assembly GCF_013340305.1). Lineage (NCBI taxonomy): Bacteria > Pseudomonadati > Thermodesulfobacteriota > Desulfovibrionia > Desulfovibrionales > Desulfovibrionaceae > Desulfovibrio > Desulfovibrio psychrotolerans. The sequence continues at coordinate 40,670 of NZ_BLVP01000002.1, forward strand.
GAATACGGCAGGTATACGCGTTTCTTCAGCGGGCGGCCTTTCCACCGGATTTGAGGCGCGGTTGTGCGTTGCCTGTGATCCCGCTCCCTGCGCGAGAGCGTGCCCCACGGGGTCGCTCACCCAGCGGGCGGGCGGCGGCGTGAAGATGGACAGGGATTTGTGCATCCGGTGCGGAAAGTGTGCCGCTGCATGCCCTGTGGACGCCATTTATATGGAGCCTGAACAGAAGTATCCGTATCTGTGCATCCACTGTGGGCGTTGTGTGGCTTTTTGCCCCCATGGCTGTCTGGCAATGATGGATGTACCCGGCGTGGCGTCGGGAAAGGCCGATATGGCCGGAAATGACGAGGAGGTGCAGGATGCGTATTGATAATCCCTTTTCCCGCGTTCTGCATGTGGACCTTGACACCGGGCTGTCGCGTGTTCTGCGTTTCGGGGCGCGTTCCGAGCATCTCGGAGGAAGCGGCCTTGCCGCAGCGCTGTATGCGGAATACGGACTGCCTGATGCGCCCGCACTGGACCCGCGCCAGCCGCTCATCTTCGCCGTGGGGCCGCTTACGGGCTTCTTCCCGCTCATGAGCAAGGTGGTATGCGGGTTCCGCTCCCCCTACACAGGAGAGTGGGCGGAGAGCCATGCCGGAGGTCGCCTTGCCCTTTCCCTGCGTTTTGCGGGGTATGATGCTCTGATGATCACGGGGGCTGCACGCACCCTTTCTGCCCTTGCCGTGGGCGCACGCAGCGTGGATGTGCACGATGTGCCCTATCTGCGCGGTGCGGACGTGTTTTCCACCGGCAAGCATCTGCGCCGGTTCGGCAAGACGAGTTCCGGGCATCGCTCGTGCATCCGTATCGGGCCTGCCGGGGAGAACGGCGTGGGCTACGCCTGCATAAATGTGGACTCCTTCCGCCATTTTGGCAGGCTGGGCGCGGGGAGCGTTATGGGAGCCAAGAATCTTAAGGGAATAGTGGTGATGGGAGACGGCGTGTATGAATTGCCGGAATCCAAGGCGTATCCCAAGCTTATGCGGGATCTGTTCAAGGATGTCACCGCGACAGATAAAATGAAGAAGTACCATGATCTTGGTACTCCGGCCAACCTGCTGGCCCTGAATGAACTCAAGGCCTTGCCGTGGAACAATCTGCAGAAGACCACGGATGAACGTATTGACGGTATTTCGGGCGAGACCTTTGCCGAGCGGTTTTTGCTGCGTCAGACTGCCTGTGCGGGCTGCCCTGTGGGGTGCATCCATATCGGTCTGCTGCGGCAGCAGTTCGCCAGCGACCATGAGTTTCTCTACAAGCAGGTTTCCTACGACTATGAACCCATCTTCGCGCAGGGGTCCATGATCGGCATTACCTCTGCGGCGGACGTGCTTGCACTGCTGGACGAGACGGAAAAGCTGGGACTGGATTGCATGAGCGCGGGCGTTGCGCTGGCATGGGTGGCGGAAGCGCTGGAGAAGGGAGCCGTTACCGAGGCGGAGACCATTGTGCCCATACGCTTTGGCGAGGCGCAGGGCTTTCTGGAGGCTCTGCGCCACATTGCCATGGGCAGCAATGAGTTTTACCGCGCGCTCGGTGCGGGCACGCTTAAGGCTGCGGACGCCTACGGCGGTGCGGAGTATGCCTGCGTGCTGGGGCAGGAAATGGCCGGATATGCTACGGGTGAGGTGTTCTTTGTGGCGCAGGCTTACGGGTTCCGCCATTCGCATCTGGATACAGGCGGTTACTCGTGGGATCAGAGCGCCAAGGACAATGACGCGAGGAAAGCGGTGGATTTTCTCGTGGATGACGAGTACAAGCGCACACTTATCAACAGTATGGTGTCGTGCATGTTCGCACGGGCCTCGTACGGGCCGGAGCGCATTGCGGAATGTCTGGAATCTCTGGGGCTTGGGGATGTTGCGGCCAACCTTTCCACGGCGGGCCGGAACATGCAGAATCTGCGCTGGTCTCTGAAGTGCCGTACGGGATTTGATGTGCACGCGGTGCGTATACCCAAGCGGTTTACCGAAGTGGTGACGTGGAAGGGCGGCATTGATATGGCGTACATGGAAGAACTGCGCGGAATGTACGCGCAGGAGATTCTGCGCATGGCATCGCAGGCAGATAGCTGACCGGGCGGAGGCGTATGCTGTTCAGAGGTCGTGGCCCCGTTGTGCACGGGGAAACCGGGAGTGAGGTGTTTCTTCGTACCATGCTGCTGCTGGCGGTATTCTCGCTGGTGGGTGTGGCGTTCTGGTATCAGTCCGGGTCGAATCTGCGGGAGGTCTATTCCCGTGGTACGGTGTGGGATGAGGCGGACGCCTTGACCAGGGAGCAGCGGGCAGCGCTGCGGGACTATGCGGCAGCGCTGCGGGAACGGCACGGTATGCGGTTCAGGCTGCATGTGCGCAAGGGGCCGGTGGAGCTGCCGGTGCTGGATGAGAGAACGTTGTTTATCGGCATAAATCCTGAGACACGGCAGGTGCTTGTGGAGTTTCCGCAGTTGCTGCGCCGGGCCTTGGGAGATGAGTATATGTACCGTTTGCAGAATGAGCATTTTACCCCCTATTTTGAGCGTGGCGAATGGCAGACCGGCCTTGCCGATGCCTTGGCACAGCTATGGCTGGATATGGGCGGGTAGGCTTTTCTGTTTTACAAGTCAGGTGGTCGTGCGGCCTTGGCGCAGAGGGTGACCGGCGCGGCGCGAACGGAAAGAAGCGGAAAAACGCAAGGAATGAAATTGGATTTTATAAAGAATGTGTCCATATATACGGACGGGTCTTGTCTGGGGAATCCCGGACCGGGGGGATGGGGTGCTGTGCTGCGTTGCAATGGCACCGAGAAGGAGCTTTCCGGCGGTTTTCGGCGTACCACCAATAACCGCATGGAGATTCTGGCGGTGCTGGAGGCGCTACAGGCACTGAAGGAGCCGTGCAAGGTGGACCTGTACACGGATTCGCAGTACGTGCGCAACGCCGTGGAAAAGAAGTGGCTGGCAGGCTGGCAGCGCAACGGCTGGAAAACGGCGGGCAAGCAGCCCGTGAAGAACCGCGACCTGTGGGAGAGGCTGCTGCCGATGCTTGCGAAGCATGCCGTTTCGTTTCACTGGGTGCGGGGGCACAGCGGGCACCCGGAGAATGAACGGTGCGATGCCCTTGCCCGTGCGCAGGCATCCCGCCCCGGACAGCCGGAAGATACGGGGCACGCGGACTAGCCGGGACCGTGCCGCAGGTGCCGGAGGGGGCGTCCGCTGCGGCACGCGATTGTCACGAGCCGTTCATGGGAAAGGCTTGGGTACGATGGTACGACACGATATATTGTAAAGAGTTGCGTATTCCGGGGGGGGATATGGCAGTTAATCAGGGTGTTGCGGTGGCGCATAGACGCCATGCGGGAATTACGCTGGATGTGCAGCCCGGCACGCGCATGCTGCTGAGTGTAAACGGTTCTGACAACAGGCACGGAACCGAACTTGTGGGGCTTAACCCCTACGAATATCTTATCCTTAAAATGCCGCTGGTACCGGGAATACGGTCACGTATGCTGCCCGGCGAGCCGCTTACCGTGCGGTTTATGCGACAGGGCACCATCATCGGGTTCCGGACGCATGTGATATCGCAGATAACCAAGCCGGGGGCTTTGGTGTTTGTGGAGTATCCTGACGTGCTGGAACAGTTTGAACTGCGCACCCACAAACGCCTGAAGTGTCTTATCCCCGCAGAAGCACACTCTCCGCTGGGTGTGCAGCGTGGCGCCGTGGTGGATTTGTCTGCCGGGGGATGCAAGATGTGCTTTGAGGTGAAGAGTTCGGATCCGTTCAGGCGCATCGGGGCAGGCGATATGTTTGTGCTGAGAGCCAACCTGTTTTCCGGCGGCGATTCCACGCTGTCGTGCATCTGCCGGAATGTGGAGATGGACAGGGCGACCATGATTGTGGGGGCTTCCTTCGCTGATCTTGAGGCACAGGACACGAAGCGGCTTCAGGAGTATATCGAGACGGTTTCATCCTTCCTGTAAAAGGGTACTGAACCGGACCAACCTGCAACCATCGGATACCCCGCTCGTGGACATTCTGCATCAACTGGGCCTCACGGATTGGAACGTATTGTGGGCAGGACTGCTGAGTCCCCTGCTGCGCCTCGTGTTTTTTATTGCCGTGGGGCTTATGATCGGCAACCTTATCGAGGCGTTGAACTGGACGCACGGCGTGGCGCGCATTGCCGCTCCGCTGGTGCGGATGGGGCATCTGCGTGATGTGGCGGGGGCGTCCTTCTCCATGGCATTCTTTTCCACCGTTACCGCCAACACCATGCTGGCGGGCAGCTACGAAAAGGGCGAGATGTCGCGGCGCGAGCTGGTCTTTGCCAACCTGTTCAACAGTACGCCTTCATTTTTTCTGCATCTGCCCACCATGTTTTTCATGGCCGTGCCGTTCATAGGGCAGGCAGCCGTGACCTATGTGGGGCTTGTGCTCGCCGCCGCCGTGCTGCGGACGCTGGGAACCGTGATCATGGGGCGCATGATGCTGCCGCCTTTGCCGGAAGGGTGCATTACCTGCATTCTGGAAAATGAGCGGTCCAAGGGCTGGGGAGACGCCCTGCGCAAGAGCTGGAAGCGGTTTCTGCGCCGTATGCCGCGCATAGTGTACATTACCGTGCCGGTGTATGTTCTGGTGTATGTTCTGACCCGCACCGGTGGTTTTGACGCAATGCGCGATTTCATGACCGAGCATGTGACGGTGCTGGCGTTTCTGAATCCGGAGGGGCTGAGCGTGGTTATTCTGCATCTTGCGGCGGAGTTTACCGCCGCCCTGTCCGCAGCGGGGATGCTGCTGCAGTCGGGGGCACTCAGCCCGCGCGATGTGGTGCTCACGCTGCTGGTGGGGAACATCCTTTCTTCACCCATGCGGGCGTTCCGGCATCAGTTTCCCTCTTATGCCGGGATATTCAAGCCGGGGCTGGCCCTTTTTCTCATCGGCATCAACCAGGCGTTGAGGGCGGCATCCATCGCGTGTATGGCAGTTCTGTATTTCTGGTGGACCCGCAGCGTGTAATCCGCAGCATAACACGGTACTTCCGAGACCACACAAAGACTGGCCGGTTCCCTTGCGGGGAACCGGCCAGTTTTGTTTATGCGCATCAGCCTGCGAAGTAGCGGATGCAGTCCTGCATGTTCTGCTCATGCTGGGCAACATACTTGGAGAAGCGTGCCCGCAGGTCTTCCACGAGGTGGTTTACGTATTCCTGTGCCGCCTCGTCTCCGTATTGTTCCCGGAACATGGCGGCGGTCTCCAGCACTTTGGAGAAGTCGTGCCGTTCATACTTGAGTTCTTCATGGTCGATCCATTCGTGTACCTCGCGGTATTCCTTTCCGGTACGGGCGAGGCTGGAAGCCAGATGGTCTGCTAACGGAGGCATGGTGTACTCCTTGGGTTAGAAGGGGGATGGCTCTTCTCGGACATAGGTCAGGAAGACGGGCACGGCTGCGATGAGCAGTGTGCCGACAATGGCAAAGGCTGTTCCGTACCCGAGGGCGGCGATGAGCAGGCCGGTAACGATGGGGCCGGAAGCGTGGCCGATATCGAAAATGGTTCCGAAGGTGCCCATGGCGGCACCGTAGTTGCGGGCGTGGCAGTAATCCGCCACCAACGCCGCCGAGGAAGATGTGACGAACGCTTCTCCGAAGCCGAACAGGGCACATGCCAGAAGCAGCGAGGAGAAGGTGGTGAGGTGCGGGATGAGCATGAAGGGAACCGCGCAGAGGAACAGGCCCGCCACGATGAGGGGGCGGCGTCCCCACCTGTCGGAAACACGGCCCATGAGGGGTTTTGCAATGAGCGTGACCACCACCTGCGCGCCCCAGAGCATGCCCGCCTGAAATTCGTTAAGGCCCACAACGGTGACGGCGTAGATGGGCAGAAACGCTTCCAGCGCCCCCATACTCATGTTCTGGACACCTTCCATGGAGGAGGTGACAAGCACTCTGCGGTCGGAAACCACCTCGGCAATGCCGCGCCGGAAGAGGTGCCACCGTTGCTTCAGCGTGCCGGCGCGGGGCGGACGTTCGCCATTACGCAGGGTGCGCAGTCCCAGAACGAGTGCGGTGGCCCCCGCTATGCCGCTGGCAAGGTAGACGATGCGGAAGTCGAAGAGGGTAGGGTTGTTACCGCCGGAAAGCATGAAGAGCAGAAAACCGCCCACAGGCGCCCCCAGAAGGGTGCCCAGAATGGCGAGGGAGGAGAACCATGAGAGCATTTCTCCCTTGCGCTGGCCTGCCACATCCGCAACCACGGCCATGGCAACCGGACCGTAAATGGCTGTGGCGAGGCCGTGCAGGAAGCGTACGACAACCAGTCCCTGATAGCTGGAAACAAGCAGGTACGCGAAGGGCATGCATCCGAACACCACCAGCCCTGCCAGCATGGTGCGCCTGCGGCCTATGACATCGGAGAGTGCGCCGGACGGAAGCTTGAAGAAAATGCCGGTGACCGTGGAAATGCCCACGGCAAGGCCGATGCCTTCCGGCCCTGCGCCCAGAGCCAGCGCAAAAAGCGGCAGGACGGGGTTGCGGGCAAGGGCGTATGAGAATCTGGCCAGCAGCCCGATACCGCAGAGCAGGCGGAAAAGGCGCAGTATTTCTCCGTTGGGTGCGTTCATTGTCTACTCCTGACAGGAGGCCATAAAGGCATCGAAAAGGGGCAGCATACGCTGTGTGAGGTCATGGTCGTTCTGTGATAGGGCGATGTATCCGTCCAGCAGGCGGCGGAGGAGTTCCGCATCGGGAGGAAGGATTTCATCCTCACGCGTGTCTATGCAGCGCACGAGATCGGTGAGTCTTGCCAGCCCGCGTGCAACGGCATCTGTGCCTTCACCTATACCGAAGCTTTTCAGCACGACTTCGAAGGTGATGAGCGGGCCGGTGTGGGAGAAGATTCCCTCGGACATGTCGAAGGGGATTTCGCCAGCACGGGGAGCCTCTTCCGGGCTGAGAAAGCGCAGTTGCGCCGTCTTGTCCACATACCGGGAGATGGCCCAGAAAGTGGACAGCCGGTCGATATACGGGGCCTCTCTCGTTACCCACGTTTTGCCCTTGTAGTCTGCGGTTGCCAGACGCGGAAGGGCCGGTGCGGCACCTGTTTCCAGAAAGCCTTCTTCCAGCGTATCCAAGTCGCGCCGGGTGCGCTCAAACTCCCCTGAGGGGAAGTAGTCCGTACCCCGTATGGCATCCAGTTCGCGCCGGAACTTGCGGAACGCCGTGCGGGCATGGGCGGTGGGGGAGTCTGCTTCCGGGGCTGAGAGTGCGGTTGCGGTGAGGCGTGCCTTTTCCCGCAGGGCTGCATAGGCGGCATCGCTCTGTCGCGTGAAGAGGTGCTGCACCTCGGCCTGCGACAGGGTGTGCACGTTTTCCGACAGGAAGAAGGCGGCCTCGCCCCCTGCGTCTTCCACCTCCCGCATGAGCCATGTGACATGCTCAAGGAGGGAATCCTGACGGGGGAGGACGTACAGGGAGGTCTTGAGCTGCACGGCCCCGACCGCACTCACCCGGCGCCAGAAACGCACGCGTTCCGAGCTTTTGGTTGCCGCTATGGAGTAGGAGAAGATGATCCATTTGCTGTTCATGTAACACTAATATGTAATAGCTATTACATAGTCAAGGGGGGGCAGCCAAGAAAAGCCGGATGGTGAGGGCGGAGTGGAAGGCGTGTGGAAACAGATTCCTGTCTGGCAGGGACAGGAAAAGGGTACGGAAGAGGGAGGCGGGAGCGGCGCGCGGGCCAAAAGAAGAACCCCGGGACGGGTGGGGGCCGTGCCGGGGTCCAACTTACTTTGAGCTTATGCCGTTATCTGAGACTATGGCCTATGCCTTAGTCGCATTCAGTTTCCGTTCCTGCGGGAAGACCGGCAGGTAACGGTAGGAGAGGGAGAGCACGATGGCACCGTATGCGAGGATCAGTGCGCATGCGCCCCATTCAGCCCAGTTCGGGTTGTATGTTTCCCACGAGTCGAAGGGCATGACGGGCATGGCCAGCGCCTGCACGGTGAACACGTAGCGGTTGATGGTTATACCGATGCAGTCCAGCACCGCCGCAGTGTAGAACAGCGAGGGCGTGTTGCGCAGGCTGGGCGTGAGCAGGATGATGCAGGGAATGACGCCGCACAGGCCGAGTTCCGTCCAGAGCAGCCACTGACCGTAGATGGTGCTGTAGAAGTTCTGGTCGAAGGTGAGGCCCGCTGCGGGCAGCACGTTGTTGATCCATGCGTAGGTGTCTGCGAACTTGAAGATCAGGTACACGAACAGCATGGCACCGGCGATCTTGCCCATGAGGGACTTGATTTCCCAGCTTACCAGCTTTTTGCCGCCGAACTTCTCCATGATGGTGGCGATGAGCACGGTGAAGACCGGCCCGGACGCCACGGCGGAGATGACGAACAGGAAGAAGGTCCACGGCCACACGAAGAAGCCTTCGCGGTAGACGTACGGACGGGCGAAGAGCACGCCGTACATGCCGCCGAGGGAGCCCTGGTGGAAGGTGGACAGGAAGGCGCCGATACCGGCGAACAGGGGCATCATGACGTGCAGGTTGTGCGCGATGTGACGCAGCAGCGGAATGCGGTTCAGCTGCTTCTGTTCAAAGATCAGCGGGATGTATTCGATGATCAGCACGATGCAGTAACACGTGATGCAGAAGATAACTTCTGTGAGCATGGAGTGTACGTTGGCGTGCCAGTAACCGAACCATGCACGGATGGGCTGACCGATATCCAGCACCAGAATGAGCATGGCACCGGAGTAGCAGATGAAGCCCACGATGACCGTGAGGTTGATGATGTTTTTAAGCGGATCAATGTTCAGGATGTAGCGCAGGAGGCCTGTGAAGAACGCGCCTGCGCCCAGTGCGATGACGGCGAGGTCGAACGTGATCCAGAGGCCGAAACCGAAGTAGTCGTCCATGGCGGTTTCGCCAAGGCCGTTGCTGAGCACCCGGAACGCGGCGTAGAGGCCCCACAGGGCGAATATGCCGACAAAACCCAACCAGCCCATGAACTTCATGAGGGAACAGCGCTGAACGCCTTCCGGGAAGAGGTCATGGTCTGCGGGAAGAGAGTAGTTCTTTTCCATGGTATTCTACCCCTTGACCTGTTCGTTTTCCAGATAGTTGTCCAACTGGCGGCGAACCCATTCGCGGCGGCTGATGTAGTACACCTGCGGATCCGCGTGCAGACGTTCGAGCAGCCTGCAGGCATACTGCGAGCGGGCCAGTTCGTACACAGCGTGGTCGGGATTGTTCACATCGCCGAACACGATGGCACCGTTGGGACAGGCTTCCGCGCAGGAGGTGACGTAATCGCCGTCATTGAGTGCTTCGGGATCGCGTCCTTCCACGATGGCCTTGTCCTTGGCCTGCATGAAGCGATGGTGGCAGAAGGTGCACTTTTCGACCACACCGCGCGGACGTACGGAGACATCCGGGGTGAGGACCTTTTCCATGCCTTCGGGCCAGGAGGGGTCGAACCAGTTGAAGTAGCGGGCATGGTAGGGACATGCCGCCATGCAGTACCGGCAACCGATGCAGCGGGGGGTGACCTGACTGACGATGCCGCCTTCTTCGTTCTTGTCTGTCGCGATGACGGGGCAGACCGAAACGCAGGGCGGATTGCCACACTGCATGCAGGGGCGGGGCAGATACGCTATATCGTGATCCGGGAACGGCTGCTTGTTGCTGAGTTCATAGACCACCAGCCAGTTCATGACCCTGAGTTTGAAGGAGGCATCTTCAACGGGTGCGAGGTTGTTTTCTGCCTGACATGCAACCATGCAGGCTCCGCAACCGGTGCACTTGTCGATATCGATGGCCATTACCCATCTTACTTTGAATTCTTTTGCTTCCATGACGCTCGTCCCTTATGCCTTGCTGATGTTGACGCCGGCCATGGCCCAGACGGACTGGCCCGAACCGGGTTCGAAGCCGACGGTCAGCAGTTGCATGACGTTTTCGCCCTTGCCCTTGCTGAACTGATCAAAGGCCGTGTGGCCGAGGCCCATCAGAACGGCGACGGTGTCGCTCATGATGCCTTCGAAGACGTTCACGCGGGCGACGATGCTGCCGCTCTTGTTGCTCACCACAACCTTGTCGTGTTTGGAGACATTGAGCTTGCGGGCGGTGGCACCGTTCATCGCCACATAGATTTCACTGCCCTGGAGTTCCCAGCGGCGGATGGTCTTGTTGTTGTATGGCGGAATGGCGGTTTTTGCCGTGCCCATGTTCAGCTTGTGCACGGGGGCAAGCGCGAAGTCGCCTTCTGCCGTCTTGGCGGTGAGGCTCTTGGCAATGAGGTCTGCGCCGAAGGAGAGGCTTGCGCCCACCGTTTCGGTGCTGACGAACACATCGCCTGCCATGAGGCTCTTCCAGTTGGCACCCATGGCCTGCGCCTTGGCCTTGAGCACGTCTTCCCACTTGCCGAATCCGAGGCTGTAGCCCAGCTTGCCCGCGAGGCCGAGGATGTAATCTGCGGCGGGGCGGACGTTTGCAGGCATGGGAGCAACGGGGCGGGCGAGGCAGTATAGGGCCGAACCGGAACCGTAGGGGGTTGCCACGTCATCCAGACGCTCAAGGCCCATGGGAACGGGCAGCACGAGGTCGCAGAGCATGGCGGTTTCGTCAAGGAAGGTGGTGAAGGTGGCCTTGAAGGGCACCTGCGCCAGCACTTCTGCCATCTTGTCCGCCTGCGGCAGGCCGTAGGCGGGGTTGGCTTCGTAGAAGAGCATGGCTTCAGGAGCCTTTTCCTTACCCGCGTTGATGCGCGAGAGGTAGGCCACGAAGTCTTTTTCCATCATCTGCGCGCGGCTGAGGGCCGAATCGACCACAGGAGCGGCAACGGGAAGCAGCTTGACGCCGCCGGGACGGTTCAGGCCGCCGAGGAGCAGGTTGACGGCCATGCCCGCAGCCACGGTGCCCACGGGGGTGCCCTGACCGAATTCGGAGCCGGTGATGACCAGCGGGCGGCGGGCCTTTTGCAATTCTGCAGCAAGGGCCTTGATGCCGTCTGCGCTGGCACCGGTAAGCTCTGCCACCTTTTCAGGGGTGTAGCCTGCGGCCAGCGATGCGAATGCGCTGAAGTCGGAGGCATAGGAGCTTGCGCCGGACTTGATGAGCAGATGAGCGAGGCCGAGGGCGAAGGCACCTTCGGTGCCGGGCTTGATGGCTATCCACTTATCTGCGCCGGCGGCGGTGTTGCCCTGAACGGCACCCACGTACACATACGGTACGGTGGGTTCTTGACCATGGGGGTGGGCATCCTTGAAGGCCGCGCGGTTACGGATGGCCGTGCCCCACGATTCGAGGATGTTTGCGCCGATGGCGAGAACGTAATCGCTGTTTTCGATGTCGTAGCCGAACTGGCCTTCACCGCCCATGGCTGCGAGAGCCTTGGCGGCGGGCTGGATTTCGGAAGGCATGAGGTAGAAGTTCTGGGAGCCTGCACGCGCTGTGAAGGCGGAAAGAACTTCGTTTATGGTGCCTGTTTCATCGCCCGATACGCAGGCGAGGGAACCCTTGGCGGAACCCAGCTTTTCGGCGAGAAGGGCATCTGCCTCTTCCCAGCTTATGGCAACGTATGCGCCATCGCCGGAGCGCTTGAGGGGACGGCGTACCCGTGCCGGGCTGTGCAGCATCTGCGCTTCTGCCACGGCGAGGGCCGAAATGCCGCCCTTGGAGAGCGGGTGGTTGTCATCGGGCAGGATGCGCACGGGGCGATCGCCCACCAGACGGACCTTCATACCCACGCAGGAGGGACACAGCTTGCTCACGGTGGAGACAAAGGTGTTCGGTCCGTCCACGTTGGAGGGAATCCAAGGCCAGTTCTGGGTCCAGATACTCAGATCGTCCAGCAGAACCCACGGCACCGGTGTGACCATGATGCCCGCGCTGACGCCTGTGACGAATTTAAGAAAACCTCTTCTGTCTACTGCCATGTGAACTCACCCCTTTACTTATGGCAGACGAAGCATGCGTTGCTGGAGCGAGTGTTGCCGTAATGATCGGGATGAGCATGGCAACGCTCGCAGGCCCACATCTTCATGGTCTGCTTGCTGTACTTGGTCAGCTTGTTTTCATAGTAAACCGGGGCTTCGTCCATTTCGGCCACGTTGGGGTGGCACGAAGAACAAAGCTCGGTCTCCGTGAAATCATGACATGTATTGCATGATTCCATAGAGTGAGCCGCATGGCTGAAGAAGACGTTGTCCGGCTGCTTCTGATAGACAAGCCATTCAACCTGCTTACCGGTGTTGACGTATTCTTCAATGAAACGGATTTCCTCCGGATGGTCACCCAGAGGAGCGCTGTGACAGTCTGCACAGCTTTCCGTGGTGGGGAGCCCGGCGAAAGTGCCGTCTTCACGGAGGTAGTGGCAGGAACTACATTCCATGCCCGCATCCTCCATGTGCACCTTATGGCTGAAATGGACCGGCTGATGCTTTTTGGAGAAAAGCACCTGCGGGAAGGCCCACCAGCCTAAGATGAGTGCCACTACCAGACCTACGAAGAACGGGGCTGCGCCGCCGAATTGGCTGGGCGCGCTGTTCCCGTTGGCAGAATGTAAATGCCTGTCCGCCATAACCCTTCGCCTCATAGCTGGTTTGAAAAATTTAAAAAATGCCCACATTTGCCACGCCCATTACCTAATAGGAAGCTTGCGAAGGTGTCAAGGTGAAATAATTCACGAACTCGGCACCAATGGCGGTATCCATCAGATTATATTGAAGGTGACGGAACGGTTTTCCTGCACGCAGGGGCAGGGTGGGTTACAGGGTGAAGGGGGTGCGGAAATCTGCAAGGAGGGGGAGGTGCCTGTCTTTTTCGGACAGGATGGGGGATGTGCCTGCCGGTGTGGGCCACGGGATGGCGAGGGTGGGGTCGTTGTAGGCGATGCCCGCGTCCAGATGGGGGGCGTAGTAGGCGTCTACCTTGTACTGGAATTCTGTATCCGGTTCCAGGGTCATGTAGCCGTGGGCAAAGCCGCGCGGGACAAGCAGGCGTTTGAAATTGGAGGCGGAAAGGGTTTCTGCGAACCACTTGCCGTAGGTGGGGGAGTCTGCACGAAGGTCTACCGCCACATCGTAGACCGAGCCGCGCGTGACCCACACCAGCTTTGCCTGTGTGGCCGGAGGGAGCTGGAAATGCAGGCCGCGCAGCACGCCCGCCTCTGCTGACCGGGCGTGGTTATCCTGCACGAAGTTGCAGGGCAGGCCCGCCTGTTCCAGCGTGTCGCGGCGGAAGGTTTCCAGAAAAAAGCCTCTGTGGTCGCCGTGGACCACGGGTTCCAGGACCACGAGGCCGGCAATGCCTGTTTGCACAATCTTCAAACCGTGTTCCTCCCTTGGTGTATCCGGCTGCTTCTTCTGCGCCGGGAATCCTTCTCTGACAGGTAGTTGGCGGACATTATCCCATCCGGCCACGCTTTGAAAGAGGCAGTATAGGCAGACGCGGCCAAAAAAATGCGCATTTCGCTTCCCAAGTGGTGGGTGCATGGGTATAAGGATAGCCGGAATGAGCCGGGCGGGGTTTTTGCCGGTGCGGGGGATGGCGGCTGTAAACGGTTTTCAACAGGGTTTCGGGGCGAAATGAGCGGACATTCACCATCTGAGGAAAACGTGCGCACGGAAGCTGCATCCGGCTTTGGAGATGATGCGTGCGCGCTGCGGCTGCGGTTGTTGCAACTGGAGGAGGAAAACCGCGCTCTTACGGAGACGGTTGAACGCCTGCAGGGTGACAGGCAGTTGCTGGAGGATATTCTGAACGCCATTCCTGACAAGCTGACCGTGCATGACCGGCAGGAGCACGTGGTTTTCAGCAACTGGAGCGAGGAAGACACCTACTGGGAGAATCAGGGAGGGGAGCGCGACGGCACCGCCTGTTTCGGCTGTTATTTCCGGGGGGAGAAGTTCTGCGACCAGTGCCAGGTGGAAGAGGTGTTTGAGACGCGCAGGCAGAAGATTATTGAGCTGTATAATCCCAAGACGAGGGAGTTTCGGTCTATCACGGTGTTTCCCGTTATGCGCACGGATGATGATTCGACCATGGTGGCGGAGTATGTGCGGGATATTACGGCAACACGTAAGATGGAGCGTGAGCTGCGCGTGGCAAAAGAGGCTGCGGACGCTGCCAACAAGGCCAAAAGCGAATTTCTGGCGTCTATGAGCCACGAGATACGAACGCCCATGAACGGCGTGCTGGGAATGCTTGATCTTGCCATGGACACCGAGCTGGATGAGGAGCAGCGCGAGTATCTGGAAGCGGTGCAGAATTCCGCAGAGTCGCTGCTGGCGCTGATAAACGATATTCTTGATTTTTCCAAGATTGAAGCGGGCGTGGTGGAGCTGGACAGTCAGGCGTTCCGGCTGCGCAAGCGTCTTTCTGCGCTGCACACCATGTTTGTGCACCGGGCGGAGGAGCGGGGGCTGGACTTCCGGTTTTCTGTGCCTGATTCCGTGCCGGACGGGCTGGTGGGCGACCCCTTGCGGCTGCGGCAGATACTGGTGAATCTGCTGGATAACGCGCTCAAGTTTACCGATGCGGGGCGCGTGGAGCTTGCCGTGCAGGTTGTGGACCGGCATGGAGGCGAGGCGGCGGGCGGCGTGGTGCTGGAATTTTCTGTGCGTGATACCGGGCCGGGGATTATGGAGGCGCATCAGAAACGGATATTCGAGAGTTTTGCGCAGGCGGATGGTTCGTTTTCGCGGCGGCATCAGGGCACGGGGCTTGGGCTTGCCATATGCAAGCGGCTGGTGGAGCTGATGGGCGGCGCCATTGCGCTGCGCAGTACGCCCGGCAAGGGGGCGGAGTTCAGTTTTCAGGTGCCGTTCGAGTTGGCGCAGTTTGAAGAGAAGGCTCCCAAGCGGGCAAAGGGGGGCGAGGTGTCCAAGGCTGAACGCACGGCGCGCGGGCGTATTCTTGTGGCTGAAGATCACCCCGTGAACCTGATGTTTATTGAAAAGCTGCTTACAAAGCATGGGTTTACCGTGCGTGTGGTGGGTGACGGCACAGAGGTTGTGCCTGCGCTGCGCGAGGAGCAGTTTGATCTTATTCTTATGGACATAGCCATGCCGGAGATGGACGGGCTGGCGGCAACCCGGGCGGTGCGGGCGGCAACGGGGATGAAGACGCCCTCTTCCGTGCCTATCATCGCCATGACGGCTCATGCGATGAAGGGAGACAGGGAGCAGTTTCTGGCGACGGGCATGGACGATTACATTGGCAAGCCCATCAATTCGGATAATTTGCTCAGCCTGATTTTTAAGCATATGCAGGGCAAGGGGTAGCGGCTGACGCGAGGCGGAGGCGGCTTTTGTGCGCCGTGCCGCCGTGATGCGGCGGGTGCGGGGAGTTCTTCCTTGCATTTTTGGCGGGAAATCTATATATCACGAATCCCTTGCGGCACTGCTGCGGGGGATTCTTTCAAGCGGAAGGGTGGCAGAGCCCGGTTTATTGCACTGGTCTTGAAAACCAGCGACGCTTTACGGCGTCCGTGAGTTCGAATCTCACCCCTTCCGCCATATGACCATCCAACACCATTCAAGGTGGTTCAAAAAGTCCCTGAATTACAGGGACTTTTCTTTTTATCCTGTTCCATGTCGTCCGATAAGGTTCATTGACATACTCACATTGAAGTGAGTAACAATTTGAGTAACAAGGTTACTCACAAAATAGTTACTCACAATTCAGGGGGCAGCCATGGCCTTAACTGCAAAGCGTATTGAGACGGCAAAGTCACAAGACAAGATGTACCGGATAACGGACAGTGACGGTCTATGTCTGGAGGTGCCTCCGAAGGGAAAGAAGCGGTGGCGGTTCCGATACATTTTTGCTGGCAAGCGTGGGATGCTTTCTCTTGGAACGTATCCTGAAATCAGTTTGCAGGAGGTAGAGAGAAAAGAAACGACCTTCGTAAGCTGGTTGCCAAGGGGATAGACCCTTCCGCTGAGAGGAAGGAGCAAAAAGCCGTTGCGGAGGGTAAATATTCCTTTGAGGCGTTGGCCCTTGAATGGTTTGCCCATAACTCCAAGCGGAGTGAGAAGGACAAGCAAACGGTAATGGGTAGGATACAACGGCATATCCTGCCTGCGCTTGGCAGCATGGCCTATGACGATGTCACCGCGCAGCATGTACGAGATATGGTGCAGCGGATTGCAGGGCGGGGAAAGGTTGATGTCGCCCGTCGATGCTGTGACCTTGTGAACCAGATTTACAAGTACGGTATCGTGACGGGCAAGACCGAGAAGAATCCTGCGGCGTATGTGAAGGCGGTACTGCCAGCACAAAGTCAGACCTTGAAACATCATGCGGCGTTGACTGACCCCAAAGAAGTGGGGCGGCTGATGCGTTCTATTGAAGAGTTTCAGGGAACATTTGTCGTTAAGTGCGCCTTACAGATTGCGGCCTATACCTTTCTGAGGTCGTCTGAAATACGCAAAGCCCCTTGGTCTGAGATCGACTTTGAAAGCCGCTTGTGGCGAATCCCCGCCGAGCGGATGAAACGAAACAACCCCCACCTTGTTCCGCTTTCCGATCAGGCAATTTCGGTTTTGCGGGAACTGCACCCCCTCACACAAAACGCGGACTTCATCTTTCCAAGCGTCCGCACTGATTCCAAGCCCCTGTCAGAAAATACGCTGAACGTTGCCTTGCGTGGCATGGGATTCAGCAAAGAGCAAATGACCCTGCATGGATTCAGGGCAATGGCCTCAAGCCTGTTGAACGAGCGCGGCTATTCTTCGGACTGGATAGAGAAGCAGCTTGCCCATACCGAAAGAAACAAGGTTCGGGCGGCATACAACCGGGCGGACTTCCTTCAGGATAGAATACGCATGATGCAGGCTTGGGCTGACTATCTCGACCACCTGAGAGACGGGGGCAAGGTGATTCCTTTCCCTGTAAAGGTTACTAGCGATGGGAGTTGATATGGCTTGGTGTGCTTGATACTTATGTGAAATAGGTAGTAGATTGCAGAAATTTTTAGGGAGATAATTATTAGGATTCTATGGGCATTGTTATAAACTGGGGAGGAAGTTATGTGGGATGAGTATCAAGATGATGAAGGCACTATAAAGCGTAGTGAAGACCATGGTATGCAATCGTTTGATGAGTATATTAGTGAGCGCACATTTTCAGCTATGGATGTGATGGAAGATTTGGATTTACCCCCTCATGAGTTCTGCGAATGGCTTGATCAAGGGGGGCTTGCTACAAATTTTGAAAGTGCTCGTGCGTTTCATTTTGGCTCTGAAAATTTTGAATATGGTTTTTTTACCGAAGATAAATTGTTAGAGTGTAGAATTTATAAGAATAGCTACTATAAGTTTCGTAATGAGAGGCGAGATATGTTTCCCAAGAGGTCATCGCTGTTAGACATTGATGGCGGGAGTGGTATTGTCAGCGGGAAGATG
The DNA here is from genome assembly GCF_013340305.1 of Desulfovibrio psychrotolerans. Lineage (NCBI taxonomy): Bacteria > Pseudomonadati > Thermodesulfobacteriota > Desulfovibrionia > Desulfovibrionales > Desulfovibrionaceae > Desulfovibrio > Desulfovibrio psychrotolerans. The sequence continues at coordinate 58,100 of NZ_BLVP01000002.1, forward strand.
AGGTGTGAAAAGTGCGAACAATATGAATGTGAAATTAAAAAAATGAGAGAAGAGATTCGTAGGCTTCAGTCTTGCGGAAATACGGAGGGAAAGACCAAAGCTGCAACTGAAGCACGAAGGAGAAGTGTGGCCTTGGAGTATCAGGGATATATCGAGACGGTGACGAAGCTCACTCTATATTTGAAGGACAACCCAAAGTCCTACACAAAGGATGAGTTGACGGCTCTGGCTGCGAAAAATGGTTGGCCCATTAATGATAACGCGCGGGAGGCGATGAGACGAGGGCTGCCTGAAGAGCTGATAAATACCGGCGGAGCACCCTCTCAAGGCTAACCTCTCCACATCGTGAAACTCTACATGAATCAAGGCCCAGACGGGCCTTGTAAACGTCCCCACATCGTTGGGGGCGTTCTTTTTTGTGAGGCTAGGGTGAAAGCAAATTAACGATCCGCAACGGTTTTCTCACGATGCGCACGATGTTACCCACTTTTTTAAATTTTGCCGTTCAGTACGATTTCTCCAAATGCATTAACGCCCATTGCGGGCAAACATTGGAGAAATGAAAATGAGTATTCCCACAAACGGCTTTCTTCGCTTGAAGCATGTCTTGCAGATCATCCCCATCAGCAAGACCGCATGGTGGAACGGTGTAAAGGACGGCAGATACCCCAAGCCTGTTAAGCTGGCAGAACGCACAACAGCTTGGAGGGCTGAGGACATTCAGGCGTTGATCGCCAAGATCGGCGGCGAAGCTGGCAAACGTGAGGTGCAATAATGAGCACCAACAGAAAAGCCCCCGGCAGTTCTGCGAAAACTGCTCAGGGGGCAAAGGAAAATGTTCGTCGATATTTTGTACCCTTCCCGCGTGAAAGCGTCAACAGGGCTTCGCTCTGTGTACTGCCTCGAATTGTGGATAGCGCGATTGACCGTATAGCAGCGGCTGGCTGGCTTTGGGATCAGGGTGCATCACTTTTTGTAGATCAGGATCTGGTCAAGATTGAGGTTGCCAAAGAAGCAGAGCAGCGGGGGTGGCACAATGAGTAAGATTGATTTTGATTCGATCAACTCCGCTGCCCGTTCCAGCTTTGAAAGAGTTCTTGCCAACTTACTACCCGATGGACGGATTGAAGGCGGCGAATATGTGGCCCGTAATCCTACCCGCGCCGACTCCCGTCCCGGTTCATTCAAGGTGAACATTGCAACCGGCATGTGGTCCGACTTCGCTACCGGGGACAGCGGCAACGACCCTGTGAACCTGTATGCTTACGTTAAAGGCATGAAGCAGAGTGAAGCGGCACGGGAGCTTGCAAAAATGGTTGGCGTTGCCCCCACCACGGACACAGGAATATGCACAATCCGCACAGCGCAACGCGCGAGAGAAAACGGCGGTGCCCAACGCAAGAGCAAGTCGGATTGGTTGCCCATTGTCCCAGTGCCGGATGATGCCCCCGCGCCACCCCGTACCCATTTCCGACATGGTGCCCCCGCCGCAACGTGGCCCTATAAAGACCAGAACGGGGCATTGCTTGGGTATGTCTGCCGTTTTGATGTGGAAGGAGGAAAACAGGTTCTCCCCCTTATCTTTTGCAGCCAAAGGGATAACAGGCAATGGCGGTGGCAATCGTGGAGCGTCCCTCGTCCGTTGTACGGCCTTGATACTCTGGCGGCGGCACCTGAAGCCTCCGTCCTGATCGTGGAGGGGGAGAAGGCCGCCGAAGCAGCAGGGGTACTCTCTAATAATACCATGGTTGTGATAACGTGGCCCGGCGGTTCCAAGGCAATTAGTAAGATTGACTGGAATCCCCTCAAGGGACGGCGTGTGTGCATCTGGCCTGACAATGATGAGCCGGGATTCAAGGCCGCGTTGGATATTGCCAGCAAAGCGCAAGAGGTCGGCTTTACACTCGTTGGCGTGGTGCTTCCATCTGCTGATTGGGAGAAGGCAGCAGATATTGCCGACTTCGCCTCACAGTGGACGACTACCGACTTCCATCAGGAGATCAAGACCCGCAAGGTTGATGTGGAAGTATTCAGGGCGGAGGCCAGCAAGCGGTATGACATTGATGGGGGAAGCACTGCCCCCAGCCAGAACAATAGCTTGCAATTCCTTCTACGGACTGACGGCGTGTACTTTGTAGGCCATGATGAAGATGGCATACCCAAGCCCCCGGAATGGGTTTGTTCGCCCTTGAAAGTGCTTGCCCGAACCAGAGATGAGGAAGGCAAGAATTGGGGGCGATTGCTTGAAATTGTTGATCCTGACGGCAAGACTCATACATGGGCAATGCCTATGGATATGACTGCCGGAAACGGAGATACGTATCGGGGCCAATTGCTGAGCTTTGGTTTGCGGCTTGCGGCAGGGAAATATGGAAAGAGCCGGTTGCACATGTATCTTACTCAATACGAAACCGTTGGCCGTGCCCGGTGCGTCTCTCGAAACGGTTGGCACTCCGGCTGCTTTGTCCTTCCCGACAAGACCTATGGCGACACGGCTGGGGAGCATGTCGTCTATCAAGGTCTACTCCATGAAAACCTGTTCCGAGAGCAAGGCTCGTTGGCGGACTGGCAGGAAAACGTAGGCTGCTACTGTGTCGGGAATAGTCGCTTTGCCTTTGCGGTTTCGGCGGCATTCGCTGGCCCCTTGCTCAAGCTGGTGCATGGGGAGGGTGGAGGCTTCCACTTCTACGGCGGTTCATCTGTCGGCAAGACAACCATTGTCGAAGTTGCCGGGAGCGTGTGCGGAGGTGGCGGAGACAAGGGCTTCGTCAAACAGTGGAGAAGCACGGACAATGCTCTTGAAGGCTTGGCGTATCTTCACAATGACGGTCTGCTGGTTCTTGATGAAGTAGGTCAGGCCCAAGCAAAGGTTGCGGGAGAAACGGCCTACATGCTCGCAAACGGGCAGGGAAAAAGCCGTGCCTCAAAGACCGGCGCAGCTCGCAATGTGGCGACATGGTGCCTTGTGTTCTTGAGCACTGGCGAACTGACCATGGCGGACAAAATAGCCGAAGATGGGCGAAAGGCTATGGCGGGGCAGTCGGTGCGCGTGGTCGATATTCCCGCCGATGCTGGCAAGGGAATGAAGACCCTTGAAGCCCTGCACACCTTTGCCAGTGGTGGCGAACTTGCCAACCACTTCAAGGCCGCTTCCAAACGCTTCTACGGCACTCCCCTACGGGCGTTCCTGTCTACCCTGACCAGTGAGCCGGAAAAAGCAGCACAGCGCGTCACGCAGCATATGGAAGCCTTTTGCAAGCGGTATGTGCCTGATGGAGCAGACGGGCAGGTTAGCCGGGTGGCCCGCAGATTTGGACTTGTCGCTGCCGCTGGCGAACTGGCAACCGAGTATAGTGTCCTCCCGTGGCCCACAGGTGAAGCAACCAGAGCCGCCGCAACGTGTTTTGCCGCATGGCTGAATTGTCGTGGCGGAGTCGGGAGCGCGGAGCTATCGGCGGGGATTGAACAAGTTGTGAGCTTCTTCCAAGCGCACGGGGCGTCACGATTCGAAGATACAGAGACGGACACTCTGCGGACGGTTATCAACCGAGTGGGCTACCTGAAGACGATTAGGGGCGAACGGTGTTTCTGTGTGTTCCCTTCCGCATTCAGACGGGAGGTGTGTAACGGATACGATTCGTCCATGTTGGCAAAGGCACTTGCCGACAAGAGATTGCTCTACGCTGACAAGGGCAGGAACACAAAGAACGTTTGGGTTGATGGTAAAACAGTTGCGTTCGTTGTTCTGTCCTATAGCATTTTGGGTGTGAATGATGCGAATGGTGTGAATGCTGTAGAAAGCATTGAAGAAAACTCCTTAACACTGCCCGAAGCCGAAGTGCGAAGTGCGCGAAGGAACGCCGGGGATGGTGCTGAGCCTTCACATTCTTCGCATGTACCATGCATGAATCGTGAAGGGGAAATGGACGGTAATTCCAATGCCCTTCACGCGATTCACAGCCTTCACACTGAAAATAGCCAATCCGAGAATAAAAAAACGCATCCCGACAGTCCCAGCCCCGCCAATATTCAGGAAGGCAGAGATTGGCATTACGCTGAAGACGGTACAAAACGGGTGGCGATCATATGACCATGCTCGCAGACCTCGAAGACCGTGGATGCCACCTCTTTCTTGATGACACAGGGCAAATGCACTTGGAGGCTTCCGCGTCCGTCTCTCCTGAAGTGTGGGACGGGGTCGTCTTCTTCGTGCGCCAGAACAGGCAAGCGATCCTCGCAGAGTTGCAAAAGAGTTCGGGCGAGAATGATTGGGTGGGGCTTGGCATTATGCTGCCCCACCCAAGCCCAAGGGGGGGTATCTGTGAGCCTGCGGAACTGGTCCGGCATGTATCCGGGAGATACTGCTTGCAGCGCATAGACGGAGTCTTGCTAACTGTTCCCCAACAGTGGGCAATAGAGCGTGCGGCGGATTCCCATCCAGGTTGAGCTTAGTGGATTAGTAATTCAAATCCTTACGTTTTTTTGACACCGAAAGCGCGTGTAATATTTTGATATTATTATGTTTATGTATGCAAAGTGTGACGATTGGTTATGGTCGCACTACCCATTGGCTGCTTTCAATGCAGCCTTTTTTTGTCTATACATCCAGAGGTTCCATATTCACCATCATATACGCAACACAACCGGATACTTGAACACCATGACGACACACGCCGTACTGACACAGCAGCAGCTTGAGCGCCATCTCTGGGGCGCAGCAGATATCCTCCGTGGCAAGATCGACAGCTCGGACTACAAGCACTACATCTTCGGGCTTCTCTTCTTCAAACGTCTCTCCGATGTGTGGGAGGAAGAGTACGAACAGCGCATGAAGGAGTTCGGCGACCACGAAATGGCAGCCGACCCTGACGAGCACCGCTTCCACATCCCTGCGGGGAGCTTTTGGGGGGATGTGCGCAAGGTTGCCACCAACATCGGGGAAGAATTGAATAAGTCCTTCCATGCCATTGAAGATGCCAACCAGCGACTGCTGGGTGTGTTTCAGGACGTGGACTTCAACAACAAGGAACGCTTCCCCGATGCCACGCTGGAGAGGCTGCTCCAGCATTTCGATAGGTTCCGCTTACGCCGTTGCGATGTCACGGCGGATATGCTCGGTAATGCCTACGAATATCTTATCGCCCAGTTCGCGGATGATGCGGGTAAGAAGGGTGGCGAGTTCTACACCCCCAAGCAGGTAGTGAAGCTCATTGTGGAGGTTCTGGAGCCTGAACCCAACATGAGCATCTACGACCCCACCTGTGGCTCCGGCGGTATGCTGCTGGAAGCCTTCCATTATATTGAACGCAAGGGCGGCAATGCCAAGTCGTTGCGTATGTTCGGGCAGGAAATGAACCTGAACACATGGGCCATCTGCAAGATGAATCTGTTCCTGCATGATAAGGATGATGGCGACATCAAGCGCGGTGATACCCTGCGCGACCCCAAGCATCTGGTGGGCGAAAGCAGGTCGCTGATGACCTTTGACCGCGTTATCGCCAACCCGCCCTTCTCGCTGAAGGAATGGGGGAACGAGATATGGTCCAAGGGTGACCCCTTCCAGCGCGACAAGTACGGCTGCCCGCCCAAGTCCTACGGCGACCTTGCCTTTGTGCAGCACATGGTAGCCAGCCTGAACGAGAACGGGCGCATGGGCGTGGTGCTGCCCCATGGCATTCTGTTCCGCAGCGGTGCGGAAGGGACGATACGCGAAGGCCTGTTGCGGGATGATCTGGTAGAGGCCGTTATCGGGCTTGCCAACAACCTCTTCTACGGTACGGGCATCCCCGCCTGTGTGCTGGTGCTGAACCGGAACAAGCCGCAGGAGCGTAAGGGCAAGGTGCTCATTGTAAACGGCGAGAAGGAATTCAAGGAAGGCAAGAACCAGAACTCACTGAGTGATGAGAACGTGCAGCGCATGGTTGGGGCTTTTAAGGCGTTCGCGGATGAAGAGATGTTCGCCCGTGTGGTGGAGCTGGATGAGATTGCGGGGAATGATTGGAACCTGAACATTGCACGGTATGTGGATACCAACCCTCCGGCAGAGAAGATTGATACGGCGGCGGAGCTGCGGAAGCTGAAGGAACTGACGGCGAAGCGTGATGCAGCGGAAGCGGTGATGATGCGGTATCTGGAGGAGTTGGGGTATGAGTAGGGTGCCGGATGGGTGGAGTGAAGGGGTTGTTTCGGATTTTATAGATGTGAATCCGAGGCGTTCTATTCCAAAGGACATGATCGTACCCTTTGTCGAGATGGCGGCTGTTGAGCCGGAGTCACCTTCCATTTGTTTCTTGTCTGAGCGGTTGGCTTCGTCCTCAGGGGCCAAATTTAGGGACGGGGATACGTTGTTCGCGCGTATTACTCCCTGTGCTGAGAACGGCAAGGGGGCCTACGTTCAGGGCGTAGGGGACTATGCTCAGGGGTCAACAGAATTCATTGTGCTGGCTCCCAAACGGGGAGTTGATGGTAAGTATACATATTACCTATCAAAGTCTGCTGCTGTTCATGGATATGCTATTGCCAAAATGGAAGGCACCTCTGGAAGGCAGCGCGTTCCTAACAGGGTCTTTGACGAAATTAGTGTGGCTCTCCCCCCCCTCCCAGAACAAAAGAAAATCGCCGCCATCCTCAGCAGCGTGGATGATGCCATTGCCGCTACACAGGCCGCCATAGACCAGACCCGCAAGGTCAAGGAAGGCTTGCTGCAAGACCTGATTATTCAAGACTCATGTGCGAGGAGTGTTTTGTTGGACGAAGTGGCAACTCGGAAGACAGGGCATACCCCAAAGAAGCAACATGATGAGTACTGGAATGGAGGAGTGAAATGGATATCTCTTCAGGATTCGAAAAATCTAGACAAGGTCTATATTTCAGAGACTGCTGTAGAGATAAGCGATGCGGGGCTGGCAAATTCATCTGCTGTTCTGCTGCCAGAGAACACGGTTGTTCTGTCGCGTGATGCTGGTGTTGGTAAAAGCGCAATCATGAATGAGCCAATGGCAGTAAGTCAGCACTTCGTTGCATGGATATGTGGTGATAGGCTGGATTATCACTATCTTTACTATTGGTTGCAGAAGATGAAACCAGTGTTTGAAAGTGTTGCGATGGGGAGTACTATCAAAACCATCGGCATGCCATTTTTTAAGAAGATGAAAATTTCTTTGCCTTCGATGTCTAAACAGGTCGAGGCTGCAAGGCTGTTGTTGGCTACTGATATGGCTATTGCAAAACACGAAGGAATAATTTTGAAATTACGAGATGTTAAGCGTGGCCTCATGCAAGACCTTCTCTCCGGCTCTGTCCGCGTCACAACGCCATAGCCAACAGGGGGCGCTATGTTGTCTGGTCCTGAAGATTGGTTTGCCGAATCACCGTGCCTGAACTTCCTCCAGCAGCTCGGCTACACATGGTTGAAGCCGGAGCAGAATGAGGCGGCACGCGATGGCCTGAATCAGGTGCTGCTGCGGGATGACCTGCTGGCGGCCCTGCAACGCATTAACGGCATATCGCTTCAGGATGCCAAGGCCGTGTACAGCGACCTGTTGAACCTGCATGACAACGAGACATGGTTGGCAGTGCAGCGCGGCAATTACAGCCGCACGGTTGAAGGGGAGAGCAAGAAAAAGACGGTGCGCTGCATCGACTTTCTCAATCCTGCCAACAACACCTTCACCGTCACCAACCAGCTCACGGTTCAGGCCCAGCATACCCGCAGACCGGACATCGTGGTCTATGTGAACGGCATCCCCCTTGTTGTCATAGAGGCAAAAAGCCCCGTCTCCTACAAGGACAAAGCCTCTCAGGCCTACGAACAGATTCGGCAGTATCAGGAACAGATTCCCCGCCTTTTCTACTCCAACGCCTTCAACATCATTACGGACGGGCAGTTCCTGCTCTACGGTGCTACCGGAGCCAAGGCGGACTACTGGGGCAAGTGGAAGGACCCGTGGCCCCGCAAGCGTGAGGAGTTCGAAACGGACTTCGAATGCGGCTTGTACAGTCTGCTGGAGCCTTCCAGACTGCTGGACCTCATTGCCCACTTCATCGTGTTTGAAACACGGGAAGGCACGGTAGTGAAGAAGATGTGTCGCTACCAGCAGTTCCGTGCCGTGAACCGCATTGTGCAGCGCGTGGTAGAGGGCAAGCATCGCAAGGGGCTTGTGTGGCACACGCAGGGCAGCGGCAAGTCGCTCACCATGGTCATGGCGGCGCTCAAGCTGAAAACGCACCTCACCCTGCAAAGCCCAGAACTGGAAAGCCCCAACCTGCTGGTGCTCACGGACCGCATTGACCTTGATGACCAGATAGCCGCCACCTTCATTGCCTGTGGTCTCCCCAATCCCACCCAGATCAAGACCCTTGGCGACCTGCGGAGCGCGGTACACAGGGAGACGGTGGGCATGACGCTGCTTTCCACCATCTTTAAGTTCGAAGGTTCCGAGCGCCCTGTGCCCAACAGTGCCAACTGGATTCTGCTGATAGACGAATGCCACCGCACACAGGAAAAGGACCTTGGAGCCTACCTGCGTAAAACCCTGCCGGAGGCGCGGTTCTTCGGGTTTACCGGAACGCCTGTCAAGAAGACCGATGTTGATACCTACGCCAACTTCAGCCCCGCAGGGGAGGCGTATCTGGACAAGTACGGGATAGACGATGCCGTGGCGGATGGGGCCACCGTGCCCATCAACTACACCTCCCGCCGTACCGATTGGCAGGTGGACCCTGAGCGGCTGGACATTCTGTTCGACCAGTGGTTCGCCAAGGAGCCGGAGGAGACCATAGCCCGCATCAAGGCGCAGGGCGTGACCATGGCGGATATTGTACGCCATCCCCGCCGCATTGAGCTGATTGCCTATGACATGTGGACGCACTTTTGCGCCTACGCCAAGCCGGATGGATTCAAGGGGCAGGTGGTAGCCATAGACCGCACGGCGGTCATTCTCTACAAGCGGGCCTTCAATGACCTCATTGCCAAAGAGCTGGTAGCGCAGGGCATGGACCCTGCCGAGGCGGAACGGGAGGTGGATAGCTATACCGAGTGCGTCTACTCCTCCAGTCAGGACGATGCCAAGCCGTCTGATGACCTGTGGACGGATGGCATACGTGAAGACCTGCGCCGCTACGCCCTGCCGCGTGGCACCCGCACGGAGACCAACGTCAAGGACGACTTCAAGGCGGCGGACCGGCCCCCCTACCTGCTCATCGTGTGCAGCAAGCTGCTGACAGGATTCGATGCACCGCGTGAGAGCGTGATGTATCTGGATAATCCGCTCAAGGAACACAACCTGCTTCAGGCCATTGCCCGCACCAACCGTGTATGCGGCCCGCAGAAACAGAACGGGCTGATTGTGGACTACATCGGCGTGACCAAGAACCTTACTGCCGCACTGGAGTCTTACCGCACGGAAGATGTGCAGAACGCAATGCGTGATGTGGAGGCCCTGCGTCAGGCCCTGCGGGCTGCCCATGCGGAAATCAGGGACATCATCAAGCAGTACCGCAAGGGCGGCTCCAAAAAGGATGCACTGCGCAGCGAGTTTCTGGCCCTCATTCAGGCACTGGGCACGGAGGACGCATGGTTTACGTTCAGCCGCAAGGCGCGGGCGTTCATCAAGGCCTATGAGGTGCTCAGTCCCGACCCTGAAGTCCTTAAGTACAGCGAGGACATGAAGTGGGTAGCCATGTTCCTGCCCTATGCCACCCGCCATTTCGAACAGCGGGAAGATGCCAGCCTCAAGGACTACAGCGCCAAGATACGCGAGATGCTGGAGCGCCATCTGGAGGTCACGGGCATCTCCACGGTTATCAAGCTGCGTACCCTGACCGACCCTGACTACTGGGAAGACTTTGACCAGCAGGACAAGACCAAGGAAGACTTGCAGGAGGCGGCCATACGCAAGGCCACGGAGCTGCGGCGGGAACTGGTGGAACGTGTGACCGAGAACCCCTTGCAGTTCGGCCCATTCTCCGAACGTGTGCTGGCAATTATCGAGCGGATGCGTAAGGGACAGGCCGACTTTGCGGAGGAGCTGAAGCGGCTGGAGCAGCTTGCCAAGGAACTGATGGAGGAGACCACACCCAAGGGGCCGCTGGATGTGCGTGCCCATGGGGTCTACAAGATTCTGGAAGCCTTCTCGGCAAATTTCGGTGCAGTGGGTGGTAGTGACGGCACGGGCAACGGCGGAGAGTCCGGTGCTGCGTCCGGTGGCATAAACGGCGGCCTGAACCATCTACAGGAACTTGCCAAGTCTATAGACGCCCTGTACGCCTCTGACGAATCCGCTCCCCCCGGCTGGCACACCATGGAACAGGTCAAAAAGGACCTGCGGCAGTCCGTGCGGCGTATCGTGGTGGATGGCGGTCTCAAGCAGTTCTGGAAAGACATTCCCCCCAAAGTGGAAGAGTACGCCCTTCAGAAATACGTGAAGCTGTGTTGAGGTGGTGTTATGCGATTTGATAAAACTAGAAATGATATTATTTTAGGGTCGCTTGGAGATATTCGCAGGAGGACTATGGCACATAAGATAGAACTTGGTAACGCCATAGTACATGCCTGTGACGTGACGTTGAGTCATGGCCCATTTGCGCTGAATGGTTTGTATAGAATGGTGCGCCGTGGTGACTTTTCTTACTTTAGATTTAACGAAGATTCTTTTGTTAAATTTGTTGTTGATAACTATCCGATAGTTTTTTCGAGAGATTTTGGAGCGTTTTCGCCGATTCCATGCTGCGCGGGGATGAGGTCTTCGCGCAGGTACTCTGGGCAAGGTGTTGTTGATGAGATTGTTTGTATATATGATTCTCTGTCAGATGCGGACATAGAAAGGTTGTATAATGTCGCTGCGAGAGGGCATTATGAATTTCAAAGTGTGATGAAGTCTTTGAAGTTATATGACGAAGAGTATGGCCGTTTGGGCGTTCCTCAAGATCCAAATTACCATAAAAAGAACTACAGGCTGAAAAATAGGCGTAGGCCATAAGTGCCAAATGTATTGTTAGTCGGCTCTACAGCCATCTCCTACTCTGTCAGCCGCAGTGAGGTATCATCCAAGCGGCGCATCATCGTCACGCCCGATACCGTGGAGGTCATCATCCCCAGTGGTGCGGATGAAGCCTCTGCCCATGCCTTCATTCATGCCCGCAGACGGTGGGTGTATGAAAAGCGGGAAGAGCTGCTCCGGCTGGGTGGTCTTGATGGTCCGTGGCCCGGTCGGTTTGTCTCCGGTGCCAAGGTCATGTTCCGTGGCAGACGCATGAAGCTGCATGTGGCCCGCAGTGACAGGGAGCGGGGGGTACGCTACAGCAACGGCTTTTACGTCCATGTTCCGCCCTACGTGAAGGAAGGACTGGAAGAGAGCTATGCAAAGAAGGCCCTGACGGCATGGCTCAAGGAGCGGGTGCGGGACGATGCGCGGGAGTTTGCCGCACGATATGGCAGAAAGATTGATCTGGCCCCCAAGGACATCCGTGTGAAGGACCAGAAGCACCTGTGGGGGAGCTGCGGCAAGGACGGCATTATCAACCTGAACTGGCGGCTGGTGTTCGCCCCCAAGCCTGTCCTTGAATACGCCGTGGTCCATGAGCTGTGCCATCTGCGCCACCGCAATCACGATGCGTCTTTCTGGTCTCTGCTACGCTCCCTGCTGCCCGACTACCCAGAGCGCAAGGCATGGCTGGAGAAGAATGAGAAACACGTGGGAGCGGACGGGTAGGGCTTGTCGGCCTACCTGCACAATAAAAATGTCTCCAATGAAAATGGAATGATATGAAGCGTCAGTGCCTTTCCTCGGAGATCAAATTGAAATTGCATTGAAGACAAGAGTCCATACGCCCCTATCTGGGGGTAAATAATGTATGCAGCACAGGTATCCAGTACTTGCATGTAGGAGAATAGCTGGTACTGGTCGGCATTGTTCGGCTTGCCCTCCTGAGGCAATTTCCACTTCGCATCGGCAACGATAGGTGTGCCTCCATCATGAAAGACATAGTCAGGTCGTGGCCTGCCAAGTTTTTTGAACCATGGTAGGCTTTTTTGTGGAGCCAGATTGGATACGGCACTATCCTCGCTAAGGCATCTCTCAACTGTTTTCTCAAATAGGTTCGCCATGTTGAATAGGATTGCCGTGGTAGCCTCTCCGCCTGTTTTCGGTATGGGGGGGGAGAGGAGGATGTACCGGGCGGTTCTCAGGGCATCAGCATAGTAGCGCATATGCCTATCGTTGCGGCATTGGTCAAAGTGTCGTTTTTCAGGGAAGGGGATGGTCGATATGTCGTCCATTAGGGGCAAGAGCTGCGAGGCAAGCTTCTTGTTTTGGCTGTCCTTTGATATGCGATATGCCTTTTGCACGGCAGTGGTGAGAAGTCTGTTTTCGATGCAGTCCGCGCAATACTCGTCATAACGGCAATAGTGCCTGTGACTCGTTGTCGGGTTTTTTCTCACATGGCGTGGGAAATGGATTCGTCCTCTCAGGGTGGTAAGGTTCATTTCCGTGGAGACGTAATCCTTCCTTAGACCTCTTCGCGTCAGCTCCTGGGCTTCTCTAAGAAAGGAGTGAATGAAGACTTCCAGCAGGGAATAGTCCCCCGTCTGCAGCTTGGCTGAAGCGGATTGTCGGTATGAAATGAGTCCTGCCTTTTGCAGCATCTGGAGTAGTAAGTTTCTGGCTTTTTCCTGCTGAATTGTCGTTGCGTTTTCGATGTCCAACTCTTTGAATATCTTGGGGAGGATTTCGATAACGGTCCCGTCGGAAGTTTGAACAACGCCGACATAGCGCCACGAAACAAGCCTGTTGCCTCTCAGAGGAGTAAAAATATATTTGTCTTCATTGTCGATGGCTTCGTCAGCACCATGGACGTATACCGCCTGAGAGACAAGCTCTACCAACTCCTTTTGGGCTGCATGGCTAATGCTCCCGGTCGGAAAGGGTGTGCTCTCGAATACCGTGAGCCGGTGTCTATGCATCATCCTCGCCTTCGTTTTGGATGAAGCCATACTCTTCGGCGATGGCTTGAAGCAGTTCCTGTTGCTTCAGTCGCTTGATTCGGAATACTTCCCTATTTGTATAGCGGTCAGGAATGGTGGTTAGGCGCTCTTTTACAACGATTTTGTTTCCGAGAATTTTCTGGATTTGTTCGTAGTCATCGAAAAAATATTCCTGAAGCTGGGGCAGGATTTTGTTCATTATGACTCGGAAAAAACTCTCCCCGTCGGAAATAGGATCGTCGTCCTGCATGAAGTAGGCATGCCCCAGCATGTGTTCCCGGCCCAAAAGAGATTCCATGCGTTCGTTCATGCGTTCCAGCAGGACTGTGAGGTCGACGGTGCCTATTGTTTGATTCCTAAGAGCATCCGGCCTGGGCGGCATCTCAATGAAATGGAATCTGCGCCGGAGGGCCGTGTCCAAGTGGGTAAGAGAGCGATCTGCGGTGTTCATTGTTCCGATTATGAATAGATTGTCTGGGACGGAAAATGGGTCCCCGGAAGGGAGGGTGATAGTTTCACCCCTTTTGTCGTCTTCAATAAGGGTTATGAGTTCACCAAATATCTTGGCGACATTTCCTCGGTTGATTTCATCGATCTTCAAAACATAATTTTTTGGCTTTTTATTACGTCTGGCTCCAAGGACGTTGACTAGCTCGTCTTCCTTGATGCTTTTGTTGATGCTGTAAATGGTGCGCTGGCTGACGCCTCGTTTGAGTAGTATTTCTGATGGAATTGTGTTTGTATTGTCGTGCCAAACCCACTGTACTGTTCTTGTATGCGTGTATGCGTCGCTGAATCCGTATATGCCTGGCAGGTCGTTGTTATACTCATAGTTGCCTAGAACTTGTCCTATTGCTCTGATCCCGCCAAAATTTCCTTTGCTTACTAATATGATGTCCCCTTTTTTCATCTCTACTGTAAACTGACGCATCATTGCAACGATATGCTTATTTTCTACGCCAAGATCAGCTAGCTTTTTTTCTAATTCTTGAGAACTGGAAATGAAATTGCTTAAATCAGCATCAACAAATCCAAATAAGGCAATTCCCTCTTGCATGCACGTTTCAAAAACAAGGTTTCCGTCAATTGTCGAAGTGTCGCCGAGAGACATCTTCCATTTGTTCACGCCGTTAATTGTTATTCCAGAGTCAAGCTGTATGGAATCAGCTTTTGCCCGGCTGGAAATTTCTTTCAACGCACCTGGTTTGTTGGTGTAGCGAAGTTGACCGCTGTCATCATCAAGGACTGGGCATATGCCTTCGATGAAATCTTCGTAGCTATATGAAGGATGGAAAGTAACGAATTTGACTTGCTCACTCGGTAGGTCTTTCAGAAGGCTGAGTTCTTCAATTTCTCCATGCTGCAACGAGTAGGTTTTGCCGGTGCCGGGGGGGCCGTAGAGGATAATGTTTCTAGGCGTTTTTGGCATTGAGTAGTCGTCGCTTGTTGCTTGGGGGTCGGTGTAGTGAGACCAAATCCGACGTCCCAGTTCGAAGACGTCGACATCGGGGTTTTCGTTAATGACACGCTGGTGCAATTCGGACATGGATGAGCGGCTTTTCTCTCCTAAATAGGACTGCAAAGCTTCCATTTTGAAAATGTTGACAACTCTAATTGTATTGCGTGGTTGATATAAAAATGCGATTTTCCATTTGAAAACATTCCAAAATGGGATTGTTTCGATTTCATGCAGCTGATCACTTTGTACGTAGCCAATGATCTTTAAAATACTTTTTTTAACATTATTGAAAGCTTCTTCGGCAGAATTTCCGAGTATAGTCATCCATGCGTCTGTGTCTGTGTATGTGTATCCAGACTTACTTTCTTTTGTATCCGTTGCTTTTCTCGAAAAAACGCCGAACTTAAATGATGATCCACCCAAAATGCTTCCTAAATCTTCAGTTTTAGACTCAATCCAATAACAGAATGTATCTTGTGAGCCTGCCTTGGAGTATTGCTCGTATGACATATCTTTAAGGCGATCCATAGGCCATTCTTTCAGGAAGTCATCCCAAAGTTGGTATTGTGTGGTATAAATTTGATCGGAGAAGTGATGATTGAAAAGTTCTTTTGCCTTAATCTCGGACTGCGGGTTGCTTTTATTAATGAAACAATCTTTAAGTGCCTGGGCTTGCCAGTTATTCTTAATGATTTTGTTAAAAACGCTGGCTTTGGTTTGGGCGGAACTCTCACTCACGTTTCTGTTGTCAACTGTGGCGTTGGCAATGATGTCTGCAGCAGTTACCTTGCCTTTGTTGATGAATGTCTCAAACGCGTGGACAAATTCTGCTTTTCCGATTGACTGGAGGAGGCCGGCTGGAAGGTATATGCTCATGGTGGTCCCTCGGTGTTGTGGGGCTGGAGTGAACTGATATGTGACTGTGTGTATCGTCGCGATAGCGCGTCGATCAATATCTGTATATGCTTATAGTCATAAAACCAAGGAATAATGATTGGTTTGGCTGCTCAATCGTTTTGCCTGTGTCCGTTGTTGCATGTGCCAGCAGGTAGGTCTGACGGTGTCGGCCAACGGGGCGTTGTCCTTGACTTGCTTCCGTTCCAGAAGATTAGTTGTTCGATCGTGGTGTGCGGTCATTTTGCGACTGCGACATTGGTCTTGGACTGTCCCAAACACGATGGTACGAAAAATGTTGGAAAAGTGAGTAGCTTTGTGAGTAAGTTTAAGTTTATTATGTAAAAAGCCAAGTTATACCAGTTTGTTGTAATGTCTATTTGAAGATCACCCCTTCCGCCATTTTGCATATATGTGTCTTGGATGACATGTCAGTTCAGGCTTGTACGGCAGCTGGGCTACCTTGGGACACCTTGGTGGTACGCAGTGCGCGGTGCAAGCCTGTGTTATTTTATGGGGGCGCGTTGGCTGCTTTGGTGCATGGGGGCAGTTGCTGGATATTCATGGGGTGCGGCAGAGATGTTTTAAAACATCGGTGGGATAGTGTTGTTGTTCAGGCTGGAGTGCGAGGCGGCTACCTGCTCTGATGTGATGTTTACTTGTTTTATTGCAAGTAGGTGTTGACGGATTGCCTGTGGTGGATTAAATTATATAGTTCGTTTTGAAGAGACGCACTTGTGTGCGTGCGCGAGTTTCCCGAAGTTTGTCGGGGGTATTTAAGTTTGGAGTTTTTTTTGAATAAGCATATTTATGTTGGAAACCTGTCTTGGGAATGTACGAATGAAGATCTTCACGTTCTTTTTTATAACTATGGGGCCGTTGTCTCTGCTCATGTAGTTAAGGATAGTGAGAATGGTCATTCCCGCGGGTTTGGTTTTGTTGAAATGGGTCCCACGGGTTCTTCAGACGCCATTAGCTCCCTGAATGGCACTGAGTATCAGGGGCGTAGTATTAAAGTGAATGAATCGCAGCCCCGTGGGTTTGATCTTCGCTACTAAGCGGATATGACTTACGATTCGAAAGCCCGCCTCACGGTGGGCTTTTTTTATTGATTCCGTGCTGGCCCGGCAATTTCTGTGCGGACTTGTTCTGTGGGGCCGCTTGTGTGTATGGGCGTGTTTGGTGGGGGGGTATGGGGAATTTGGTTATCACCGTGTGCGGCGATTCATCGGAGATCATCACCGGGAACAAGTCCATGACCGCACAGAATTTGGGGTGGGAGTTCGGCTGCTCCATGCGGTTCGGCTCCGGCACGGTGAGCCTGCTTCACCTGATGCTGGATGTTCGGGTGGGGTGTGCGCGCGATGCCCTGTACGTGCTGCGGACCATACGCACCAAGGCGGGGATGTTCCAAAGCCCGATCAGAGTGAAGAAGTGTACGGGCACGCGGAGGCGGTTGGAGAGGATAGGGGGAAGTTCGAGGGGGTTAGTGGGTGAGAATCAATTAATTGTGATGTTTGCAGTATCGCACGAAACGCCTATTGTAACCTTCTCTCCATCATGGAATGCGTTGTCATAGAGAAAAGAACTATTTATATTTATATTATTTCCGTATGTGTGAAGTTTGCAATCGTTGATGCTGCTATCAGCTATTGCAGATGAGAAGAAAAAATGTAAATGTGAGTTGCATGCTGATGTGTCATATATACTTGATCTTGATTGATCGCTGAAAAATATAGATGAATTTGAAATCTCAGAATTGCTTATGATTTGTGATGTTTTTAAATTGGATAGAGCAAGGTGAGTGTGTGACGTTTTTATATTAGATAGATGTGCAGACTCTCCATTTAGAGTGATAACACAGTTCGTTGCTGACAAGCCAGTAATTGTAGATATCATGTTGTTTATAAATATTTTGGTGTTATTGAATGTTCCGAAGTCTATTTTGAATTTGTTCGCGTCAAAATTTAACGCTTTAAAATAGTAAACTTGTACGCAAGAAATGTCATGGATGTAATCAATGTTATTCTGGTTTGAAAGTATGAGCTTTAGTGCTGCGCTGACGTCTTCTCTCATTGTTTTTGTGCATCCGGTGCAGGTCTTTAGGTCAGATTTGTCACATTTGTGTTTGAAAAAGCTCTTGCAGCTTGTTTTTTGAGGCATTGAATTGTCAGTCGGTGGCGTTCGTATGAACGCGCACAGCGTATCGAGAACCCGAATCTTGTCGCTCTCGCTCGAATCTTCGTAAATACGCCACAGCGAATGTATAGCCCCAATTCTCACGGAGAGGTTGGGGCTTCCTAATTGCTCTGTAGCCTTTATGAAGCGGTCGGTGACAAGGCCCTGTTCGGCTATGTGGGTCTGCTTGCCAAGGCATATGGAGCGCCACCAGGCGAACGCGAGACCGAGCAGGCCAGCTGCGCCAATGAGTATGGCCTTGATGATTTCAAAGTTCGCTATGGGGGTGTCTGTTGTGCTGCCGTTCGCGCGCAGGAAGGATGCAAGCCCATTCCAGCAAAAAGCGATTGCGTGGCCGACCAGGGGCAGGGCTGGGAGTGCTATACTGGCAACGCAAATGCCGGCAAACTGAAGTAGCGTGGGGGGCTTGTAGCTGAAATCGAACTTCATGGTTGGCTCCCGATGGTATGGGGTTACCACTATAGCATCCGGAAAGAATTGGAAAGGGTGTTGGGTGTTAGGGGGGTAGAAAAAGCCCCGCCGTGAGGCGGGGGTGTTTATTTGTTGCTCGTGTGAAGTGCCATAAGAAAAACGGACAATGGCTGAGAGGTTACGCCGCCTGTTTTTGGTTGGCCTGATAAAACAGTCGTTCGAATGCCTCCGGGCTTTGGTAGCTAAGAAAGGCATGTATCCTTTCCGATTATAAAACGCTTCTAGATGCAGGAAGGCGTCTTGTCGTGTGCTTTGGTCGGAGATTTTTTTATGCGCTTTTCCCATCACATTCGGGATAGGCGGATGGCCAATCTGACTGCTTTTGCCGCAACCCCTCCTGTAGGCGGTTTTAAAAAAAAGCCCCCGCGTGAGCGGGGGCTTTGTTTTGGCAAGTCGTTCAGTGCTTAGTAGCGGGGACGGCTTTCGCGGGGCTGGGCTTCGTTGACCTTGAGGCCACGGCCGCCGACGTCCTTACCGTTCAGGGACTGAATGGCCTTTGCGGCACCGGCGTCGTCCATTTCTACAAAGCCGAAGCCACGCGAACGACCGGTTTCACGGTCTTCGATGACGCGGGCGGAAATGATTTCGCCGAATTCGGAAAAGAGGTTGCGAAGGTCAGAATCAGTAACGGACCAGGACAAGTTGCCGACATAAATGTTCTTAGACAAGGAAGTAACTCCGGAAATAATAAGGAGAAAAGCGCGCGGCCAAAAAAGAAACAGCTCAAAAAAGGTCGCATTGCTCTCGAAAGTCTGTGTAATATACGTCGTTCTGAAAACAAGTCAATAAGTAATTTTTAAAAAACATTTTTTTATGCGGGAAGTGGTGGGTTTATGCGCACGGGAAATAACAATGATGAACATTGCCTGATGGATGCAATTGCAGAAAGGTGTATCTTGCGGAACGTGGTGAGGGTATGGTGTTTGGGTTTTCCGCCGTCTTGAACGCAGGGCGTTTGCCGGTGGTGCAGTTGCCAACGGGCCTGAACAGCAGTATATATTGGTGGAATACGTCCGGGGAGCGGACATGTATGGTTCTGGGCGGCAGCATGGGGCTTGCGGCTGCCTGTGGAAACGGCGGGGGGCGGCGGGTTGCCCGGATGGGGGAACCTGCTGTTGGATGTGTTTATGTTGCAGACTGTTCGATAATGACGAGCTGCGGGGATGCGGGGCACCTTACGCCCCTGTTTTGCGCAGGCGGGCGGATAGGCGTGTGCGGTGTTCTGGGCATGGCGCAGCCGTATGGACGCGTGTCATTTTGAAAGGATTGCTCACGAAGGCCGCAAGGCAAAGGTTGTGGTGATGAAGAGAAAGGGGATTCACGCCTACGTCCGGTTCTACTCCATACTGCTGGTGGCACTGCCTTTATTAGTTATTCTGGGTGTGTCGATGTTCTTTTTTCGCGGACTGGTGCTTGAGAGGGAAGTGAGCCGGTTGCGCGAGCATGTTCAGTATCAGGAGCGCTATGTCAGCGACTGGTTGCAGCAGTTTCAGCGGGGGGTGGAGTTTGTTGCCGGAAGTTATGTGGTGAGGGCTGGAGACGAGGGCGAAACCCAAGACATTTTTGTTCGCTATCTCGGCGGACATAAGGATGTTGCCGCTGCCGTGCGGATTAGTGCGACAGGGTATACGGTTGTGGACAGTTCATCCCCTGTAGGTTTGTTGCTGGCTGACAGGGAGTATTTTAATGCCGCCCGGCAGGGCAAGGCATGGATTTCTGATGTGCTCATAGGGCGTTCTTCCGGCAAGCCCATTATGATTTTTTCTCACCCGGTGAGCGACCTGAGCGGCGCATTTGACGGGTGCGTGTTCTTTTCTGTGCGGATGGCAACGGTGCAGGCGTTTCTGAATACCATTTCCGGCTCTGACACAGGGGAAAGCTACCTTCTGGGTGCCGATGGGGTGATGCTTACGGAATCGCACCATCTTGACGAATTGCGCCGGAGCGGATTTGACAAGGAAACTGCCGTGAAGAATCTGACTGTGCGCAGTGCCCTGTTTGATGCAGCCCGTGAGGGGGTGGTGCTCGGGGAGCCCTACAAGGCGTATCACGGGCGCACTGTGGTGGGGGCGTATACGTGGGTAAATGACGGACGTTGGCTGCTTGTCACCGAAGTGCCGCTGGATGCCGTGTTGGGTGGGTTTTACCGGTTTTTGTGGATGGTGGGCGGTATAAGTGCCGTGTGTCTGGCGTTGATAACGCCGCTGCTTATGCGGTTTACGCGGTCTATTGAACAGCCCTTGTATTCTATTGTCGATTTTTCACGGAGTATGGCGAGGGGCGAGTATGACAGGGAGTGCTGTCTGCCGGAACTGGACCGCGCGCCCGCCGAGATTGCTGAGTTGTATGAATCGTTCTGCGAGATGAACGCAAAGGTTGTGTCCACCATTGAGGAGCTGGAGCGGGTGGCAATTACCGACCAGCTGACGGGGGTGTATAACCGCAGACACCTGATGTCTGCCGGGGAGAAGCTGGTGGACGTGTGCAGGCGTGGCGGCGCGCCCTGCGGCTGCCTGATGCTTGACGTGGACCACTTTAAACGCGTGAATGACAGCTACGGTCATGCTGTGGGCGATATGGTGCTGACGACCATTGCCGATACCCTGCAAAAGAGTGTGCGGGGGTCTGATATTGTGGCCCGGTACGGCGGCGAGGAGTTTGCCATTGTGGCACCCAACGCGGACCGGGAAGAGGCTGCGAGGCTGGCGGAACGCATACGCGCGGCTGTGGAGGGGATGTCGTTCAACGCAGACGGGGTGCGGTTTGTCTGCACGGTCAGCGTGGGGGTGAGTGATATAGGAGCCCTGAGCACCGTGGGGGCGACACTGCTGGAAAGCGCGCTGAACTGCGCGGACGTGGCCCTGTATAAGGCCAAGGATGCGGGACGGAACAGGGTGGTGTGCCTGTATGACTGCTGAAAAATTGTGTCAGCGGATAACAAGGGGAGCTGCCGCGCTGCTGCGAAATGCCCGGGCAGCGTACACAGCCCGGTAGATACTTGGGGTGCCGGCCTGAACAGGTCTTGCATCTTGCAGCGCAGATTTTTTGAACGGTGCGCGGAGAAGAGACGCTGCAGACAGTCCGTCATACAGGCGGCGGACTGCCGTGTGGCCGCAGGAGACACATTTCTACTGGTGGGGCACTGCATAGCGTCTGTTCGGGGTGCGGTAACGATAGTGAGGGGAGATTGAGCAAAAGACCGCAATAGTCTTTTGATAAGGCGACGTGATACTCTATTTTTATCTTGACTGCTTAAACAATCCGTCCGGTTAAACTGGACGGATTATTTTTTTCGCGCTAGTGCGGGTCTGTTGCAAAAGGAAGACACGCCGATAAGAGCAATGCGGAATGGGGGAGGCGTGGCCGGAGGACGGGAATGGGTGTTCCCGAAACGCTGTATCTCCAACGGGTGAGGGGTTGTATGCGCAAGGGGTGTTTACGGAGGGTGCGGGCGTGCCGGGGTGTGCCGCTGTGTGCCGTGCTGCTGGTTTTTGTGGTTATGGCTGCCGCAGAGGCGCAAACCCGGGAGTACGCCGGGTCCAAGGCGTGCGCGGAATGTCATCAGGGGGAATACGAGCGGTTTGCCAAGTATTCCAAGAAGTCGCATTCGTGGAAGAGTGTGAGTGTTATGGCATCGGACCTTAAGCCGCACGAGCTTGAGGGGTGCTATGAATGCCATACCACCGGCTACGGAAAGGGCGGGTTTGTGAATTATGAAACCACGCCGCATCTGGCGGACGTGGGCTGTGAAACCTGCCACGGGCCGGGGGCTGAGCATGCCCAAACCGGCGACCCCGAGAGCATAATCAGAAGGCCCGAACTTGCCACGTGCGAGAGCTGCCATAACGCCAGCCGGGTGGGAGCCTTTAAATTCAAGCCGCTGATCCACAGCGGTGCCCACTAGGAGCGTGCCATGCCTGCCTTTATACGCAATTCGCTCGGGGCACGTTCCACGCTGCTTGTTTCTGCCATATCCGTTGTGGTCTTTGTGGCGTTGGTTGGGGTGAGCAGCTACATGCAGCGCGTGACCATGCTGGAGGAACTGGACAAGTCCATGACCAAGGCATCTGAACTGGTGCAGCTTTCTGTGGAGAAGCCCATGGTGGTGGGCGACGACAAAGGCACGCGCGAGCAGTTTGCCTTTTTGTCCGGCAAGTATGCGGATATGACGGTCTATCTGACCAACTACAAGGGCAATATTACTTACAGCACCAACACCACTGCGGAACGCAAAGATCTTTCTGCCGTGGTGCCCGATGCCGCTTTTTCCGAACTTACGGCGCGCGCGCTGCGTGAGGATGTGCATGCCAGCGATATTATGGAAAAGTCCGGCGGCACTTTTTTTGTGCGGGTGACAAGCATTTCCAACGCGCCTTCCTGCTACCACTGTCACGGCAGTTCCGAGCCGATACTCGGTGAGCTTGTGGTGGTGCAGGATATATCGCCCACCATTGCCGCCATAAACCTGCAGTTGTATGAAAATATTGCCATATCCGTGGTCGGGCTGCTGACGCTTATAGGAGCGGTGCTGTTTTTCATCCGCCGGTCCATTGTGGCGCCTGTGCGCCATATCGCGCTGGCGAGCGAGCAGATAAGCAAGGGCAACCTGAACGCTGACCTTGTGCTGAACAGCACGGACGAACTGGGCAGTCTTTCGCGCAACCTTGGCGAGATGGTGGCGAAGCTGAAAACCGAACTGGGCTTTTCCAAGGGGATTCTGAACGGTATGACCACCCCCGCCGTGGTGGTGGACACGGAGTGCCGCATATCGTTCACCAATTCCGCCATGCTCAGGCTTACGGGACAGGATGAGCCTGCATCGCGCTATGTGGGGCAGGTGCTGGGCAGCTTTATGTTCGGCGATGAGCGGCGGCAGACGGTTTCGCACAAGGTGCTGGCGGAACGGCGGGAATATGTGGCCGTGGAGACCGTGTTCACCAACCGCAAGGGGCGGGAAGTGAACATGCTGGTGGATTCCACGCCCATCTATGACCTGGACGGGAACCTTATCGGCGCCTTTACCCTGTGCAACGACATGACCGAGATACGCAGGCAGCAGGCACTGGTGGAGACGCAGAACGAGACCATAACCCGTGCCGCCCATGCGGCGGGACGTGTGTCTGAGCAGGTGTCTTCTGCTTCTGAGGAGCTTTCGGCCCAGATACAGCAGTCCAGTGCGGGTGCTATGGAGCAGCGCAGGCTTACGGGGGATTCCGCAGCCGCCATGACCCAGATGAACGCCTCTGTGCTGGAGGTGGCCCAGAACGCCTCGCTGGCGGCCGAATCTGCCGGAGACGCGCAGCAGCAGGCGGCGGAAGGTGCCCGTGTGGTGGGGCTGGCCGTGGAAAAGATTAATACCGTGGCGGAACAGGCCGGAATGCTTAAGCGCGAAATGGGTGAGCTGGGCAAGCAGGCGCAGGGCATAGGGCAGATTATCACCGTGATTGAGGATATTGCCGACCAGACCAACCTGCTGGCGCTGAATGCGGCCATTGAGGCTGCCCGCGCGGGCGACGCCGGGCGCGGATTTGCCGTGGTGGCGGACGAGGTGCGCAAGCTGGCGGAAAAGACCATGGCCGCCACGCGCGAGGTGGTTGCATCTGTAAACTCCATACGCGAATGCGCGCGCACAAACGCGGCGGCAACGGACAAGGCGGTGCAACTGGTGGCGGAATCTACCGAGCTTGCCAGCCGTTCCGGGCAGGTGTTGCAGACCATTGTGGGCATGGTGGAAACCACGGCTGATCAGGTGCGGGCCATTGCCACCGCAAGTGAGGAACAGTCCGCCGCCAGCGAGCAGATAAGCAAGTCGGTGGAGGAGATAAACGCCATTTCCACGGAAACGGCGCAGGCCATGATGGAATCGGCACAGGCTGTTTCTGACCTTGCCCGTCTGGCGCAGGAGCTGAACACCATTATCGAGGACATGCGGGGCAGCTAGCCGCCTGCCCCTGTACGCTGCGGACAGCAATTAAAAAGCCGGAACGCGGGTTCCGGCTCAGATAGTTGGCAGACCGTGTCTTTTCGAAAAACAGGTTTCCGTAAAGCCGAGTATGAAGTCAAAAACGGATGCACCTCGCTTATGCGGGGTGCAGGGGGCTCAGCTCCCTGCCCGCCGGAGGCGAAAAAACTCAAAACTCTTTGTCATCATGCTGAAGCCGGAACGCGGGTTCCGGCTTTTTTTGTGTCATCGGGCGGGCAGGGTTATGCCGTGCCCGAATGGAATCCTGCGGTTCCATGCCGGGGGGCGAAGGTAAAGGCCGGATGCCCGGATGCAGGGGCTCTTCTGGACGGAGCAAGGGGTCTGGTGCGGAAGGCATCGTCCCTTCTGGCAGCGCGGTTCAGCAGGGCTTCTGCGATCATGGAGGGGCCGTTGCAGTCGCGCACCAGATATTCGCGTACCGCCTCTGCCGAGGAAAAGCAGATGGCACCGTGCAGTTTGCGGCGGTGGGGGTAGTTTACATGGAACGTGGAGGCCAGAATGTATTTGCCCACGCTGGTCTTATACAGGCTGAGCTCCCACCAGTTCGGGGTGACGCCCATCCATTCCCTATCATCCAGCGTGACCAGAAGTTCACCGGAAAACGCCAATTCTTCCTTGCCGTTGCGCTTGACAGTGTATTCACTCATATGTGCCTCCCGGTAGGTTGAGGTGCAAGGCCGATGTATCTGAAGCTGTCGTATTTCTCCCGTAAACGAGAGTGATGGTTCTAGTTTTAGTGTACTGCATTTTTTTGTCGCTTTGGGCAAGGATATTTTCATTTGCAATGACTTTTTTTTGGTCCGACCGCAGGGGCACGGGGCAAGGCTCTTTTCAAAGCACCCGGTCGCAGGTATGGTGCGCCCATGGCAAACATAGGCGATTTCAGCATACTGGCAACGGACGGAGCGGCCCGTACGGGCGTGCTGCACACGGCACACGGCGTGGTGCAAACCCCCATCTTCATGCCCGTGGGCACGGTGGGCAGCGTGAAGGCCATTGCCCCGGACGATCTGGAAGATATCGGGGCGGAGATTATTCTCGGCAACACCTACCACCTGTACCTGCGGCCCGGAGACGACCTTGTGGCGCGGCGGGGCGGGCTGCATGAATTTAACGCGTGGCGCAAGCCCATTCTCACGGACAGCGGCGGCTTTCAGGTCTTCAGCCTGAACGAGCTGCGCAAGATTGAGGAGGAGGGGGTTACCTTCCGTTCCCATCTGGACGGGTCCAAGCATCTGTTCACCCCGGAGAAGGTGGTTTCCATCCAGCGGAACCTGAATTCCGACATCATGATGGTGCTGGACGAGTGCGTGCCCTACGGGGCGGATAAGGCCTATACCGCCCGCTCGCTGGAACTGACCACCCGCTGGGCGCGGCGCTGCCGCGATGCTTATCCGCAGGGGAGCGCGGGGAACCTGCTCTTTGCCATCACGCAGGGCGGGTTCTTCAAGGACCTGCGGGAGCGTTCCATTGCCCAGCTCACGGGCATGGCGGATTTTGACGGTTTTGCGCTGGGCGGGCTTTCCGTGGGTGAAAGCAAGCCGGAGATGATGGAGATGCTCTATCACTGCGCGCCGCTTCTGCCGGCGGAGAAACCCCGTTATCTGATGGGGGTGGGGACGCCGCTGGACATTATCAACGGCATAAACGCGGGCATAGATATGTTCGACTGCGTGCTGCCCACGCGCAATGCGCGCAATGGGACGCTGTATACCTCTGTGGGCAAGGTGAACATAAAGCGGCAGGAATACGCCGAGGATGACGGACCGCTGGACCCCAACTGCTCATGCTACACCTGCCGGACCTTCAGCCGGGCGTATCTGCGCCATCTTTTTCAGGCCAAGGAAATTCTTTCGTTCCGGCTTAATTCCATCCATAACCTTACCTATTTCCTCGATACGGTGCGGGGGGCGCGCAAGGCCATTGCCGAGGGCACCTTTGCGTCTTATATGAAACAATACGAGGAAATCTATCCGCAGGAAGTGGTGGCACGATCATGACCCGGCGCACAGGCTCTGCAATCCGCTCTGCGCTTGCGTGGACAGGTGCTCTGACACTGCTCGGCGCAATGGTTGCGGGTGCGGGCCTGCTGTTTGCCGGAACGTGGCTGACCAGGGACGATGTGCCCGCGCGGGCAGACGCCATGGTGGTGCTGGGGGGCGGCTATTTCCGCCCCCTGCATGCGGCGGACCTGTACCGAGAAGGCTTTGCTCCCGTGGTGTACGTGGGCAGGGTTATCCGCTCCGAAGAGGACAGGATGGTCATGCGGTACGGTTTTGAGCTTGCCGAGCAGGATGCGGTGTACCGGCGTATCCTTACCGCGCACGGCGTGCCCGATGAGGCGGTGCGCACGTACGGACAGGAGTTGCGCAGCACCGTGGAGGAGGCGGAAACCATCTCCGCGCTGCTGGGGCCGGGACCGGGGAGGCTTATTGTGGTGACATCGCCCTATCATGTCATGCGCGCGCGGATGATGTTCAGACGCGCGCTGCCGGGATGGGAGGTGCTGGTGTGCGGCACGGCCTATGAACCGTTCCCGGAACGGTGGTGGACATCGCAGGATGGTGCGCGGTCGGTGATCCTCGAAACCGCCAAGCTGGTCTACTATCTGATGGGTGGCGCATTCCGCGCTCCTGAAGAGGGTGCGACAGCCACCGCTCCGTAGCTGGCTTGGGATACGGCGATATGCTGCGATGCCGTGAACCGCTCATTATCTGCGCCGTGCTTTGGCGCAGATGTTCCGGGGCAGGTTCACCTTACGCCTGTCGCCCTTGCCCACGGGCCTGCGATACGGAACATTCCATACGACAGGCAGGCCCGGACAACGCCGGCACGCCTGTGGCTTTCCGGCCTGTTCGTAACCCGAATGCCGGAGGCCGCCATGAACGATATATCCTCTGTTGCCCCCAACGCGCTTGCGCGCGAGAAAAGCCCCTATCTTCTGCAACACGCCCATAACCCCGTGGACTGGCATCCGTGGGGAGAGGACGCCTTTGCCCTTGCCCGACGGAGGGACAGGCCGGTGTTTCTTTCCATAGGCTATTCCACCTGCCACTGGTGCCACGTGATGGCTCATGAATCCTTTGAGGATGCCGAGGTGGCGGCGCTGATGAATGAGGCGTTTGTGAACATAAAGGTGGACCGGGAAGAACGCCCGGACATAGACGCCGTGTACATGAACGCCTGCCATATGCTGACCGGAAGGGGCGGCTGGCCGCTGACCATTATCATGACTCCGGACAGGGCGCCTTTTTTCGCGGGCACCTATCTGCCCCGTGCATCGCGGCAGGGGCGCATGGGGATGCTGGACCTTGTGCCGCGCGTGCGCGACCTGTGGATGAACAGCCGGGATGACGTGCTTGCTTCTGCGGCGAGTATTCTGGGCCATATGCGTTCCGGGGCGGGGCATGCCGGTTCCGGTGCGTCGGGTTCTGATGCTTCCGGTTCCCGCGCTGCGCGCCCTGACGCATCCGCTGTGCGGCAGGCCGCTGAAGCGCTTGCGGGGCGGTTTGACACTGCGAACGGCGGGTTTGGAGAGGCGCCCAAATTTCCTTCGCCGCACAATCTTCTGCTTCTGCTGCGCCGCGCGTGGACGCTGCGCCGGGAGAAGGGGACGGAGGCGGGGGCACCGCTGCTTGCCATGGTGAGCAAGACGCTGGAGGCCATGCGCATGGGCGGGCTGTATGACCATGTGGGGTACGGATTTCATCGCTACTCCACCGATGCCCGCTGGTTGCTGCCCCACTTTGAGAAGATGCTGTATGACCAGGCCATGCTGGCGTGGGCCTATACGGAGGGCTGGCAGGCCACGGGAAACGACTTGTTCCGGCGCACGGCGGAGGAGGTGTTTGCCTACGTGCTGCGTGACATGACGGACGGGGGCGGGGGGTTCCGCTCCGCCGAGGACGCGGACAGCCTGACGGACCGGGGAGAGCATGAGGAGGGGTGGTTCTACACCTTTACGCTGGAAGAGGTGCGTGCCGGGCTGCCTGATGATCTGGCAGAACTGGCCGTGCGGGTGTTCGGGCTGCGGGACGGGGGGAATTTTGCCGAAGAGGCCACGGGAAGGGCCACGGGGCGCAACATTGTGCATCGTACCCGTTCTGTAGCGGACTGGGCGGCAACGCTGGGATGCACGGCGGAGGAGCTGGCTGTGCGGCTTGAGGCGGTGCGGGCCCATTTGTACGCCCTGCGGGAAAAGCGTGCCCGGCCCCATGTGGACGATAAGGTGCTTACGGACTGGAACGGGCTGATGATAGGGGCGCTGGCCCGTGGCGCACGCGCCTTTGATGCGCCGCAGTACGCTGAGGCGGCATCGCGCGCGGCGTTGTTTGTGCTGGGCCGGTTGCGGACGGAAGAGGGCGGTCTGCTGCACCGTTACAGGGACGGCGAGGCGGGCATTGCTGGCATGCTGGACGATTACGCCTTTTTCATCCACGGGCTTATTGAGCTGTATCAGGCCACGCACGAACCGCGCTGGCTGGCGGAGGCCCTGCGGCTTCAGGAACGGCAGGAGGCGGTGTTCGCAGACCGGGAAGGCGGGTATTATCTTGCCGCCGCGGATGCCGACCCGTTGCCTGTGCGGAGTATGGAGGCTGTGGACGGGGCGTTGCCATCCGGCAATTCCATGAGCCTGCTGAATCTGCTGCGTCTTGCGCGGCTGCTGGGCAGGCCGGATATGGACGAGCGTGCGGACATGCTGGCGCAGGCTTTTGCGCAGCAGGTGCGGCATATGCCTTCTGCCTTTGCCATGTTTTTGTGCGGGGTGGATGGCATGGAAGGGGGCGGGCGCGCCGTGGTGGTGACCGGGCAGCCCGACACACCACGTACCGAGGCGATGCTGCGGGCTGTGGATGCTCCCTTTGCGCCGGACCTGACTTTGCATTTTCGCAATGCCGACGACCCGGAAGCGCTTGCGCAGGTGGTGCCCTTTACGCGGTATCTTGAGCCGGTGGACGGCGTTGCCACTGCCTACCTGTGCGAGAACTACGCCTGTTCCCGGCCTGTGACCGATGTGGCAGCGCTTGCGGAGCGGCTGCGCTGAGACGGAAACAGGCAGCATTTGAAGAGGTTGCAGCGGGATTCACCGTGCGCACAGTTTTCTTGTTGCCTTTTCCCGCCCGGACAGGTAGAGGGGGTGTGCCTCAACATATGGATCTCGAATGACGGCGGCAGGAGAGACCTTCGCCCGCGCAAGCGGGGCGGAAGGCGCCGAAGATGTAACTCTTTCAGGCGAAAGGACTGCTGTACGGACGAGCCTCTGGAGAGTCTCCCCTTCCCAGTGGGGAGCACCGAAGGAGCAAGCCGCATCCCAGTTAGCGGTGAAACTCTCAGGTAAAAGGACAGAGTGGACCATAAAGGCGCTATTGCGCCCGAAATCCAACCTTTTCCTGCCTTTGTGTGCTCCGGAAGGAGACTTTTCGCGCGGTGTGAGCCGCGGCTCATCCCCCCCTGTCTGCCCTTTCCTGCTCCGTTGTTCGATGATCCTGGCCCCGGT
The DNA here is from genome assembly GCF_013340305.1 of Desulfovibrio psychrotolerans. NCBI lineage: Bacteria > Pseudomonadati > Thermodesulfobacteriota > Desulfovibrionia > Desulfovibrionales > Desulfovibrionaceae > Desulfovibrio > Desulfovibrio psychrotolerans. Next base: position 87,585 of record NZ_BLVP01000002.1, read on the forward strand.
AGTGCTGCGGGCGAGGCGGAAAAGGCATGTCATCCGCGCTGTGCGCGGTTACATACACGGGGGAGCCGCCGCCATGGGCGGAAACGCTCCTCCTCCTGAGTGGTTTGTTGTTGTGGTTGCGACGGGCCGGGAGGTTATGCCTTCCGGCCCGTCCGCTTTATGCCGCCGTGCGACGGGCTATTCGAATATCTTTTTCAGGCCGGAACCGGCCTTGTCCAGCACGTTGCCCTGCCCGTCCTTCAGGAGGGGGGCTGCCGCACCCTTGGCGGCGTCCTGCATCTGCTTGAGGGAATCTTGCAGCGCACCGGAAACCGCCACGTTCATCTGTCCGCTCAGGGTGTCCAGAATCTGCTGCACGGCCTCGGCAGGGGTTGCGCCGCCGGACTCTTCACCAATGTTTGTCAGGTGGATATCCGGCAGGGTGAGGGTGAGCCCCTGCCCGCCCAGAGCGGTGAGGGCCATGTTTGCCTTGGCACCGGTGATGCGTAGGTCTTTGATGATGACCTTTTTGGCTGGCTGGGTCTGTGCGGAACCGGGGGTGGCGTTTTGAGAAGTGCTTTCTTCGCCGCCCACAGTCTGGCGCACGTTGTTGAGCAGGGCGGTGAAGTTGTCTGTTTTGCCGGATTGCTCATAGGTGAGTTCCGGTTCTTCGATGAGCACCCGTTCTATGATGACGACGTCCTTGGTGACCGTGGAGGTATCCAGCTTCACTTCCACAACGCGCAGCTTCATGGTCTGGGGAGCGGCGAAGCCCCGGGGGCTGCCCACTATGAGGCGTTCCAACCTGCCGGAACCGGAGAGGAACGAGACATCCGCCCTGCGCAGGCTCACCTCTGTGAGCAGCACCTTGGGGCCGACGGTGTTTACCGCCCGGACGATGATGGGGTTTATGGACATGACGGTGGCGATGACGAGGCCCGCCAGAATGACACCGAGCACGCTCACGAGGATGAGCATTTTTTTCATGTGAGTTCTCCTGTCTCTTGAAGGAACAGACTGCCCGGATACTATGCCTGCGCGCGGTGGTTGGGCAAGGTGAAAGGTGTTACGGGACAGTTAAAAAAGCGCTGTGTGCGCTGCTGCGTCAGGTTGGGATAGTGGGCGTGTGTCTGCGCATGATCATGTGAACGGAGCCTGAACACTTTTTGCGGTCTGCGTGTTGCCCTTTCTGAACGTTTTTCATGCGAAGATGGTTTAAGGCGGTTACGGTTTCTCGCCGCTATACTGGGGAGATGCGCCCGGCAGCAGCAGGTACATGACCGTATCTATGGTATCCAGCAGTTCCAGATACAGGCCGCCGCTGGCCATGGGCGGGCCGAACAGGGCGGCGCGCTGGTTTTTGAGCGACGCGTGGGAGACTGTTTCCGGGAAGGTTTTGGAGAGGGTCATGGCGAGACGCTCTGCAAGTAGATAGCCGCGCACGCCTTCATGGAACAGGCGGAGCTTGGTCAGGAAGGCATCGGATACGCTGTTCCAGTAGTCCAGTGCCGCTTTGGTGGGCGGGGTGGATACGACGGAGCAGATGGCGCAGTAGAGGTTGTTCAGGTTGGCTCCGGGGATGCCCGCGCGCCAGCCGATGAGCCATGCGTTGCGCTGGAAGAACAGGCAGTGGTTTTTGCCTATGGTGACGATGTCTTCGAAAATGGCGCGGGCCTCGGCAAGGGCGGGGTCGGTCCATACCATGGGGGCTTGGGATGGGTTCCACGGCGGCACCGTGTGCGTGGGGGAGGTGAGCCCCTGCGGGCAGAAGGCGTTTTTGCTCAGCACGCTGATGATGTGGGCCAGCCAGCGGTTGGCTTCCGGGGAATCCGGCGTTTCCAGATGCGTGTAACTGAGCACATAGCGGCCGCTGCCCATTGCGCCGGAGAGCACGCAGGGCTGCCCGGTGAGGAAGGTGGGGCGCAGCTTGATATCATAGAGATCTTCCCACGCATTGAAGGTGCCGGGAGGCAACGTGCCCAGAGGCAGGTCGGCCACCCAGAAATCTTCGCCGGGGTCTGCGTAGCTGGCGAGCACCTGCACATCTGTGCCTGTTTCCGGCGCGAAACGGGCGGGCCACCAGATGGGGACCAGCGGCGACGGGCCGAGGTCCGGAGGGATGAGGTCTGACCCTGTGGCGGGCGTGGTATCCGGTACGGAAGCCGTTTCCTGTTGCGCGGCCTGCGGTGAAGCATGGAGGGTGGCATGGATGTGCCCGCTCACGAAATGCTGCATGCGGTCCGTGAACTTGGCGCGGCCCCACGGGCACAGGCACAGGCCGTCCGCACTGCTGAGGCCCAGCCCCGCACCGCCGCAGAATCCTAGATAGCTGCCGCCCTCACGAACGTATTCGCGTATGGCGCGGATGCCCTCTACCCCCAGAGCCTCCGACTTCTGCCGCGCGTTGCCGCCTGGCACAAGCAGAAGCGCGGGGCGCGATTCCGGCGTCTTGCCAGAAAGCAGCCCGTGGGCTATTTCTTGCCCCCGCACGATGCGGTAGGGCAGTTGCATGGCCTCTATGGCCCGCCAGACCAGCAGGCCCCAGATGTGGGATTCGTCCCATAATATGTAGATGCTTGACATTGTTATACCGCTCAGTAGTGTGTCCGTCTGGCGAATCCGGGCGCGCTGTGCTATCGCACTTGTGCGGGCGGCGGGTGCGACGGGCGTTGCCTGTTTTTTTGCCGCAGGGTGCCGATGTGTGCAACGGTTGCTGCGGCGGTGCGCCGGGTCGTTTTTCCGGATGACGCAACGGGCGCGGGCAATGCATCGGCGTAACTTTTCAGTGGAACCCGGCCGGAATCCGGCTGGAAACCGGATGGAACCTTTTCGGAATTTGTCCGGAACCTGTCCGGAACCCGGCATCCTAGCAATCGATGCCGTTTAACGCAAACCGAAACGTGCCCCACAGGTGTACCTGCCGGGGCAACGCATAGCAATACCACGTTTTTGGAGAAACTCATGTCGGAAAACGCGCTCCCCAAGGGATACGAGCCTCAGGATGTTGAAAGCAGGTGGCGCAGCCACTGGGAAGAGAACAAGGTGTTCACACCCGACCCGCAGGCAGATGGGGAACCCTTTTCCATTGTCATTCCGCCGCCCAACGTGACCGGTGCTCTGCACATGGGGCATGCCCTGAACCTGACCTTGCAGGACATTCTCTGCCGTTACCAGCGGCAGCGGGGCAAAAATGTGCTGTGGGTGCCCGGCACCGACCATGCGGGTATTGCCACGCAGAACGTGGTGGAACGCCAGCTTGCCAAGGAAGGCAAGGGACGCCACGATCTCGGGCGCGAGAAGTTCATAGAGCGCGTATGGGAATGGCGCGAGGACTACGGCAACCGTATTCTCAATCAGGTGCGCAAGATGGGCGCCTCTGTGGACTGGACGCGCGAACGCTTTACCATGGACGAAGGGCTTTCCCGCGCGGTGCGCAAGGTGTTTGTGGAGCTGTATCGTCAGGGGCTCATCTACAAGGGCGACTACATCATCAACTGGTGCCCGCGCTGCCATACCGCGCTTGCCGATGACGAAGTGGACCACAGCCCGGAGAAGGGCGCCCTGCACTACATCAAGTATCCGCTGGAAGACGGTTCCGGCTACCTGACCGTGGCGACTACCCGGCCCGAAACCATGCTGGCGGATACGGCGGTGGCCGTGAATCCTGAAGACGAACGGTTTGCGCACCTTATCGGCCAGCATGTTGTTCTGCCGCTGGTGAACCGCAAGCTGCGTATCATCGGCGACAAGTATGTGGAGGTGGAGTTCGGCACCGGCTGCCTGAAGGTGACCCCCGCCCATGACCACAACGACTGGGAACTGGGCCGCAAGCACGGGCTGGAAATCATTAATATTCTTAATGACGACGGGACGCTCAACGAGCTTGCAGGTGCCAACTACGCAGGGCTGACCTGCCCTGAGGCGCGGGTGAAGGTGCTTGCCGCGTTGCGGGAGGGAGGGTTCCTTGACCGCATAGAGGAGCACGACCACAACGTTGGGCATTGCTACCGCTGCAAGACCGTGGTGGAGCCGTATGTTTCCACTCAGTGGTTCGTGGCCATGACCCGTCTTGCGCCGCGCGCCAAGGCCGCGGTGCCGGAACTGACCCAGATTTTTCCCGAAACGTGGATAAAGACCTACAACCACTGGCTGGATAACATCCGCGACTGGTGCATATCGCGCCAGATATGGTGGGGACACCGGATTCCCGCATGGACCTGCGCCGACTGCGGCGAGTTGATTGTGGATAATGAGGCTCCCGAAGCCTGCTCCTGCGGCAGCACACGGCTTACGCAGGACGAGGACGTGCTGGATACGTGGTTCTCATCGGCCCTGTGGCCTTTTTCCACCATGGGCTGGCCTGAAAAGACGCAGGAGCTTGCCCGCTATTATCCCACCTCTGTGCTGGTGACGGGGTTTGACATCCTGTTCTTCTGGGTGGCGCGCATGATGATGATGGGGCTGCAGTTCATGGACGAGGTGCCCTTCAAGCATGTGTATATCCACGCTCTTGTGCGGGACGAGCACGGCAAGAAGATGTCCAAGTCTACGGGCAACGTCATTGATCCTGTGGAGATGATTGACAAGTACGGGTGCGACTCCCTGCGCTTTACCCTTACGTCCTTTGCCGCCATGGGGCGTGATATCAAGCTTTCTGAAGCGCGTATTGAAGGCTACCGCCATTTCTGCAACAAGATTTGGAACGCGGCCCGTTTTGCCCTGATGAACCTGCCGGAAACCGCGCCGGAGCCGGTGGACCTGAGCAAGGTTGCCCTGCACCACAAGTGGATTCTTTCGCGGCTTGAGGGGCTGAAGCAGAGCACCGCCGCTGCCACGGAAGGCTACCAGTTCAACGAGGTGGCCCAGAACCATTATAAGTTCATATGGAACGAGTTTTGTGACTGGTATCTGGAATTAATAAAGCCGGATATGCGCGCAGGCGGCGAACGGGAAAAGGAAGCCCGCTTTGTGCTCTGGACCGTATTGCAGGAAATGATGGTGCTGCTGCATCCGGTGATGCCGTTTATAACGGCTGAGGTATGGGCGGTGCTGCCGGGGATTGAAAACCGCGATATTGCGACCATGCCTTTCCCCGCGATGCGCCCGGAGTGCGCGGACGCTTCTGCCGAAGCCTCCATGGAGATGGTGCAGAACGTTATTGTGGCTGTGCGCACCATAAAGGCGGAGTTGAACATTTCGCCTTCCGCCAGAATGGACATGCTTATCCGTACCGCTTCTGACGAAGCGGCCAGACTGTTTGACGCCAACACGGAGCTGATGCAGTTTCTTGCGCGCATCGGCAGCGTGACACTGGGAGGGGATGTGCAGGCTCCCAAGGCTTCTGCCTCTGCTGTGGTGGCGGGCAATGAAATCATTTTGCCCCTTTCCGGCCATGTGAACTTTGAAGATGAAGTGGCGCGTCTGGAGAAGGAAATAGGCAAGGTGGAGAAGGATTTGAAGCAGGTTACCGGTAAGTTGCGCAATGAGAGCTTTGTTGCCAAGGCACCTGCTGAGATTGTGCAGAAAGAAAAGGACCGTGCTACGGAACTGGAAGCGACCATGGAGACGCTGCTCAAGTTGCAGAAGCGGTTCCGTGATGCCATGGACGCGTAAGGATATGCTGAGACGACAGGCGGCCTGCTGATGCGGGCCGCCTGTGTATTATGATGTGGCGCGGTTTTTACTGATGTGGCCCGATGTGATTTGAGGCCTGCAATTGCAATCTGCCCCGTTGCCTGTCCGGAGTTACTGTTATGCACGACACCGCTGCGCCGGAACGTTCCGGCCCTGAGAAGGCCCCTTGTGTGAATGCCGCGCCTGTGGCTCCGCGCCATCTGGTGGCCCCCTGCGGGCTGGACTGTTCCCGGTGTGTCTCCTGCTCGGAAGGGCGTGTTGTGGGGCTTGCGCGGGAGCTTATGGGTCTGCTGGGTGAGAACTTTCATGCCTATGCGGCGCGGTTGCAGTCCATAAACCCCGCGCTGGCGGAGTATGCTCAGTTCCGGCTGGTGCTGGAATCGTTTGCGCAGGACCGCTGCGGCGGATGCCGTTCCGGCACGCGGGTGTGCCTGCCAAGCTGCAATGTTATGGCCTGTACAACGGCGCGGGGTGTGGAATTCTGCTTCCAATGCGAGGCATACCCCTGTACCAATACGGGGTTGCCGGAGCCGGTGCTCGTCAAGTGGCGCAGGCAGAATGACCGTATGCGCGAGGCGGGCATAGAAGTGTATTTGAAGGAGTTGGCGGAGACGCCGAGGTATCCGTAGGTTTGTTGGCAGCGTTTTTCAGGTTCGTAGCCCTAGGAGGTTCTGCATGGAGCTTCAGATAAAAAAATGGGGAGTGCTTCGCGACTCCACCATCCCCCTGCCGGGACTTACAGTCATTACGGGGTATAATGCTACGGGCAAGAGCACGGTGGGGAAGCTGTTGCTGGCTTTAGTTAACTGTACGATTTTTCACTCAAACGATTACAAACCCGGCCAGTTCGGGGAGCGTAACATTTTTCCTCTTTTAGATAATATTTTGGGGCAGGCTGACGAGGGGGCAAACACTTTCCTCAAGACAAATGGGCCAGATTTTGAACTTAGTAGAATAGCAAATAGGTATAGTATTCCTAAAACTTATATCAACAGCGAATCAGAGATACCAATCAAAGCAGCATTCTTGATTGAGACACCATTCGTTGCGCATCTATCTCGTCTATTTCAGCAAGTACAAAGCTATGCAAGTCGTGATATTTCTGGATTAAGGATAGAATATCCCTTCGCAATGAATGACGTGTATGTGAAATTGATTTCTAAACGTCAAAATATCACTGAGATACAAGAGCGTATCGCGCAAGATTTGTACAAAGCTTGCCGTGGACATATCGACTTAACAGCATCACCACCTGTTTTTATTGAAAGTACGTCTGATGGCGAAAGAAAAATTGACATTAAAAATACAGCATCAGGACAACTTGGGCTTTCTATTTTAGGTAAGCTTCTTGAAAATGGTTGGGTAGCGAGTGACGCCATATCCATTTTTGATGAACCGGAAAGCCACATGCACCCGCACTGGCAACTCATCTACGCCGACCTGCTGGTCCGCTGCGTAGAGGAACTGGGCGCAACAATCGTTGTGACCACCCACACGCCCTATATGCTGCAAGCCTTGAAGGTCTTTTCCGACCAACGGATAAAGGACAAGGCTGCCTTCTGCCTTGCGGAGCGCAAGGGCGACCATGCGCAGATTACCGTGGATGATTCGCCTGATCTGGACCGGATTTTGCCCTTGATGACCGACCCCATGGAGCGCATTCAACTGCTCAAGGTGTGGGATGATGAATCCTGATGCGCTGCTTGATGCGGCGGTTGCCTGCGGTCTGGCCGATGTGCGGCGACTGGGTGAGCTTGCGCATTCGTGCTGCCCGCAGTCTTCCGTTGCTGTGGTGGATTTTGACGCCGTGAAGGACAAGGTGTTTGCAGGGGTTAACGATAAGCCGAAATCCTGTGACGCGGTGCTTGCAGCGCAGGGCGCTATGACCTTTGTTGAGATGAAAAGCATTTTGCGCACATGGGAGTATACCCTGCGGTTGTATAAACGAAAATTGAAGGATTCCGGATACAAAAAGCAGGATATTCTTGCCGGGCCTCTGCCGGAGGAATTGCGTGCATGGCGGCTGAATGCTCTGCTGAAGCATGTGCGGGAAGAGTTCGCCCTGCCGGGAAAGTACTACTGCTCGTGTGAAGTTCTGGATACGCTGGCAGCCCGGATGGGGATGGCAGCGGAATGGAAGTCTGGAAAGCGAAACGATGAGTTTGTTTTCGTGCACGACTTGAGCACCGCCGATAAAAATGCTGTGGTTATTTCTCACTCACTGTATTTTTTGTTCAAAAGAATTTTCAAAGATGTGCGTAAGAAGACGGCTTCTCAGGTGTGGAAGATAAGCCCCTTAATGCTTTCCTGCACCGAATTTGAAACGAAGTACACACCGGCCAAAGCGTAGCCGGTCGCAATACGGAGGAGCGATGAAGGTTTATCTGATAGGAGCCGGACCGGGTGATCCCGGACTGCTGACCATAAAGGCCCGCGATGTGCTGAGCGAGGCGGATGTTATTGTCTATGACTATCTGGCCAACAGCGATTTTCTGGATTTTGCAAAGCCCGGCGCGGAGATTATCTACGTGGGCAAGAAGGGCGGCGACCATACCCTGTCGCAGGAAGGCATAAACGCCCTTATTGTGGAGAAGGCCAAGGAAGGCAAGACCGTGGCGCGGCTGAAAGGCGGCGACCCCTACATGTTCGGGCGCGGCGGCGAAGAGGCGGAAGAGCTTCTGGACGCGGGAGTGCCTTTTGAGGAGATTCCCGGCATTACCTCGGCCATTGCCGGTCCCGCCTATGCGGGCATTCCGCTTACCCACCGCGATTACGCCTCTTCCGTGGCCTTTATCACCGGGCACGAGAACCCGGACAAGCCGGATTCTGCGCACAACTGGGAAGCCCTTGCCAAGGGCACGTCCACACTGGTGTTCTTTATGGGCATGAAGAACCTGCCCCATATTTCCGAGCAGCTCATCAAGCATGGCATGGCCCCGAACACCCCCGCTGCGCTGGTGCACTGGGGCACCACCACAAAACACCGCTCCATGGCATCGACCATTGAGAAGCTGCCTGTGGAGGGTCCGGCACAGGGTTTTACCTCGCCTTCGCTTATTGTGGTGGGCGGCGTGGTGAACCTGCGCGAGCGGTTGAACTGGTTTGAGCAACTGCCCCTGCTGGGCAAGGGCGTGGTGGTGACCCGCGCGCGCGAACAGGCAAGCGGCATGGCGGCGCAACTGCGCAAGCTGGGAGCCAACGTGGTGCAGTTTCCCACCATTGAGATTACGCCGCTGGCCGATTACACGGCCGTGCATGACGCCATACGCCGTATTGCCGAATACGAATGGCTGATTTTTACCTCTGTGAACGGGGTGAAGCACTTCTGGCTGCAGATGGCTCACCTTGGGCTGGACACCCGTGCGCTGGGCAGGGCCAAGGTGGCGGCCATAGGGCCTGCCACGGCGGATATTCTGCGTGAGAAGGGTGTGGAGCCTGACTTTATTCCGGAGAAGTACGTGGCGGAAGGCGTGGTCAAGGGGTTGCTTGAGCGCGGCATGAACGGCTGCAAGGTGCTTCTGCCCCGTGCGCTGGAAGCCCGCGAGGTATTGCCCGAAGAACTGCGCAAGGCCGGAGCCGTGGTGGATATTCTGCCCGTGTACGAAACCGTTCCCGCAGGCGAGAAGCGCGACACCGTGCTGAAGATGCTGGAAGCGGGAGAGTTGCACTGTGTGACCTTTGGCTCCTCTTCCACCGTGGATAACTTTTTCGCGCTGGTGGAGCCGGATATCATCAAAAAGCACAGGGCGACCGTGAAGCTGGCGAGCATTGGCCCCATTACCGCCAAGACGCTGGAAAGCTACGGCTTTACTCCGGACATACAGCCGGAAGACTACACCATTCCCGCGCTGGTGGCGGAACTGGAAAAGCATCTGTAGAAATCCGGCGCACAGAGCCTGTGCGCGGACGGACGTTTCCGGCGGGGTAGGGTGCATCCTGCCCCGCCGTTTTTTCAACTTGGTTTCGGGAGGCGGAACATGGCATTACGTGTGGCGGTGCTGGCTTCGGGCAACGGGTCCAACCTGCAATCCATACTGGACAAGGCGGCTGCGGGCGTTCTGGATGTGGACGTGCGCCTTGTGCTGTGCAACAGGCCCGACGCGTATGCCCTGCAACGGGCCGCGCAGGCGGGGGTGCCGCATCTGTGCCTGCCCCACGGGGATTTTCCGGACAGGGAGAGTTTTGATGCCGCCATGGTGGCCGCCATACGGGAAGCGGGGGCGGACGCGGTGGTGCTGGCGGGCTACATGCGGCTGCTCACGCCGCTGTTTCTGAACGCCTTTGCCGGAAGGGTGGTGAATATTCATCCCGCCGTTCTGCCTGCTTTTCCGGGAGTGCGCGGGGCTGCGGACGCCCATGCCTACGGCGTGAAGATTACAGGCTGCACCGTGCATTTTGTGGAAGAGAAGATGGACCATGGTCCGGTTATTATTCAGGCTGCCGTGCCGCTGAACCCGGAGGAGGATGTGGAGGCGCTGAAAGAGCGCATTCATGCCATGGAGCACCGGATATACCCGCAGGCCCTGCAATGGCTGGCACAGGGGCGGCTTGTGTCTGCCGGGCGCACGGTGCGTCTTGCGCCGCCTGCTTGCGGCGAAGCACCGGCGCGTGCCGCAGACCGGGGAGACTGGCTGGTGTGGCCGCCGCTGGAAGCAGGGTTCTGAGAACAGCGTATTTTCTTTGCGGAGCAGTTATTCCTGCAGGGCGCAGGCGGTGATGTTCGTAGGGTCGTTGGGCAGGCGGATGGTGAACCGGGTGCCGAATCCCTGCGTGGAGGCCACGTCGAAGCTGCCGTTGTGGTTCTCTTTGATGATGAAATAGGAGACGGAAAGCCCCAATCCCGTGCCCACGCCTATCTCCTTGGTGGTGAAGAAGGGTTCGAACACGCGCTTGCGGACCGATTCGCTCATGCCGGGGCCGTTGTCTTCCACGTCTATGCGGATGCATTGCGATTCCTGCCGTGTGCGGATGGTGATGCACGGGCCGCCCTGATCATAGGATTTGCCCTGCATGGCCTGCGCCGCGTTGCGCAGCAGATTCAGGATAACCTGTTCTATCTCGCTGGCAGAGCAGATGATTTCCCGCAGGTTGGGGTCGTAATCCCGGATGATGGCGATGGAGCGGAAGTCGTAGCGTTTTTTCAGGTCGTAGTCGTTGGCGGCCAGTTCTACCGTGCGGTCCAGAGATTTGTGCATGTCCACCGTGGAGCGGCGAGATTCGCTGCTTCTGGAAAAGTCGAGCATGTTCGCCACGATGCTTGCGGCGCGGGTGCCTGATTCGCGGATGCCTTCCAGAAAGACCAGAATCTGTCGTTCCTTAAGATAGGCGCGGATGCATTCCAGCGGGCAGCCCACCTTTTCCGCTGCCGTGCGGTTGGCGGGTAGGTCTTCCGACAGCCTGCGCTCTATGTTCTGCGCACCCTGCAGAATGGCCCCCAGCGGGTTGTTTATCTCGTGCGCCATGCCCGCAGCGAGTCCGCCCACGGACATCATCTTTTCCGTCTGCACCATCATTTCTTCCATACGCACGCGGCGGGTCACGTCGTCCACACGCAGCACCACGCCCTGCATGCCGTTGCTGGCGAGGGGATAGATGAGCACATCGTGGTATTGCACCATGTCGCCGTCGTTGGCGGCCTGTTTTTCCAGCAGCTTGGGGCTGCGTTCATCCTGCGCACGCATGATGTCTTCCAGATAGCCGGACAGTGGGGGATAGACCTGCGTGATGAGGCGTCCGCGCGCCTCTTCTTCGCGGAGTCCCATCCATTCTTCGGCAGCCTGATTCATGTGCGTGACCTGATAGGATTCGTTCAGCCCGATGATGATGGAGGGCATGGAGTCGATGATATTCTTGATGTACAGGCGGGTTTTTTTGAGGTCTGTTTCGCGGTTCTGCAGTTGCCTGACCATGTGGGTGAAGGTGCTGCGGAGCGATGCCAGTTCCTCAAAGGTGTCTGTGCGGTTCTCGTCTATGGAGAAATCGCCCCCGGCAAGGCGGCGCATGGAGGCGGTGAGTTCCGAGAAGGGGCGCAGGATGTTGCGGCGCATTTCTGCCCCCACCAGAACGGCGAAGACCGTGTAAAGCACGAGCAGGAAGAAGATGAACCATGAGAGGGAGCGCATGGTTTCTGCATAGACAGCCGATGAGGGGGTAGTGAAGATGAGTACCCACTGGATGGACGGAATGGAGGTGGCGGATGCGAGATATGACTGCCCGTGCAGATGGATGAAGATGCTTTCGCCGCCTATGCTGCCGGGACCGTAAAAGGGCAGGTTGCCTATGTTCTCCTGCTGCTGCATGACGCGTTTTTCCGGATGCGCCATGACCGTGCCCCACGCGTCTGTGAGGATGACGGTTTCGCCCTTGGAGGGCTGGAGCCCCGCTATGTGCAACTGTATGTCGTTAAGCTTGAGTGCGCCCACGAGGAGTCTACCGTCACTCATTTTATGGGCGAGGTGCACCACCATGCCCTTGCCGTCTTCCAGCGGGACCGGGCGTCCCTGCATCATGTTTTTGCCTTCCAGCATCTGGAGGGGGATGGCGAAATCTACATTGGAACGTCCGGTGGGAACGCTGGCGACAATGATGCGCTCTGCGTCTATGAGCAGCAGGCGGGAGAACCGCGGGTTTGCCTCCCACGCGCGCCGCAGGGACTGGGTGGACTGCTCCTGTGTTGCTCCGGGCAGCATTTCCAGTTCAAACCCCGTGTGGTGCAGTGTGGTCAGGGCACCTTCCACGTAGTTTTCCACGTATTTTGCCAGCGTGGCGGATATGGCCTCACTGCGTTTTTCGAATTCGCTCCGGGCGATGAAAAAAAAGAATGAACCGAGCACGGCCACCGAGATGACGCACAACAGGGTGCCCCACAGGAGCAGCCTGCTGCTTGTCAGCTGGACGAGGGAGGGGAGTTGTGCGCGGGATTCCTTCATTGGGCACTCGTCATGCTGCCGTTGCGGATGGTCAGGATGAGGGGGGGGCGCTGCACGTCGCCGTAGGGGTCTATCTCAAATTCGCTGATGATGCCGTTTTGCCTGCCCAGCGAGGTGAGCGCCTCCATGAGGCCCTGCCGCTTGCCGCCTGTCTTTTGCAGGGCGGCTGCAAGGGCCTGCATGGCCTCATAGCCGTAGGCGGCGGCGAAATTGGGTTCCCAGCCGAAACGCTGCTTGTATTGCTCGCGGAAGCGGACGTATTCCGGCCGCTGGCTGTTGGGGTCGTAGCTGATGCTGGCGGTGAGGCCTTCTATGTGTCTGCCTGCGCCGGAAACAAGGTCTGAGGTGTAGGCCCATGGGGAGCTGTACAGCGGCAGGTGGATTCCTGCCTGATACAGCGACTGGGCAAGGCTGGCCGTATCGCGTGCGGATAAGGCCATGAACAGGGAGTCCGGCCCGGAGGCGCGGATGGCGTGGAGCACGTTGTCCCACTCCGCCATGCGGCTGGAGACAATGGTGACGGTGGCGGCTATTTCTCCGCCGTGGCTGCGGAACCGTTCTGCATAGGCGTTGCTGAAGGTTTCTGTATAGGCACGGTTGTCCGTATCGTAGACGATGAAGACACGCCGGACATTGTGCTGCTGTACGGCATAGTCGGCGAGGCTGATCGCCCAGTCGTCGCTCTGGGAGATGACGCGGAAGAAGTTGTCGCGGATGCCGGAGAGCAGGTGCGTGCTGGTGGTGGGGGAAACCAGCGGCAGGTCGGTGCCCTTGAGCGCGGCTGTTGCTGCCATGGATTGCTGGCTGGTCATGTGGCCGATGATGGCGACCACGTTTTCCTGCATGAGTTCCGCATTGGCAGCCACGGCGTCTGCTTCTGTTTCGCCGTCGTGACGGACGATGAGGTCTATCTGCCGTCCGCCGATGCCGCCCGCCGCATTGATGTGCTCCACGCACAACTGTACCCCGTAGCGACCGTGGATGCCGAGGTCTGAGTATTTGCCTTCCAGCGGGCCGGAGAAGCCGACACGGATGGGGTCTGTGTTTCCGCATCCGGCCAGAACGGAGTACAGAAGCACGATTCCCAGCGCACCCAGAACGCGTATCGGCAGGGGGGGCGCGTGTCGCATGGGGACCACCTCGTTTCCGTTTCAGGGTTTCGCAAGCCGTTAAAACAGTATACTATGCGAATAGTACGACAGGACTGCGAGGAGTGCAAAACAATTTCCTCTTTATGCGAGTGCCGCTTACGTGCAAACGGGTAGTGCTGAGGCGGGGGCGTGCATGCGCAACGCTCTGCCAAGTGTACAACGCTCTGACCGGAGAGGACCATGACATTTGCGTTTGCTGTTTCACCCGAAGAGAGACGGTATATACTGGACCTGGTGCGCTGGAGTATTCTGCGTGCGCTGGCGGACGAAGGGGAGGGCGGGCCGCCCGCTGAACATGAGGTTCCCCCGCCGCCCACCCCCTTGCTGCGAGAGCATTTGGGGGCCTTTGTCACCCTGAAGAAGCATGGCGCGTTGCGGGGGTGCATCGGGTATGTGGTGGGTGACGGGCCGCTGTATCTGACGATTGCGCGCATGGCCCATGCGGCCGCCTTTGAAGACCCGCGGTTCATGCCTGTGACACGGGAAGAGTATGGGGCGCTGGAGGTGGAGGTTTCCGTGCTTGGCCCGGTGACGCCATGCCCTGAGCCGGAACAGGTATGCGTGGGGCGGCACGGCCTTATTGTGCGGCGGGGGGGGCAGTCCGGTCTGCTGCTGCCGCAGGTGCCAGTGGAATGGGGGTGGGACAGGGATACTTTTCTGGAACAGACCTGCCGCAAGGCGGGATTGCCCGCCGGCGCGTGGCGCGACCCGGAGACGGAGTTGTATTGGTTTGAGGCCGTTGTTTTTTAACAGGTCGGGACGGTGCTCCCGGCGGGGTAGAGGTACATATGCGGACAGGGCATGGAGGCAGGATTCTACCACGCTGCAGGCTTGTTGCCCATCCGGGACGGATGGGCGGGGGAGTTTTGGGATTTTTTGAACGAAGCAGGAGCCTGTGATGAGGAAGAGCACACCCGGCCAGCGATTTTCCATAACCCGGACGGCACTGAAGAGTACGCTTGTGTATGCCGTGTTCGGCGTGTTGTGGATTCGTTTCTCGGTTTTGTTTCTGGCCTCTTTTATTGATGATCCCGGCGTCATGATGAGGGTTCAGACCTACAAGGGGTGGTTCTTTATTGTCGTTACGGCCATGCTGCTCTTTGTGCTGGTGCGTCGGAATCTTTCGGCACAGCGGGCATTTGAACAGTCGCTGCGGGTAAGCCGCATGCAGTTGCAGGGGTTGTTTCAGGTGGCCGATACGGTGGCATTTCTGCTGAGCAGGCGGTTGGGGGGAAAGATTGTCATTGAGGAGGCAAGTCCCGGTGCCGTGCGTCTGTTCGGGCTGGACGCGGGGGCTGTTGCGGCGGGCGGTCTGGAGGCGGTGGGCCTGCCTGCGGGACTGTTCACGCCCACGGTGTCCGTGGCCGGAAGCATGGGTGGCGTGAGTGAGATGGTGCATACCGCACCGGACGGCACGGTGCGGCATTTGCTGGTGAGCGTGGTAATGTTTGCTTCTGCGGAGGATGATGCGGCTGCTTTGGCGGCTGCAGAGCAGGACGGGATTGCTGCGGAGACGGAGCCGGAAGCGGGCAGGGAAGGGACCATGTTCCTCACCGTGGCACTGGACGTGAGCGAACGCAGGCGGGCGGAACAGGCATTGCTGCAGGCCACCGGGTTTATCCGCAACATCACGGACACCATGCCCTCTGTGCTGATAGGCGTGGACGCAGCGTTGCGCGTGACGCACTGGAATGCCGCCGCCCGTATGGAGACCGGTATTGCCGAGGCGGATGCGCTGGGGGAACCTGTGGCGGAGGTTTTTCCCCTGTTACAGGGACATTCGGCCGAGATAGCCGAGAGTCTGCTGGAGCGGAGAACCATAACGCTCACCATGCGGCATGCGACGCCGGGAGCGCGTGAGGCCGCCGGGAAGGGCGGTGGCGCGACCTATGTCGTGCGTTGCCATGAGGTGCAGGTTTTTCCGCTTGGCGGTGTGGCGGCAGGCGCCAGAGAGGAGGGTGAGCGTGGGGCGGTGATACGCGTGGACGATGTTTCTGAGCGGACCCGTATGCAGGAACTGCTGGTGCAGACGGAAAAGATGATGTCTGTGGGCGGGCTTGCGGCGGGCATGGCGCACGAGATTAACAATCCGCTCGGAGGCGTGTTGCAGGGGGTGCAGAATATCCGCCGCAGACTCTCGGCCGATTTGCCCGTCAATCAGGAGGTGGCAGAGGAGACCGGGTGCGACCTTGTTGCCACCGGCCGGTATCTGGAGAAGCGCGGCGTATGGCATATGCTGGACGGGGTGTTTGAGTCCGGCAAGAGGGCTGCGGAGATCGTGTCGAGCATGCTGGAATTTTCGCGTACCAGTGACCTTTCGCACAGCGGGGTGGACCTGCACCTTCTGCTGGACAAGGCGCTGGACCTTGCCGGAAAGGACTATGATCTTGAACGGCGTTACGATTTCAGGAATATCCGCATTGTGCGGGAGTATGACCCGGATATGCCGCCGGTTTTGTGTTCGCGTATAGGCATAGAGCAGGTGCTGCTCAACCTGCTGCGCAACGCGGCGCAGGCCATGGGGGGGTATGACGGCGGGCCTGACTGGAAGCCCTGCATTACCCTGCGCACCTACATGAAGTCCGGCTACGCCTATATTGAGGTGCAGGACAACGGTCCCGGCATGAACGAGGACCAGCGCAGGCGAGCCTTTGAGCCGTTTTTTACCACCAAGCCCGTGGGCGAGGGAACCGGGCTTGGGCTTTCCGTCTCGTATTACATTATCACCAGCAGCCACAGCGGACAGTTTGAACTGCGCACGGAACCGGACAAGGGCGCGCTGTTCCGCATAAAGCTTCCGGTGCTGTGAGGGCAGGCACGCGCTTTGGGGGGCCGCATGCCTGCCGATTACTCAGAGAATGCGTTTGCGGATGAAGGTTGTCGCGATTTCCATACATACCACCACGGCGAAGATGCACAGGAGAATCAGGGAAACCTGATTCCAGCGGAACAGGTTTATGGCCGTATCCAGCGCCATGCCGATGCCGCCCGCTCCGACCAGCCCTATGACGGCTGATTCCCGCACGTTTATATCCCACCGGAACAGGCTGGTGCCCCAGAAGGCCGGGGCCACCTGCGGCCAGTACGCCTTGAGGATGACGCTGGGCCACGGCGCTCCCGCAGCGCGCAGGGCTTCTACGGGGCCTTTGTGGCATTCTTCCAGCGCTTCACCCATGAGCTTGCCGCAGAAACCGATGGAGCGGAAGCCGATGGCCACGCTGCCAGCCAGCGCGCCGGGGCCGAAGACGGCCACGAAGAGGATGGCCCAGACCAGCGTGTTTACCGAGCGGGAGGTTACGAGAATGAGCCGGGCGAACCAGTTAAGCACCGGATAGGGCGTGATGTTGTTTGCGGCAAGCAGGGCCACGGGCAGGGAAAGAGCCAGCGCGATAATGGTTCCCATGCCCGCGATATGCATGGTTTCCACCAGCGCGGTATGCACGCCGCTGAAGTAGTGCGAGGTGTCCGGCGGCCACATGCGGGTGAGCATGTCTGCCATCTGCGTGGGGGCATCGAACAGGAATTCCGGCACCACCTGCACCGTGCGGAACGATATGGCAAGCGCGATGCCCGCCGCAAGGAGCAGCGAGAAGCGGGCCAGACGGCGCAGGGGGGAAAAGCGCTGCCATGTGCGTGGCGTGCGGGGGTGATTAGTCATTGAACACCGCCTTTACCACCGATGCCAGATACTCGCCCAGCATGACCAGCGCGATGATGGAGATCAGGATGGCAGCCAGAAAGTCGTAATCGAACCGCTGGAACGCCGCGAAAAGGGTGCCGCCGATGCCGCCCGCTCCCACGATGCCCACCATGGTGGAATTGCGGATGTTGGCATCGAACTGGTAGGTGGCGAAACCGATGAAGCGGTTCAGCACCTGCGGGAGAACGGCAAAAATGATGACGCTGAGGAAGGGAGCCCCGGCTGCCCGGCAGGCTTCTACGGGTTTGAGCGATATTTCTTCCACCGCCTCTGCGAACAGCTTGCCGATGAAGCCGATGGAGGCCACGACAAGGGTGAGGATGCCTGCCAGCGGTCCGAATCCCACCGCCTTGACGAACAGAATGGCGAAAATGACGGGGTGGAAGGAGCGGCTGACGGCAATGACCGCACGGGCGGGCCATGTTGCCCATGCCGGCATGAGGTTGCGGGCGCAGACCAGCCCGAAGGGCAGCGAGAGCGCAATGCCTGCCCCGGAGGCGATAATGGCAATTTGCAGGGTTTCCGCAAGATTGTTTACCAGTAAACGCCAGCGGGTGAACTCCGGCGGGAACATGCTGCCCAGAAACATCGCGCCGTTGTGCAGGCCCGAGACAAAGCGCGCCCATGTGAAGTCCATGGACCATGCCGCATAGACGCAATAGACTGCCAGCAGCGACCATCCGGCGCGGGCAGCCCAGTTGGGGCGGAACGCGGCGCGTTGTGTACCGCTCATGACAGCCAGTCCTCTCCGCCGTAGATGTGCTTGAGGTGCTCATCGGTGAGGTCGGCGGGGGGACCGTCAAAGACGATGCTGCCATGCGACATGCCGATGACCCTGTCCGCGAAGCGTTTGGCAAGAACAACGTCGTGGATGTTGATGAGCAGGGGGATGCTGCGTGCCTTGGAAAAGTCGTTCAGCAGGGTCATTATTTCCACGGATGTTTTGGGGTCCAGCGAAGAGGTGGGTTCGTCTGCCATAAGGAGGCAGGGGTTCTGCATGACCGCACGCGCTATGCCCACCCGCTGTCTTTGCCCGCCGGAAAGGGCGTCTGCACGGACCGTGGCAAAGTCGGTGAGGCCCACCATATCGATAAGCTCGAACGCCCGGTCCACATGCTCCTGTCTGAACTTGCGCAGCCACGCACGCCATACGGGCGTTATGCCCAGTACGCCGCACAGCACGTTTTCGATGACGGTGAGGCGTTCCACCAGATTGAATTCCTGAAACACCATGCCGATGCCGTGCCTTGCCAGACGCAGTTGCCTGCCGGACAGCCGGGTCATGTCCTGCCCTGCAACGGTTATGCTGCCGCCGCTGGGTTCTATGAGCCGGTTTATGCAGCGCAGCATGGTGCTTTTGCCCGTGCCGGAAGGGCCTATGATGGCTACGGTGGCGCAGCCCTGCACGGAGAAGGAGATGTCCTTCAGTACCGGTTTGCCCGGTACGTATTCCTTAACCAGACGGGTCACGGTAAGGGAGCGGGGCTCCGTTGCCCCGCTCCCGGCGATATGAGGTGATGTCACGTTGCTCTCTTGGACTGCTTACTGCTTGGCTTTTTTGGCCGCGTCTTCCTGCTCTTTGGCGATCATGGCCTTGAGCCCTTCTTCGTTGTAGCTGGTGCCGGTGCCTTCTGCTATTTCGCGCACAACAGCCCAATCTGCCTTGTAGGTGATGGGGTAGAAGCGGTCGGCATCGTCAAATGCCTTTTTCATGCCGTCCGTAAAGCGGTAGGTGTGGAAGGCGCCCACGATTTTTTCCACAAGGTCGGGGCAAAGCTGGCTGGAATAGCCGAAAGAAGAGGTGGGGAAGCCGGCACTGGCGTAAATGGTGCGCAGTTCGCCTTCTTTGACGCGGCCCGCACGCACCATGCGTTCGTATACGTCGGAGGCAACGGGGGCGGCGTCATAGTCGCCATGGGCAACGCCCAGAATGGACTGGTCATGCTTGCCGGAATACACCACGGTGTAATCCTGGTCCGGAGTGATGCCCCTCGGGGGGAAGAGGACGCGCGGGGCAAGGTTGCCGGAGTTGGAGGAGGCGGAGGTGTGGGCTACTTTTTTGCCCTTGAGATCGGCCATGGTCTGGATGGGGCTGTCTTTCTTCACCACGACGAGCAGCTGGTAGCCCTGAAAACGGTCTGCATCGCCCTTGACGGCAATGGGAACGAAGCCCGCGAGGTTGACGGCAAAGCCCGTGGGGCCCGTGGAGAATCCGGCCACGTGCAGACGGCCGGAACGCATGGCCTCGACCTGCGCGGAGTTGGAGTGGACGGTGTAGTACACTACGTCCTTGCCGGTGGCACGTTTCAGATGGGCCTGAAAGTCTGCGAAGACGTCCTGATAGACGGCGGGGTCTTCTACGGGGGTGTAGGTGAAGACCAGCGTGGAGGGGTCTTTGCACATGCCTGCGGGGGCGAGGTCGGCCACCATGTCCATGTCGTTGTCGCAGTACATGGGGTCAAGCAGGCCGCGATTCTGACAATCAGCGGCAAGCGCGGGAACGGCAACCGCAAGGATGAACAGGGTTGCCAGCAGAGAAAGAAGACGTCTCATGTAGTATACTCCTCATTGTAATGTAGAACGCAGGATACCAACGGAACGCTCGAAACGGGATGCTCCTGACGTGCAGCATTCAGGGCGTACCACTTTCGTACTTACGCCGGATCATGTTGCACGTATGCCGCACCTGTACCGAATTTTGGCCGAATTTTGGCCGTAGTGTGACCATGCTTTGGCCATAGCTGTTTCGATGCACGCGCAGCATGCGGGTGCGGTGCGGATTACCTTTATACAATAAAGGAGATGTTCTGCCCTGACCGTGACCGTTGCATGACAAAGCGGTGACGATGCGGGCAGAAGGAGATGCGTTATGCGGGGTGGGGCGGCCCGTTGTGGGCTGTTTTGATTATGTCGCGACGGGGGGCGGGAGCGGGGAGCAGTTATGGCGCAGGATGCAGATTTACGCCGCAGGAGCAGGTGCCGCAGTACCTGTCCGGGTATTCGCCTGCCAGAATCCTGCGGCGGATGGCGACAATGGTTTCGTTATTCCACAGGTCCATGACGGTTGCGTAGTCGGAAACGTAGCCCAGCGAGTGCATGTTGCCCAGCACCACGGCGTTGCAGGCGTGGGGGATGAGGTTTTCATCGTAGCGGTTTTTGTCTGCGCCCGCCACGGGCCATATCTGGAGCTTCTGCCAGAACACATCGCACCTGCCGGAAGGATCGTCATGCGGTTTGGGCAGGGTGACGGTGATGCCGTGGCGTTCGCCTGCCGCGCGCATGGCATGGAGGCATTGGGTGATGTGGGTGTCTGAAGTGTGGTAAGTGTTTTCCAGTGATGTGAATTTGTTGAACATATGGGGGAACAGTCCGACAATGTTCAGTTGCATGGTGATGCCGTGGGCGGCGAGCGTGTCTATGATGCCCGGCAGGGCGGTGTAATTGCTGCGGGAGAGGATGCAGGAGCCGATGATGGGGATGCCGTGTGCCGAAAACAGGCGCAGGGTGGAGAGAAGGTCCGGGAGCGAACTGCCTTTTTTGATGTCCGCGAAGCGGGTGGCATCGCCCGCGTGGAGGTCTGTGACGATGTGGGAGATAGCGTTTTTACGCTCGATGATCTTTTCCAGATAGTTGCCCCGGCGCATGACGGCGGGGTGGAAATTGGACTGGAACGATGCCTTGCCGTAGCGCGCGATGACGTGATCAATCATGTCCATGATGCCGTTGTGCAGGAAGGGTTCGCCCGTGGCGCAGATGTGTATGCGGGGCACGCGTCCGGCATGGAAGAAATCGACCTGCTGGCGGAACCGTTCCACGGGCATGGTGTACGGCAGGTTGTAGACCTTGGATTTTCCGCCGCGGGCATCGCGGGAGTGGTATGAGCAGAACACGCAGCGGTTATTGCACCGGTTGATGATGCCGATGGTGACCCAGCGGGGCGGGTAGCTGACGATGTCCCGGACGAGGCGTTCTGCCCCGTAGCGTTCTGCATCGTGCCGCATATGTTCCTGTGTGTTCATGACGTTCCTGAAAGCTGTGCGCTCTCTTGGAAAGGGGGGCGCATTGTTTGTGTTGGGCTTTGTTCCGTTGCCGTTGGGCATTTTCCGGCGGCGTGCGGACAATGACGTTTTCAATCGCCTGTTCTGCCCTTGCTACTCCCGGCTATGCCGGGGCGGCGTAGAGCACGGTTTCCCATTCGTTGACGTAGTGGTGGCCGAGATGCAGGCGGTAGCCCAACCCCAGAGAGTGCAGGTAAGCCGGTATGGCATGGAAATCTTCCGGGCTGTGATAGAGGCAGACGGCCAGTCGCGGACGGAAACGGCGCAGGGTTTCTTCCGCGCCGCGCAGGGCGTTCAGTTCTGCGCCTTCAATATCCATCTTGATGAAATCCACCCGGGGGAGCGCGTGTTCGTGCACCAGACGGTCGATGGTGGTGGTGACGATTTTTAAGGTCGCGCGGCTGGACTGGTCTATGCGTGACCCGCCGCCCCCGGCGATGAAGGAGAGGGTTTGGTCCGCGCTGTGCCAGACGCCGCGTTCCACAAGGGTGATCCTTTGGGCCGGAAGAGGGTTCAGGCGCATGTTTTCGTGGAAGACCCGCAGGAACAGCGGGTATGGTTCGAGGCAGACGACCCTGCCGGTTTCGCCTGCGGCATGGGCGAATTGCAGGGAGATGTCGCCGAAGGCTGCGCCGCAGTCCAGCACGATGTCGCCTTTGCGGACGGCGATGTTCTGGGGGGTGCCGAGCCACTCGTAGGAGGGGGCCGTGAGGCGGCGGAAGACCTCTTCGCCTATGGTGTAGACGCGCGCGGGGACGCCCGCCCGATGGAGATCGAACAGGGAAAATTCGTCCGTTACCCATTTGGCGCGCACAGGGTCGGCAATGCCGGGGTCTGTCTCATGGGGGCAGCGGGTCTGCTCCAGCAGGCGGGTGCGCTGGGATATGTTGTCCGCCGCGTGGTAGGGCAGCTTAACCCGTCGGTGGCCCAGCACGGCATAGGCGGCCAGCGTGACCAGCAGGTCGCGGGAGGCTTCGTCTGCCAGCAGGGAGTGCAGGAGCGATTTGGTGGCAATCTGCTGCGCGAAGGCGAGGCCGTGGCGGGCCATGAGGGAATGGGCGGGCAGGGCCGGTTCCGCTTCCAGCGCCTTTATGTCTTCCTGCTGTGCCGCCGGGTCGCCCAACTGGTAGTATCGCTGGTGATTGTCTTCGTGGCGGGTATGCAGCGAGGCGAGAAGCCGTTCGACAAGCGAGGCGGCAAAGGCGGCGGCCTGTTCCGGTTGTTCTGGTTGTTCCGGCTGTTCCGGAAGGTCCGGAAGGTCCGGAAGGGATGTGCGGGTGCTGGTATCGGGTATATGGGTCATGACGCGGCCACCTTTGCAGGTTCAAGGGAGTTAAGCCCCTGCCGGAAGGAACGTGCGGCATCGGGACCCCAGTGGTGTTCCACATAATCGCCGAAGCGTTGCAGGGTGGGCGCATCCAGGAAGGGCCATGCCTGAGGCTCCCACGGGAAGCGGAACAGGATGCCGAGCAGGTTTTCCAGCGTTTCCCGCGGCGGGGTGACAAGGCGCAGGGAGCCGATGTTCGGGTAGGGAAATTCGCCCACTACGGCCTTTTGCGCCGCCGGGAGGTGGTAGAACACGGAATGGGGGCCCTTGTCGTGCACCTTTGCCGCGCCGCCCCGGTGGTGGAGGTTTATGTCGTGATAGACGATGATGGCGTTGGGGGCAAGGAAGGGCAGGGCGAGGATGGTATCCAGCGTGGCCCACGGGTGCGTGTGGTTGGCATCTACGAAGAGCATGTCTATGGGGCAGCACTGCGTGAGGGTTTTCAGATCGAAGCCGGATGTGTTCAGGTGCAGGGAATAACCCTGAGGGTGCCGGGGGAACACTTCGTCTACGATGAAGCCCGGTGTGCGGGAGGGATCGAAGTAGCAGTGATCCAGATATTCGATGGCGGTGAGGCGCCTGTCGCTGGTTCCTGTGCCCGCTGTGCCCGATATGCCCGATATGTCTGGCAAGTCCAGCATGTTCAGCGCGCAGAGCATGTACGCGGTGGAAACGCCCGCCGCAGTGCCCAGTTCCACAATGTGGCGGGGACGTTCGTCCAGCACGCGGTTGAGCAGGAATTCTGCCTCTGTGCGGCTTATCTGGCCGTAGTTGGCACCATGGGGGATGATCTGGCCGTGGATGCGATCCAGCAGGGCAGTGATGCGGTGGTAGTGGTGCTGCCTGTGGAAGGGTTCAGTCATGGGTTCCTCGCGGGCGGGGGCATTATTTTCCATGGGCAAAGGACATGCAGAAATCCGGCCAGACGGCGTGGGCGCTCTCATTGCGCGTGCCATTCCGCGTGTTCCAGCCACGCGGCAAGAACCAGCAGCAGCCAGCATTTTTGCCCGTTGCCGGAGGCATGGCGGTCGATCTGTTCATCGGGCAGCAGGGTGCGGATGCGCCGGTTGCGGTCCTTCAGGTAGTATTCGCGCAGGAGCTGCATGCCGGGGTGGGCAAGCCATTGGCCTGTGCTGGTACCGAAGCCCTGTTTGCCCCGGTGCCGGATCGCTTCCGGCCATGCATCGGCAAAGGCCTGTCGCAGCAGCAGTTTGTGCGTTGTGCCGTCGGTTTTGTACTGCCACGGCAGGGCGATGAGAAATTCGGCCAGATCGGTATCCAGAAAGGGGGCGCGCAGTTCCAGCCCGTGGGCCATGGCGGCGCGGTCGGTCTTTTTGAGGATGTCTGCGGGCAGAAAGGTGGCGAGGTCGAACCGCAGGGCATCGTCCACGGAGTTTGCCGCAAAGGGCAGGCGGGGGCGGACCATTGGCGGCAGGCCCATGGCCTCGATTTCCGCAGGGGAGAAATGGGCTATGTCGTTCCAGTGCCGCTCTGCCGCAGGACTCCAGCCGTGGCAGGGGGCGTCTGCGGCGGGCGGGGACACGAGATGCGCGTACCAGTAGTCGTATCCGGCCAGCAGTTCATCGCCGCCGTCGCCGCTGAGGGCCACCTTCACCCGTTCACTGACCCGGCGGCAGAGCTGGTAGGTGGGCAGGGCGGAGGAATCTGCGAAGGGTTCGTCATAGACGCGGCACAGCATGTTCAGCATGTCGGAAAAGTCGGGCTTGCCCGTCGCATCTGTGAGTTCCGTATGCTCCAGTCCGTAGGCGGCAGCCGCGGCACGGGCGTAGGGGCGTTCGTCCCTCGGGCCGGTGAAGCCGAACGAGAAGGAGCGCAGCGGCATTTCGCGCGAGGCCAGTGCCGCGATGGTGGTGGAATCCAGCCCGCCGGAAAGGAGCAGGCCCACTTCCACATCTGCCACAAGGCACCGACGCACGGCCTGCGTCATAAGCCTGCGGAATTCTTCCACGGCCTCCAGCGGGGAGGGCGGTGCCGCCATGGGAGCGGGCGGCTGCCAGTAGGGCAGGACGCGGGTTGTGCCGTTGCTTGCCGGTTCACCGTTTCCGGCAGGTTGGTGAATGAGGGCGTGGCCCGGCGGCAGGGAGTGCACGTTTTCGTAGATGGTCATGCCTTCCGGCACGTAGCGCAGCGTGAGATAGGCGGACAGGGCGGTGCGGCTGATGACCGGGCGGATGAGTCCGGAACGCAGGATGGCCTTGAGCTCGGAGGCGAACACGAAGGTGCCGTCCGGTCCGTGGGCGTAGTAGAGGGGCTTTTCGCCGAACCGGTCACGGGCGCCGAGCAGGCGTTGCCTGTGGTCGTCCCACAGGGCGAAGGCGAACATGCCGGGAAGATGCCTGACGCACTGCGTGCCGTGGAGGGCGTAGAGCGCGGGGATGAGTTCCGTGTCCGAGGCGGAGCGGAAGGTGACCGGGAGCCGTGCCCGCAGTTCCTTGTAGCCGTAGAGTTCGCCGTTGAAGACAACGGACAGGGTTCCGTCGTTGCTGGCGAAGGGCTGGTCGCCTGTGGCGTGGTCCACAATGCTCAGGCGGGTGTGGCCGAGGGCGCAGCGGGAAAAGAACTGACGGCCCTGCGCATCCGGCCCCCTGTGGCGCAGCGCCCCGCACATGGCCTCAAGGGCCGGGGCGAACCGTGCGGCAGTATGCCCCGCAATGCCTGCTATGCCGCACATGGGGTGCTCCTTTGCGCTGCGCAGGAGTGTGGACGTGGGTTATGCTGCGTCATGGCCGCGTGTCCTGTTCCAGAGATGGGGGGGGAACATGAATTCCTGCATGTCGGCGGCCTGCGGAGCGGAAAGGACGTGCAGCAGCAGGGCGTTGACGCGGGCGTTGTCGTAAGATTGCGGCGGCAGGGGGGGCTTGGGTGGGGGAAGGGTGCCGGAGATGGCCTGCTGCATGCGCTGTTTGAGGAAGCCGTTGTCTATGCGCACGGTGCCGTCAAACCGCATTCCCGCCTCCGCACCGAGCAGGGCGGCGAGGTAGTCCGCATCTTCCTTTGCCCTGTGCTGCCAGTCCGGCCATACGCGGTCCAGCACGTAGCGGTGTTTGTGCGCCTGCAAAAAGCACTTGGCGGCGATGTCCGCCGGTTGCTGTTCGTAGTCATGCAGGCCAGCCACGCAGGGCGTTTGTGTGAAGGGGTGCCCCTGTTCCGCCATGCGGTTAATGGTGTCTGATTCCGGGCGCAGGGAGGTGCCTTCTTCCGGAATGAGCGAAAGGGCGCGCCGTATGTGCTGTGTGCGGTACAGGTGGTTGCCTGCGGGCCGCAGCAGGTTGAAGAATTTGTCGTGCACGATGCCCTGCACCGCAAAGGTGGCGGCGGGCAGGGTTTGGGCAAGGGTGGTGATTTCTCCGGGAAAGGCGGCGCGGATGAGCACGTCTGCGTCCATGACCAGCGTCCATGGGCGGTTCTCTTCCAGCCCCAGGGTGAAGCATCGCCGCAGGGCCGCGCTGAAGGGTTTTTCGCAGACGGTGTGGACAGGGGCGTGTGGCACCGCCTGCCGCAGCAGGTGGGCGCAGGCGTGGGTGGTGCGTTCTTCCGCTGAGCGGACGATGAGGGTCAGGCTCTCCGGTGCGGGAGGCTGCGGGCGCGCGGTGGCGATGGTGTGCGCGACCTGCCGGAGGGCCGCTGCCGAGGGGCTGTGCTGCATGCTGGTATTGTTACCGTATTTGTACGGCCGGTGTTGAAGAATGGTGCGCCGTTGCGTTGCCGCAATGGTATCTGAGCATTGCACATGCGGCAATGCGCGCCGTTTATGGTTGACGGAGTGGGCAGAGTCCGTTTGGGGAGGACGGCTATGTATGCCGTGTGCCCCTTCCGGAGGTGTACGGGAAAAAAGCGTTTTGCTGAAGTCCCAATCGGGGGGGAGCGCGCGGGGCAGGGGCAGTTATTGCCGCGGTCTGCCGTCAAAATGTTGCTGCAGGCTTTCTGACTGCGCGGCGATGATACCGGAGGTAAATCCCATGCCGGGTCGGCACACGCCCATGCTCTGGGGGAGGTGTTCGGTCAGGTGGTCCAGCAGGGCGCGGACGCCGGGAAGCATACCCTTAGTGGGGGGCAGCAGTGCATGCACGGTTTTTCTGGGGCCGACCCAGTCGGGAAGAACGCGGCACAGCCAGCCGTTTGCGTAGGCATCGTGCAGGAAGGCGACAGGAAGCATGGCGAGTCCTGCGGAGCGCAGTGCCGCATGGTACTGGGCGCGCATGTCCGAGCACAGGAACCGGGGCTGCACAGGCACCCGGACCGCGCTGCCCCCGGATGCGGGGCTGAGGGTCCAGTAGTGCCCCGTATGCGTCTCTTCCGGCTGACCGTGCAGGCTGCACGTGCGGGCGTCATCGGCGCAGTTGGCGATGACGGGATAGCGCGAAACGTCTTCAAGGGTGTGGGGTTCTCCGAACCTTTGCAGCAGGTCGGGGCTTGTCACCGGAACCAGCTCTTCTTCAGCTATCCTTTTGACAATCAGGTCGGGCGGCAGGTTCCGGACGGGATGGGTGGTGATAACCACGTCCATATCTTCCCTGACGGGATGGATGTCTCTGTCTGTGGCGATAAGCTCCACACGCACCTGAGGGTATCTGTCCATGAATTCCACAAGCACCGTTGTAAGGTAGTACTGGGCGATAAGCTCATGGCAGCTTATGCGGATGAGGCCGGTGGGTTCTTCCTTCAGCGCCAGAATGGATTCCACTGCCGCCGAGGCACTGCGGACGGTTTTGCGGCAGTGGGCATAGAAGGTTTTTCCGGCAGAGGTCAGTGTGAGATGGTGCGGGCTTCTGTGAAAGAGCGCCACCCCGAGATGCTTTTCCAGCTTTGCGATACGTCTGCTCAGGGTGGATTTGGGGATTCCGGTGCGCCGCTCCGCCTGACTGAAGCCGTTATGCTCCGCGATGAGCGTGAAGTAGTAGAAATCATTGTAGTCCATGGTCCTGTTCCATTTTTGCAACGTTCCGTTGCAGGCATGCGGGTTGTCAGGTTTTGAAAATGGGAATAAACGACTCCTTTGCGTTGATAATAAAAATCAACTTCAAAATCAAGCGGGACGTTTGATTCAAGGCCCCGTTGAGAGGGTTTTCAGCAAAGGAGTTTGTTATGTTTTCTCGTTTCAGCAGGTTGGCGATGGTTTTGGCTTTGACGTGGCTTGTTGCCGCTTCAGGGGCTGTGGCGCACGCGACGCAGGCAGAGGCAGACCGCGAACTCGTATTTGTGAACTTTCGCGATATACGAAACCTTAATCCGCATCTCTATTCCGGGGAACTGTTCGCGCAGAACCTGATCTTTGAATCGCTGGTGCGCAATGTGGAAGGCGGCGTGGAGCCGTGGCTGGCGGAGTCTTGGGATGTTTCCGCCGATGGCAGGGTGTATACGTTTTCCCTGCGCCGGGATGTTACGTTTTCTGACGGTGAGCCCTTTAACGCGCATGCCGCCAAGATGAACTTTGACGCCATTATCGAGAATACCGAACGGCATACATGGCTTGAAATGATACGCCTCATGGACTCCGTGACTGCCGTGGATGACTATACCCTGCGGATTGCCCTTAAGGAGCCGTATTTTCCCATGCTCACCGAGCTTGCGGTGACGCGTCCCTTCCGCTTCATATCGCCCAAAAGCATGATAAACGGCGGCACCAGGGACGGGGTTTCCAGCTATGCGGGCACCGGGCCTTATGTTCTTGCAGACAATAAGGTTGACGAGGTTGCCACCTTTGTCCGCAACGAGCGGTACTGGGGGGACAAGCCCGCCATTAAGACCATACGCGCCCGCGTGATACCGGATAATCAGGCCCGCGCCATGGCGCTGAAAAAAGGCGAGATTGACGTGATTTACGGGACGAACCTTATTGACGCGGAGACGCTAGCTCATTTCAGCCAGACCCCCGGATTTGATGTGCAGCTTTCCAAGCCCTTGAGCACACGGAATCTTGTGGTGAATACCACGAGGCCCGGCGTTGACGAGAAGAATGTGCGCAAGGCGTTGCAGCACCTGACCAACCGTGAGGCCATATCCGTGGGTCTGTTTAACGGGTATGAAAGTGCGGCTGATTTTCTCTTTGCCCCCAACGTGCCCTATTGCGATGTGCCGCTGAAGCCCTATGACCTTGATGTGGAAAAGGCCAAGGCCCTGCTGGATGAAGCGGGCTGGAAGCTTGCTGCCGGGAAGGGCGTGCGGGAGAAGGACGGCAGGCAGCTTATCCTTAAAATATACTATAACAGCGACAGTGTGACGGAAAAGAATATCTCCGAGTTCATGCAGGCGGAGTTTCGCAAGGCCGGTGTGGGGCTTGAGCTCTTTGGCGAAGAAGAGCAGGCCTACCGTGACCGCATGAAGGCGGGGGATTTTGATATTGTGCACAACATTTCGTGGGGCACGCCGTATGATCCGCAGTCGTTCATCGGCAGCATGGTGCGGACCGTGTACGGTGACTACGCCGCGCAACTGGGGCTGCCGCAGAAGAAGCAGATTGACCAGACCGTGCACGACATTCTTGTGAGCGTTGATGAGGAAAAGCGCAGGGAAATGTTCTCCTGGCTGCTGACCACGCTGCATGACGAAGCTGTGTACATTCCTCTGACCTATCAGAGAAACCGGGCCGTGTTCACCAAGGACCTGAAGGGAGTTACGTTTAATCCCTCGCAGTTTGAAGTGCCGCTTGAGAAGATGTCCTTTTAGGTTTGCGCGGCATGAGACGGTATATCATTCGACGTGTTCTTGCCTCGGTGCCGATGCTTGTCGGGGTAACGTTTCTGGCGTTTGTCCTTATATCCATTATCCCGGCGGACCCGGCGGAAGTGGCTCTGCGTGTCAATGAGATTATCCCTACTCCAGAGCTTATCGAGGTCCAGCGCAAGGCGCTGGGCCTCGACAGGCCCTTTCTGGAACGGTACGCGGTGTGGCTGTATAAAGCGGTGCAGCTTGATCTGGGATTCTCGTACACCAACCACCACAGGGCAGTGGCAGAGGAGATTGCCAGATGCCTGCCCGCAACCCTGACCCTTGCGGCGGCCTCATTGTTGTTTACGCTTATCATAAGCCTGCCGCTGGCGGTGCTGAGCGCTGTGTGGCGGGGCAGCATTTTTGATACCGTGGTGCGCGCTGTGGTGTTTTTCGGCACGGCCATGCCCAACTACTGGGCGGCGTTTATCCTTATATGGGTTTTCGGGATCCATTTCGACCTGCTGCCCACAGGCGGCAAGGCGGGGTGGCAGTCGTACCTGCTGCCGGCGTTCACGCTGTCGCTGACGTATATTTCCACCTATGTGCGGCTGGTGCGCAGCACCATGCTCCAGACCATGCAGGAGGCGTTTGTGCTGTATGCACGGGCGCGGGGGCTTTCGCGCCGCAGGATTATTCTGCGGCATGTGTTCAAGAATTCGTTGCAGTCCAGCATTACGGCGCTGGGGATGAGTATTCCCCAGCTCATTGCAGGCACCGTGGTGGTGGAGAGCATCTTCGCATGGCCCGGCATTGGCAGGCTGTGCATATCGGCCATCTTCAACCGGGATTACCCCATTATTCAGGCCTATGTTTTGATGATGGGAGTGCTGTTCATTATGTTCAATCTTATCGTGGACATAATCAATGCGTGGATTGACCCCAGACAGCGGGCGGAGGGCTAGATGTGGCGTAGGCTTATGAGGGACAGGGTGGCCGTGGCGTGCCTGGGCATCATCGGCGCGACACTGCTGCTGGGGATCTTCGCGCCGCTTGTTGCCCCCAACGACCCGCTGGAGGCCAATATCATGGCCAAGTTCAGGGGGATGTCGTGGGACTACCCGCTGGGAACGGACCAGCAGGGCAGGTGCGTGCTTTCCCGCCTTATTTACGGAGTGCGGCCCACCATTCTGCTTTCGCTGCTGACGATGGGGGGCACCATTGCCCTGGGCGGTTTTTTGGGAGTGGTGTCCGGGTATTTTCGCGGCGCAGTGGATGAGATCATCATGCGTGCCTGCGATGTGATGCTCTCGTTTCCCAGTCAGGTAATGATTCTTGCCGTTGTGGGCATGCTGGGGGTGGGCATTGAAAATGTGATTATTGCCAACATACTCATCAAGTGGGCGTGGTACGCGCGGATGATACGCGGTTCCGTGCTTCAGCACAGCGAGAAAGGGTTTGTGATCTTTTCACGCACAACGGGAGCGGGAACCGGGTTCATACTGTGGCGGCATATTGTGCCTTCTGTGCTGCCGGAGATTATTGTGCTTGCATCGCTGGATGCCGGGTGGGTTATCATCAATATTTCCACCCTCTCCTTTCTGGGGCTTGGTGTACAGGCTCCCGCACCGGAATGGGGTGCCATGCTGAACGAGGCGCGCCACGTTATGGTTTCATACCCGCAGCAGATGCTGGCCCCCGGCTTGGCGGTGCTGACCTTGGTGGCATGTTTTAACCTGCTGGGCGACAGCCTGCGCGGTGCGCTTGAAGTGCGGGGAAGATAAGCATGAGCAAGACGACAAGCATGAGCACGATAATTGGGCCGGAAGACGCCAGCCCGGGGGCGGTGCTGCGTGACGATGGCGCGGCACTGCTGACTGTGGATGAGCTTTGCGTGGACTATGTGGGCGGCAGAGTGCCGCAGAAGCTGATTGAGGGGATATCTTTTCCGCTGCGGCAGGGGGAATGCCTGGGCATTCTGGGAGAGAGCGGCAGCGGCAAGAGCATTACATGCAAAGCGCTGATGGGACTGCTGGACAACGACTTTTTGGTGCGGGGGGCTGTGCGTCTGAAGGGAGAGGGATTGCCGCTTCAGGACGAGCGGGTCATGCGGCCCAAACGCGGCAGGCAGATAGCCATTATCATGCAAAATCCGCTTTCTGCCTTCAATCCCCTTTTCACCATAGGCGAGCAGCTGGAGGAAACGTTCCGGACCCATCTGGGCGGTTCGGTGCGGGCGGGAGTTCTGGCGGCGGATACGCTGGACCGCATGCTCATAAAGGAGCCGCAGCGGGTGTTGCGTTGTTTTCCGTACCAGTTGAGCGGGGGCATGCTCCAGCGTGTGATGATAGGGCTGACCTTGGCCCTTCAGCCTGCGTTGATCCTTGCTGACGAGCCGACAACGGCTCTGGACAGCGTGACGCAGCATGAGGTGATGCGGGAATTTGTGCGCCTGCGTCAGCAGAGCAACGGTGCCATGATTTTTGTTTCGCATGATCTCGGTGCCCTGCGGATGGTGGCTGATGCCGTGCTGGTTATGTGTCAGGGCAGGGCTGTGGAATATGGTCCCGCAGAGACTGTTTTTAACAATCCCCGCCATGAGCACACCCGGTATCTTATTGAGACGCGCAGGGAGCTTACCGGACGCTTTGCGAGGCTTGTGGGCGCGGCGGGTGCGGGACATGCTTTGGCCTGTGTGAGTGAGGATGCCCATGTTGCAGGTTGAGAATATCCATTTGAGCTTCAGGCAGAGGGATGGCCTGTTTTCCCGTTCCCGCAAGCAGGTGCTCAAGGGGGTCTCCCTTTCTATGGAAAACGGGGAGTGCCTTGGGCTTATAGGTGAAAGCGGCAGCGGCAAGAGCACGCTGGGCAGGGTTATTACCGGAACAGCACGGCCGGACCGGGGAACTGTGCGGCTTATGGAGCAGGATATTTACGCCGGAACCGGGTTTGCAAAAAGCACCGGGCTGGGTGGTAGGGTAAGTATTGTATTCCAGGACTACAACGCCTCGGTGAATCCGTACTTCTCTGTCAGGGACATTCTGGAAGAGCCGCTGCGGGGGCTTGGAGGCGGTTCCGTGGAAGAGATTCCGGCTCTTGCCGGGAGAGGAAACAGGCGGACGGCCTATCTGGAGCAGTTGCTGGAGCAGGTGCGGTTGCCTGCTTCCTATCTTGCACGGCAGCCGCACGAACTGAGCGGGGGCGAGTTACAGCGCGTGTGCATAGCGCGTGCACTGGCGGCACGGCCACCGCTGATACTGCTGGACGAGGCGGTCAGCTCGCTTGATGTTTCCGTGCAGTATCAGGTGTTGCAGTTGCTCAAGGCGCTTAAGGAGGAGCGGAACCTCTCGTATCTTTTTATCTCCCATGATCTTACTGCGGTGACCTACCTGTGTGACAGGATACTCTTTTTTAATGACGGGGCCATTGTTGAACAGGTGGACGACCTTGAAGAGCTGCCCCGCGTGCGCAGCGGCTACGCGCGGCAATTGCTGGAGGCTGTTCTGGTCTGACGGCACTGTTGTGGTGCGGGACTCTGTTTCTTAACTGCACCGTGCAGTCGATGCGTGTTTGCTTGTGGGCGTATCTGCCCGGACTACTTATTCATCTGGTATGAAAACCCTTGAACTGCCGGAGGCCGCGGTTGGAAGCGGTTCATTCCGTGCGCCCGATGTATGGAGCCATCATGACACACAGGGAATATATGGGAATTGCCGTTCCCTTTGTTATTGCCACCATTACCACGCCGCTGCTCGGTGCGGTGGATACCGCCGTGATGGGGCGGCTTCCCGACCCTGCGTATATCGGAGGGGTTGCGGTGGGCGTGGTTATTCTGAACACCATGTACTGGTTGCTCGGTTTTTTGCGTGTGAGCACCACAGGATTTTCATCGCAGGCGCACGGGGCAGGAGACATTGGGCTGGGAATGTGGGCGCTGGTACGGCCCCTTGGCATTGCCTTGTGCATAGGTTGCGCGTTCATTCTTCTGCAACAGCCTGTACTGCACGCCGCCCTGCTTTTCCTGGACCCTGCCCCCGATGCGCGGGCACATGCGGAAGCATACTTTACCATTGTGATATGGGGTGCTCCGTGTGTGCTGATGAATTATGTGCTGCTTGGCTGGCTGATGGGGCAGATGCGGCTTAGGGCATCGCTTTTTTTGCAGGTGAGCACCAACGCCGTTAACATTGTCCTGTCGATATGGTTCGTCATGGGGCTTTCGTGGGGAGTGGAAGGCGTTGCGGCAAGCACGCTCATCGCGCAGGGGGCGGGAGTGGGACTGGGCTTTTATCTGGTGGCGCGGTATGCGCGCTTTTCATGGCGAAGCATTGTGTGGCGGGATTTCTTTGACTCCGAGGCCATGCGGAAGATAGTTTCGGTGAACCGAGACCTTGTTATCCGTACCATCTGTCTGCTTGCAGTCACAAACATGTTTGTGGCCAAGGGGGGAAGCTTCGGTAAGGAGATATTGGCCGGAAACGCGGTATTGTTGCAGATTCAGTATCTTATGGCGTATTTTTTTGACGGGCTTGCAAATGCCTCCAGCGTGGTGGCGGGCAGGGCTTCGGGAGCGGAAGACAGGGTGCTTCTGCGCAGGGCTGTTTCGCTTTCTGCCCAGTGGTGCCTGTTTGGGACACTGCTTGTCTCTTGTGCCTATCTGGCTACGTATGACATGGTGTTCCGGCTGTTTACCTCCATTCCGGAGGTACTGGCATTTGGCAGTGAGTTCGGGCTGTGGATGGTTGTTTTTCCCGTATGCGGCAGTGTGGGGCTTGTGTTTTACGGCCTGTTCTCAGGTGCAACGCTCACGGCCCCCATCCGCAACTCCATGCTTTTTTCACTTGCCGCGTATAGCTTAGCGCAGTACGGGCTGACGCCGGTTTTGGGCAACCATGGCCTGATACTGGCGTTTCTTGTCTTCAGCCTGAGCAGGTCGCTCTTTCTGCTGCCTTATCTTCCCCGGCTGCTGCGCAGCGTGTAGCCGGAAGGCCGTGTGGCGGAAACACAAAACGGGTTATGTCGTGTGACATAACCCGTTTTGTGTTTCTGTGGCGTCCCCAAGGGGATTTGAACCCCTGTCGCCTGCGTGAAAGGCAGGTGTCCTGGGCCAGGCTAGACGATGGGGACGCTTGATGGCTGGGCTGCAAGGACTTGAACCTTGATTGACGGAGTCAGAATCCGGTGTCCTGCCAATTGAACGACAGCCCAGTGTGCGAGGGAAGTAACTAAAGAAACTCGCTCTCCTTGTCAACGGATTTTCATGAAAAGTGGAAAATCCGTTTTTTGCAGTGCAAGCGGCGGCCTGTGTGCGCCCGGTGATACGGGAGGCCAAGCTGATGCGCTGTTCATTCCACCGGTTGCAGGCGGCCCTGCCTGACCGTGCGGATGGTATCTGCAACGGAGGCGAGCCATTCCCTGTCGTGCGAAACGACGACCAGTGTGGTTCCGCTGGTATTGCGGATGTGCAGGGTGGCTTCGCGGATGCGGTCTGTGGATTCTTCGTCCAGTGACGAGGTGGGTTCATCCAGCAGCAGCGCGCGGGGAGACAGGGCGATGCGCGCCGCCAGTGCCACCCGCTGGGCTTCTCCGCCGGAGAGTTCGAACCACTGGCGTTTGCAGAATTCCGCAGGCGCAAGTCCCACGGTTTCCAGCGCGGAGGCCACGCGTGCGGCGATGTTTTGTTCTTTGCGTACCTTGAGGCCGTAGGCCACGTTTTCTTCCACACTGCGTTGGAGCAGGTAGGGTTCCTGCGTGAGCAGCGTGGCCTTGCGGCGCAATGTGGTGATCTGGCCCGAGGAAAGGCCGCGCGGGTCTACGTCTGTGCCCGCGAAATGGATGCTGCCCGCATGGGGTGGTTCCAGAAAGGCCAGAAGCCGCATGAGCGTGGACTTGCCGCCGCCGTTGGGGCCGACGATGCCGACGATGCTGCCCGTTTCTATGACGAAGCTATCCACGGTAAGCACGGGGCGTCCGTTATACTGCTGGCGGATGTTGTGCAGGGTGTAAAGCGCGTTCATCTGCCTGCCCTCCGGCGCAGCCCGGATACGGAGATGTTCACGCCGAAGGCGACGACCATGAGCACCATGCCCAGAGCCACGCCCATGGCGAACTGGCCCTTGCCTGTTTCCAGCGCGATGGCGGTGGTGATGGTACGGGTGTGCCATTTGATGTTGCCGCCCACCATCATGGCGATGCCCACTTCTGAAACGATGCGCCCGTATGCGGCGACCGTGGCGAGCATGACGTGGTAGCGGACCTCCCACAGGGTGGCGGCAAGCTGCTGCGCTTTGTCCGCCCCCAGCGTGAGCAGAGTGAACTGGAGGCGTTTGTCGGCGTTTTCCACGGCGTTGGCCACCATGGCAATGACCACGGGCAGCCCGAGCAGCACCTGCCCGAGAGCGATTCCCTGCAGGGTGAACAGCAGGCCCATATCGCCCAGCGGGCCGTTGCGGGAGATGAGCCCGTAGACGATGAGCCCTATGACCACGGTGGGGAAGGAAAGCAGGGTGTCTACCACCAGCCGGACAGCGCGTTTGCCGGGAAACGTGCAGTAGCCCAGCAGAAAGCCCAGCGGCGCGCCCATGAGCACGGTAAGCAGGATGGCCAGCGTGGAAACGTATACAGTGGCGTATACGGCGGACCATGTTTCCTCATTCCCGCTCAGCAGCAGGTGGAATGCCGTGATGAAACCGTCCAGTATGAAGTCCATTATCTCCCCGTCAGGTATGAAAAAGGGCGGCACCGGGTCCGCCCTGCAATACGTGGAAGTGCGCCGCGATGCAAGACATGGCGGCGGAGTTGCGTTCTACTTCCCGGCGTTGGGCACGAACAGGGGCTTGCCCATGAGGGAGAACTCGCCGATGAGCTTCTGGGTGGCGGGAGAGGCCATCCATTCGATGTACTTCATGGCGAGGTCGTACTTGGCGTTGGGGCACTTTTCCGGATTTACCGCAATACCGCTGTACTGGTTGAAGAGGGCGCCGTCGCCTTCCACCAGAATGACCATGGGCGGATTGCCGTTGTGGGACGCCTCATACTTGATGAAGGTGCCGCGGTCCGTGAGGGTGTAGGCACCCTTTTCGCTCGCCACGTTGATGGTGGGCAGCATGCCCTGCCCTGTCTGGATGTACCATGCTTCCTTTTCCGGGACAGCCATGCCTGCTTCCTTCCACAGGCCCAGTTCCTTCTTGTGCGTGCCGGAATCGTCGCCGCGCGAGCAGAAGGGGGTGGAGGTCTGCGCGAACTTGGCCAGTGCATCACGCACGGAAAGGCCCTTTACCTGCGCCGGATCGGCGGCGGGGCCCACAATGACGAAGTCGTTGTACATGAGCTGAACGCGGTTAACGCCGTGACCGGCCTCCACAAAGGCTTTTTCCGCACCCGGAGCGTGCACGAGCAGGACGTCCACATCGCAGTTTTTGCCAAGCTCAAGTGCCTTGCCCGTTCCCACGCCTGTCCAGCGCAGGTCTATGCCTGTATCGGCGGCAAAGGCGGGTTGCAGGACGTCCAGAAGGCCGGTGTCGTCGGTGCTGGTGGTGGTGGCCATCATCAGGACGGGGTTTTCCGCCCGCGCCGCGCCGGGCAGGGCCAGAGCAACGAGCAGCAGCATAAGCAGGAATCGGTGCATGAGTCTCTCCGTTTTGGTTATTTATGGTAATTTATAGCAAGTCTGTACCGTGATTTGCAAGCTACATAACGAATATGAACTTGTCTACCGTGTTTACCCTGCTTATGGTTTGGCACTTTGCGCCTGATTTTTTTTAGTATGTTAAACAAGGTGTTACGCTCAAGGGAGTGAGAGGGGTTTGGTTTTTGTTTGGGGAGGCTTACAGAAACGAACCAAAAGATACGAAGATAAACAGGGGGCTTCTTCGCTATGGGGCTGGCGCTTGGATTATGCCGTACGGCGTGAGCAATGACGTAAGGAAATGGCATTGGGTAATGACGTAAGGAAATGGCATTGGGTAATGACGTAAGGAAATGGCATAGGGTAATGACGTAAGGAAATCACGCTGGGAAATGGCGTCAGGTAATGACATTGAGTAATGACGTCGGGCCTTTGCAAGGACGCAGGCGTTTGGGCGGGGAGGCGGCAGAGGGCAGGATGGGCCGGGAGCAGGCAAAAAAATAGAGCGATTCGTATGATTCAAGGCGGAATTGGGGGGCAATCCTCAAACTTGTACGAATCGCTCAATTTCTACCGGCACAGGCCGGAAATAGGGCGTATATGTGTTGTTGAGAGTCCGGACCATGAAGAAATATGGTGGACACCTCCGCAACAAAGTAAAGATAACACCGACAGGGTCGTTTGGCAAGAGGTGCGGGGCGAAAAGCAACTGCCGGTTGCTGCCCGTAGCTGTTCGTTGCTGCCCGTTACGGTCTGTTACTGCCTGTTGCAGCCTGTTGTTGCCTGTTATTGTCTGTTACCGGGAGTGCAGTTAGTGCCTGTCAGCGGCTTACCCAGAGAGAGAATTTATTCACGCTTTCGTGCAGGCCGAGGCTTACGGACGACTTGAACAGACACTGGAGCAGGGATTCCGGCAAGTCCTGCCTGCGGCCCACCGCCACGACAGCGTATTCTCCTTCATCCGCCAGACGCAGGATGGTCCGGGTCTTGTCATCGGCGTCCATGATCAGGGTGCTGATGCGCGACTCTTCCACACCGTTTTCGCGGATGCGCACGATGGCCTCTTCCAGCGCGGACTCCGGCGTTATGCCGCCTTCCCGGAGGTGCAGGACGGTCACCCGGTGGCGGGGTTCGTGCGCCATCATGAACCCCACATGGTCTGCCACATTGGCGCAGGAAGAGGAGCCGTCTGTGCAGAGCAGGATGTTGCTGCGTTCCGGTGCGGGCTGGTTGCAGACCCAGACGGGAAAATCGCCGCCTTCCCACAACAGGCCGCGGCTTACGCTGGTGGTGAAGACGCGCTCCAGACAGTCCAGATAGCGGCGGCCCACCACCACGGCATCATACAGGCCCCTGCGTGCCTCGGCGATGATGTCGCGGACCACGCCGTGCTGTTTCGGTATGACCTTGGTTTCTATATGCGCTTCCGGGAAGCCGTGCCCGACAAGCCATTGGCGCGCCTCTGCCACCATTTCCCTTCCTTTGCGCTGCTGGCTGTCGGAGAGGGTTGTCTCTTCCTGCGACTGGGCATCGGCGTAGCCGGAGGGGGCAACATAGAGCAGGGTCAGCCGTATATCTTCTTTATGGTGGAAGAAGGAGACAGCAAAGCGCATGCCCCATGCGTAGGTCATGTCGTCACTTACGGTGAGCAGAAGGGCCTTTTCCATAACGCCTCCAGCAGTGGTCCGAAATGGTGGGAGCGGCGGTCGGTTCGTCGATTGCGGGTATCAGTTGCCGAACAGATAGCCGTATTTCACGGCAATGCCGTCCGTGCGTTCGGCCAGAACCCGCGCAACGTCTGCCACGCCTGCCTCGCTGACCACGCCGGTCTGGCGACCGAGGTAGTATTGCAGGTTGCCCCGGCTTTCGGAATAGACCCAGACCACGGCGTAGGCGGAGCCTACATCAGGCCGGGAAGGAAATTCCGAAACCGTGGACACGAGGACGTTCAGTTTGGGTTTGTCGGCATCGGTAAGCTGGAACAGGCTGGAGGTGTTGAAAATTTCTTTGAGCTGGAAGGCAAGGCGGGCACCGATGGTGTCTTCGCCTTCGTGTTCCACGGCCACTGTGGTGGATTTGCCCGTGGAAACCTGTTGCGGCGCATCTTTGAGGGGTTTCTTTTCCGGTTCTTCCGCGAATGCCGGGAGTGCCGGAACAGCCAGAGCCAGCAGGAGCAGGGTTGCGAGGATATGCAGGAACAGACGCGGCATTGCGGTCTCCTTTGTGTGTGGGTTGTTTGTGGGAGATTGTACAGCCGCAGGCGGGGTAAGGCAACTGTGGCGGAGGAAAAAGTCATGCCTTGCGGCTATCTATCTTCTTCAGGCGCAGGGGTGCGTATAAACTGCGAGAGCACGAGGGAGACGCATGCCAGACCCGCCGCGCCCAGAAAGGGAATGCGGTAGTCCACCATCCACAGCATGCCGCCCACGGCGGGAATGAATACGGCGGCGATGTGGTTGATAGTGAAGCTGACCGCCATGCTGGGGGCGATGTCCGCCGGGTCGGCTATCTTCTGGAAATAGGTTTTTATGGCCATGGCGAAGTTGTAGAACACATGGTCGAGAATATACAGGGCGGCCACGAGCAGCTTGCTCTGCACGACGGCATAGCCCACGAAGACAGCGATGAGGGCCGCGTATTCCAGCGTGAGCATCCGCCGCTCTCCGAAACGGGTTACCGCTCTGCCGATGGCGGGAGAGAGGAACCAGTTTACGGCGTTGTTGAGTATGAACAGGGCTGTTATCTCCTGCACGGAGAAGCCGAACCGCTGCACCATGAGGAATACGGCAAAGGCCACAAATATCTGCCTGCGCGCCCCGCTGAAGAAAGTGAGCAGGTAGAACAGCCAGTACCGCCTGCGCAGCACCATGCCGCGCCGCTGCGGAACCGTGTGGCGTGAAACGGGGTTTTGGGTGAAGCACCACAGGGCTGCCAGTACTGCCACGCACCCGAAGAGGAGGAACAGGGTGTGGTATTCCAGCACGGGGGAAAGCAGGAAGATGGCGATACCCACCGCGATATTGGCTCCGGAGGAGAAGCCACGCATTCTGCCCATGACGGCGGGAGCCTGCGCCTTGTTGAAGTATTGCAGCACCAGCGACTGGTGGACGGTTTCATAATAGTGGAAGCCGAAGCTCATGATCAGCGTGGTGAAGATGACGCCGTGGAACGAGGGGAAGAAGCCCGTTATGGCGACGCCCACGCCCAGTGTGAGAACGGAAAGGGCGACCAGCGTGTGTTCGCGCACGACCAGCATGATGTAGATGACCAGCAGGGAGAGGAAGCCCGGAACCTCCCGCAGGGATTGCACGAGGCCGTTCTGCTCGCCTGTGAGTCCTGCCAGTTCTACGGCGAAGTTGTTGTAGAGTGTGCGCCAGCCCTGAAAAGCGGCGGCTACGGCGAGCACCAGCACCAGCAGAAAGATGAACATGCGCCGGTTGTCGGCGTCTATGGCGGACGGATGTGACATGCGTTTTCCGGTTGTAGGCGTGCTTTGGAAGAATGGCAACCTGCTGTTTGCCCTGCTGGTTCCTGTCGTTCTCCCTTCCGTTCTCCCTTCCGTTCTCTCTGTCATTACCGGAAGCCATGCGCAACCGGGCATGAGCCTGCCGGCGGTGCACATGGCGCAATGCCCGGCGGCGACAGAGAAACGCCCCGGGCAGGAAGCCGCGGGGCGTTGTGTGCGTTGCTGTATGCGCTTTGGGGGCGGGGTGATTAGCCGCCCAGATAGGCTTTTTTGACTTCCGGGTCGTTGGCAAGCTTTTCCGCAGGGCCGGAGGCCACGATTTCGCCGGTATCCAGCACGTAGCCCCGGTGTGCGAGGCTGAGGGCCACCTTGGCGTTCTGCTCCACCACCACGATGGTGAGGCCGTCTTCCTGATTGATCTGCTTGAGCGTGCGGAACATCTCGTACATGAGCAGCGGGGCAAGGCCCATGGACGGTTCGTCCAGCAGGAGCACTTCGCACTTGGTCATGAGCGCGCGTCCCACGGCGAGCATCTGCTGTTCGCCGCCGGAGAGGGATTCGCTGCGCTGGTTCTTGCGTTCCGCCAGACGGGGAAACAGATCGAAAATGCGGCTGAGGTCGCGCTGAATTTCCGAGGCAGGGTCGTTCTTGCGGGCATAGGTGGCCAGTGTCAGGTTTTCCATGACCGTGAGGTTGCCGAAGATGCGGCGGCCTTCCGGTGCGAGGGCCAGATTGAGCTTGGCCACCACATCGTGCGGTTCCACAGTGAGGATGGACTGCCCGCGATACTTGATGTCGCCCGCTGTGACGCGGGGTGCCTCTGGCGGGGGCAGCCGCATGATGGTGTTGAGCGTGGTGGATTTTCCCGCGCCGTTGGCACCGATAAGCGTAACTATTTCGCCCTGATCCACATGGAAGCTGATGCCGTGCAGCGCTTCTATGTTGCCGTATTTTACGAAGAGGTTTTCTATGGATAGCAGCATCAGATTGTATCGTCTCCCAGGTAGGCCTTGATAACCACCGGATTGGACTGGATTTCTTCCGGGGTACCATCGGCGATGGTGGAACCGAAGTCGATGACCTTGATGTGTTCGCACAGGGTCATGACCACCTTCATCTGGTGTTCGATCATCCAGATGGTGATGTCGAACTCGTCATGTATCCAGCGGATGAGCTTGATGAGGCCTTCCACGTCTACGGAGTTGAGTCCTGCCGCGGGTTCGTCCAGCAGCAGAAGCTTGGGCCGGATGGACATGGCGCGGGCTATCTCCACACGGCGCTGCATGCCGTAAGGAAGGTTTTTGGGCCGCTCATCCGCATATTCCTTGAGGCTCATGGCCTCCAGCATTTCCCACGCCACCGTATCTATGGAGCGTTCGCGGTTTGCGTAGCGTTTGGTACGCAGGAAGGCGTCCCACACGCTGTAGCCCATCTGGTAGTGCTGGGCGATGCGGATATTATCCAGCACAGTCATGTCGTGCCACAGGCGGATATTCTGGAAGGTGCGGGCGATGCCGAGCTTGGTGACCTGATGCGGCTTAAGCCCTGCCGTGTTCTGCCCGTTGAAGGTTATGGAGCCTTCTGTGGGCTGGTAGAACCCGGAGGTGAGGTTGAACACGGTGGTCTTGCCCGCGCCGTTGGGGCCGATGAGCGCGAGAAGCTGGCCTTCTTCAATATTGATGTTGAAGTCGGAGACGGCTTGCAGGCCGCCGAATCGTTGGGTCAGATTTTTGATTTCGAGCAGTGCCATGGTCATCTACCCCTACTTGAAGCTGTAGTATTTGCGCAGTTTGGGGAAGATGTCCGGCAGTTCCCTGTTCCCCATGATGCCTTCCGGCCGGAACTGCATGAGGAAGAACAGGATCATCGGAATGATGACCCACTTCCAGACCTGCGAAATCTCGTAGCTGTCCGGTACGATGCCCAGCGAGTGCAGCAGGGTGTCCACACCGGGGATGATGAACCGCAGCGATTCGATGAGCAGGGTGAAGAGGATGGCGCTGAGCACTGACCCGCTCAGAGAGCCCATGCCGCCGAGGTAGACCATGACCAGACATTCCGTGGACTTCATGATGTTGAACGACTGCGGGTTAACGTAGCCGTAAACGTGGGCGAAGAGACCGCCTGCAAGTCCGGCAAGGCCTGCGGAGAGCATGAATGCCGCGATTTTCATCTTGTCTGTGTTCACGCCCATGATGTTGGCGGCCACCTCATCCTGATTGATGGCGATGATGCCCTTGCCGTAGGTGGAGGAGACGAATCGGCGGATGAGCCACACGGAGAAGATGGTGCCGATGATGATCCAGATGAGCATCCACGGAATGTTCACCACGTCGTGCATGGAGTTTACCACGCGCTTCATGCCCTGAAAGCCGCGCGGGCCGCCTATGGCGTCCATGTTCTCTATGACGGAGATAACCATGTAGTTGGCGGCGATGGTGATGATGGCAAGGTAGTCGCCGCGTGTTTTGAACGAGGGCAGCGCCACGATGAGCCCCGCCAGCGCAGCGACCGCCGCCCCGATGAGGATGACGACGGGAAAGCCTATCCATGCGAATTCCGGCGGGAACCATGCATCGCCGAACACGCGGTCACGCGTGAAGAGCACCACGGAGAGCACTGAGGATATGTAGGCCCCCACGCACATGAACCCGGCGTGTCCGCAGGCGAATTCGCCCATGTAGCCGTTTACGATGTTAAGGCTGGAAGAGAGGATAATGTTTATCCCGATAAACATGATGACCGTGAGGATGTACTGGTCAAGGACATTGAACTGCGCTGCGCCTACCAAACCGAGGCAGGCCAGGAAGAGCGCGATGGTGAAGGTGTGTTTCTGCATCGGAATTTCCCGGGATTCGGTTTGCTAGATTTTGGTGGTCTTTGCCACGCCGAAGAGTCCGGTGGGTTTGACCCACAGAATCATCAGCAGGATGGAGAAGGCGAAGAGGTCCCTGTAGGAGGAGGGCAGCACGGAGGCCACGCCTATCTCGATGAAGGCCAGCAGGAAGCCCCCGATGAAGGCACCGCGTATGTCGCCTATGCCGCCCACCACGGCTGCGATGAAGGCCTTCCAGCCTATGAGCGCGCCCATGTAGGGTTCCAGAATGGGGTAGGACATGGCGAACAGCATGCCTGCAAGCCCAGCAAAGCCGGAGCCGAGAACAAAGGTGAACACGATGACCGTGTTCAGCGGAATGCCCATGAGCGGAACGGCAAATTTGTCGAAGGAAACCGCCCGCATGGCCATGCCTATTTTGGTTTTGGTCACTATCCAGTTCAGCAGCAGGAAGGTG
This sequence comes from Desulfovibrio psychrotolerans, assembly GCF_013340305.1. Lineage (NCBI taxonomy): Bacteria > Pseudomonadati > Thermodesulfobacteriota > Desulfovibrionia > Desulfovibrionales > Desulfovibrionaceae > Desulfovibrio > Desulfovibrio psychrotolerans. The sequence continues at coordinate 131,418 of NZ_BLVP01000002.1, forward strand.
AGCACGGCGGTTATGATGACCATGAGCTTGAGGTTGGTGATGGTAACCACCCCGCCCAGATTGATGACCACGGTGTCCACGATGTCCGGAAATTTCTTGCGGCTGGCACCCAGAAGGGCGAGGTTGCCGTTTTCGAGGATGAGGCCGCACATGAGGGCCGTGATGACCACGTAGAGACGGTGCGCCCCTTTGCGCCGTAAGGGGCGGTAGGCAACCCGTTCCAGCGTAACCCCCACGCAGGCGGTGAGAATCATGGTAAGCGGGATAGCCATGGCTACGAGTGTCCAGCCGGAAAGGAAGCCGCTGAACTCAGCCAGAAGCAGTGAAGAAATGAAGAACGCGATGTACGCACCGACCATGAAAACGTCGCCATGGGCAAAGTTGATGAGCAGCAGTACCCCGTATACCAGCGTGTAACCAATGGCGATAAGGGCGTAGAAGCTGCCCCACTGCAACGAGTTGATTATGTATTGCAGGATGCTCTGTAGCAGATCCACCGGGGGAGACCCTCCTCGACAGCATGCCGCCGGGCTGCCGCTGTGCTGTCGGTTTGATGGTTGGCGTTGTTGCGGTGTGGAAAAAAGGCGGCGGGCCGAACCCGCCGCCTTGTTCATGTGCGGGAGCGATTATTCAGGGCAGACGGATTCTGTGTATTCGAACTGACCTTCAGGGCTGATCTTGACGACCACGGCGCACTTGATGGGGTCGCCCTGCTCGTCAAACTTCATGGAGCCGGTGATGCCTTCAAAGGTGGTGATGGCGGCCATGGCGTCGCGGATGGACTTGCGCATGGCGCGGGTGTCGGATTCCACCTTGCCGTGATTCTGGATGGCTTGCAGCACGATGCGGGTTGCGTCCCAGGTGAGGGCGGCAACGTCGTCCGGGGTGTAGCCGTATTTGGCGGAGTAGCGGTCGATGAACTCCTTGGTGGCACCGGTGGCACCGGCAGCAGCGTAGTGGGTGGAGAAGTACTGGCCCACGCAGTCGTTGCCGCACAGGGTCATGAGTTCAGCGGAGCCCCATGCATCGGAACCCATGAAGGGGCCCTTGTAGCCGAGCTGACGGGCCTGCTTCACGATCAGGGCAACCTGATTGTAGTTGTTGGGGATGAAGATGAAGTCGGGGTTGCCACGGATGATGGTGGAAAGCTGGGCGGAGAAGTCCTGATCCTTGGTGCCGTGGGATTCGAATGCCACAACGCTCTTGGCACCCATCTTGGCTTCCCATTCTTTCTTGAAGATCTCTGCCAGACCCTTGGAGTAGTCGTTGGAGACGTCAAAGATAACGGCTGCGGTCTTTGCGCCGAAGGTCTTTGCGGAGAAGTTCACGGCCACGGGACCCTGGAAGGGGTCAAGGAAGGCGGCGCGGAACACCCAGGGACGGTCGAAGGTGGCGTCGGGGTTGGTGGACCACGGGGAGATCATCGGGGTTTCGTTGTCATCGCAGGTGCCGCCTGCAGGAACGGCCTGCTTGGAGGAGTTGGGGCCGACAATGGCCACAACGCGGTCGCGCTCGATGAGCTTGAGGGCAACGTTCACCGCAGATTCGGCCTTGGATTCGTTGTCTTCGTACACGAACTCGAGCATGTACTTCTGACCGCCTACTTCCAGACCGCCTGCGCCGTTGATGTCTTCCTTCAGCATTTCAGCGGCAAACTTGGATGCTTCGCCCACTTTGGGGATGTCGCCCGTCAGGGGGAGGTTGAAGCCGATTTTGATGGTTTCTGCCGCAAGAGCGGGAGCGGCGAAAAGCAGCACGAACAGGGCTGCAAACAGGAATTTCCTCATGGATAGCCTCCTCAACATGGTGAAATGGTCAAAAAAAGTTGTTTCCCAGTGCGATGTACACTACCCGAAGCAGCGACACTTGCAACCACTTTTTCGCGAATTGCGCTTTTTGTCAATAGTCTTTAAAAACAGCTAGTTGCAAAATAACAAATTTGTACACTAAAAAACCTCATTAATTCGGACGGTTGCATGGTCATGTTCAAGGGTGTTTCTTCCATTCCCAGGAAATGATTGATTGATCAATTCTAACCTATCTGTCTGAATTATTATCCTTTAAACAATTTCGTGAATCAAAAAGGTGCTTGACAGGCTGTTTTGCAAGCGTTTGTCGATGTCTTCATGTCTTGTTGTTACAATTGTGTTTTTGCGCAGATAATTTGGAAAAAGAGATGTTTTCCGCACCAAGGCACGTTGTATCCGGCGCGAATGGAAATTGAGGTTGTCCGTTTGGTCCGGGTTGGCTACAACAGGCTGAGTGAAATGGCGTTTTGATCCAGCGAACAATCCGTGATGCGCTCCGGTATGCCCGGGAGCGACAGGAGTTTTCAGCCATGCTGAACGTGCCCTTTGCCAAGCTGAGCCCCGGTGGCAATACCACCATTCTGCTTTCCATACCCGCGCCGCCCATAGCCGAACGGGCACGTATGGCCAACGAGTTGATGCATCCGCTGCATCTGGGAGCGGAACAGGTGGGGTTTGCGGATATGGGCGCGGAGTTGCCGCGACTGGAGATGATGGGAGGGGAGTTTTGCGGGAACGCCGCCCGTTCCTTTGCCGCGTTGCTGGCAATGGAGGGGCATCCCGCACTGGAGTATTGTGACACTCGCGGGGAATGCGAAGGCATGGTCGCCATTTCAGGCGCGCACACGCCTGTACAGGTGCGGGTGCGAACCTGCACGGGAAGCGGGGCGGGCAAGACTGTGGGGGGCAGCCAGGGGTCATCCGTGCCGGAAAAAGGTGCGTGCGGCGGCGCAGACGGGACACCGAGGCGCGCAGCGGCGTGTCTGGATGCCTCTGTACGGCTGACGGTACCGGACATGGTGGGGGAGTGCCTGCATGCGGTGGAGCAGGGAATGGATGTTGTGCGTTTGCAGGGAATAACCCATGTGATGCTGGACGCGCAGAAGCATCCCTTGCCTACGCCGCTGGAACAGGGAGAGGTGTGCGGCGGGTTGCGCAGGCGTCTTGGGCTGGAGGGCGAGGCGGCGGCGGGGTGTGTATGGTATGCGCGCCATGGCGACAGTTGGAGAATTGACCCTGTGGTATGGGTGCGCGAAACCGGTTCTACCCATTACGAGACGGGGTGCGGGTCCGGCACGGTGGCACTGGGGCTGCTTGTGGCCGGAAGGAGCGGTGAGCCGTTTGTGCGCGATGTGCGCCAGCCGAGCGGGCAGTGTATACGCGCCGCCGTGACGCTGGCCGGACCGGACAGGTTCGGACAGGCGTGGATTGGCGGGCCTGTGCGGCTTGTGGCGCGGGGTGAGGCGTTTCTGTATTCCGTTTGAGCCGGGCTGCTGCGGGGAGCAGGGCGGAGTATCCGGCTGCCGACGAGCTGCCAGAGAGGAGGCAGATACTTGCCAGATACTTGGCAGACATGTGGCCGCGTGGTTGCCCTTGTGCCCCGGGGCGGATGCGGGTAGGGTGTGCCGGTATGTGCCGCCTGCACGTGCAGTGCAGGGAATGGACGGGCTGCATCAATAATATAGGTGTATAGTATAGTTGTACAGACGGCGGCATTCATGACGCGGATGCCGTAGACATAAATTTTTCCATAACCGTATTGGACAGACACACGCATGGATTTGACCCTTCTTGTTGATTTGTGGGAGTTTCTTTCTGTTGAGCGTCATGTGCCGGGTACGCTTGTGCTTAAGGTGGATCTTGGTATACGCCGTCATCCCAAGGCATCCGGCATATCCGGAGCGGCCAGTTGGCCTGCCATACGCAAGACACGCCTGAATATTTTTACCCGCAATCTGACCGTGGAATACGATACCAACCTGCTGCCCTACGAGCGGTTGCAGGAGTTGCTTGCATGCCCGGACCGTGACCGGATGCGGGCCATGGCGGAAGAATTTTCCGTAGCCTGAGCAGGCGTGAAATTATACTGGACAGAGCAGTGGTTGCCACGCAACAGTGATACGGTACACCTGAAGAGGCTTGTTGCGCGGAGCGTTTGTGCTGCGTTTGTGCCGGGTTGTGGTGAGACGTTGGCATCGTTATGCGGTTCCATACCGAGGAGGGACGGATCATGAACGAGAATAACCAGTATTTGACCTTTTCCCTTGCTGAGGAGATTTTCGCGCTGGATATCAGTTCCGTGCGCGAAGTTCTGGAGCTTGCGTCCATAACCCGTATTCCCAGAACGCCGCCCTACATGCGTGGGGTCATTAACCTGCGCGGTCATGCCGTGCCGGTTCTGGAGCTGCGTCGTAAGTTCGGTATGCCGCCTGTTTCCGACACCGTGAACACCTGCATTATCATCGTTGAGGTGGAGATGGGGGGAGATACCACCATAATAGGCACGCTGGTGGATTCTGTGCGCGAAGTGTTCGAAATGGGGCAGGATACCATTGAAGCCCCGCCCCGCATGGGCACTGCCATAAAGTCGGACTTCATCAGGGGCATGGGCAGGCAGGGTGAACATTTTGTCATCATTCTGGACGTGAACAGAATTTTCTCTGCCGAGGAACTGGCCGAGGTTTCCGCCACCGCGCCCGCTCCTGTGGGTGCCACTGCGCCGGAAGAGGCGCGCGCCTGATGTAACGGGGCATGCCCCATCCGATTGTTTTTGCCCTGTTCTGTATTTTTCTGCCCCGCGCCGCAAGGTTGCGGGGTTTTGTTTGCCGGTCTTGTCCGGTGCGGGGGAAGCGTGTATCACGGAGTAGCTGCCGGGCTTGCCGGACTGGCCGGAACCGTCGGATCTGCCGGACAGGCATGATGGCAGGGACGTGCCCGGCTGAACGCGTCGCCGGACCGCCGCGCGGGCGGTGTGACCAAGGAAAGACTGATACGGGGTATGCAGGACAGGGATGGAGCCTTGATGAAAGATATTGTTCCCGCCGACGTTGAAATGCTCCACGAAACCGAGGTGGAGGCGCTGCGCCGTGAAGTGGAGCGGTTGCGGCTGCGCAACGCCGAGCTGGAAGGGCGGCTGGCGAGGGGATTCAGGCCTGCATCGGTGGTATGGGGGGCGGTGGAGACGGCGGGCGACATTTTTATGGTGACCGACGACGCCGGGCGGGTGCTCCATGCGAACACGCCGGGGATGCAGATGCTGCTGGGAGAGATGCCGGAAGGAGGGGCGCTGGGAGAACTTGTTCTTTCCGAAAGGCTGCCCACAGGGCACCCGTGCCGCAAGGTGCTTGAGTTTGCCGTGAGCACCGGGGAGGGGCTGGCTCTTACGGAAGAGCAGGGAAGCCGTCTGCTGGAGTGTCGGGCCATGCCCGCGCAACTGTTTGGCAAGGCCGTTTTTTTTCTGGGGTTGTTTGACATAACGGAGCGCGACCACGCCCGGCACCTGCTGCTGCAGGCGCACAGGGTGCTGGAGGAGCGCATTGCCGCGCGGACGGCGGCGCTGCATGTGCAGATGCACCAGCGTATGCGGGCGGAAGAGGCGTTGCGGCAGGAGCGGGAGTTTTTCCGGCTTGTACTGGACACGGACCCCAGTTTTATTTCCGTATACGACGCGCAGGGTGCACCGCTGCTGGTGAACAGGGCGTTTACATCGCTTTTCGGCTTTGCGGAAGACGCTCCGCTGGAAGAGGTGTTTTGTTCCGGGTCGCCCGCATGGGTGCTGGTGGGAGATGCCGCAGAGCGCGTGTGTCTTAGCGGGGAGACCGTACGGCGGGAGCAGGATATTGATGACGCGCTGGGCACCTATCGTTGGTACGACACGGTGACCACCCCCCTGCATATGCCCGGAGGAACGGTATATGCCCTGAATATCGCCACGGACGTGACGGACAGAAAGGTCAGCCAGCTTGCGCTGGAACAGGCGCACAGCGAACTGGAGGAGCGGGTCAAGGAGCGCACGGTGGCTCTGGCGGAACTGAACGGCAGGCTGGTGCGAGAGGCAATGGAGCGGCTGGAGGTGCAGAAGAAGCTGGAGGAGAACGAGGCCCGTTTCAGGGGATTGTTCTTTGCCAATCAGGCCATCAAGCTGCTCGTGGACGCGGAAACCAGAGCTGTGGTGGAAGCCAATGACGCTGCGCTGCGTTTTTACGGGTATTCCCGCGAAGAGATGCTGAAATTATCGTTGCATGACATTTCGCTTTCGCCCGTTCAGGAAATTGACGAGCGGACCAGCCGGCTTATGAAGGAGGGGACGGCCTTTTTTGAGAGCAAGCACCGGCGTGTGGACGGAACCCTGATGGACGTGGAAGTCTATGCGGGCACCATACAGGACAAAGGGCGCAGGACCGTCTTTTCCATTGTTCACGACATTTCCGAACGCAAGGACGCCGAACGGCAGGTGGTGGAGCAGCGCAACCACCTGACGGCACTTATGAACGCGCTGGGAGATTCCGCCATGCTGCTGGACATGCGCGGGCGCATCATCACGCTGAACACGGCTGCGGCGAACGCCCTGAACGGCTGTGAGAAAAAGCTGACGGGAAGGGTGCTGTTCAAGTGCATGGCGGAAGGGGAAAGCGCGGCGCACCGCCGCATGTTCCGCGAGGTGCTCTCTCGCGGCAGACCCGTGCGCGATGAACTGGCGCTGGGCGAGGGGGTGTGGGATGTGACCTATTACCCGGTGTTTGACGTGCAGGGGCAGGTGGCCGGGGTGGCCTTGTACAGCAAGGATGTGACGGCGCGTAAGAAGTCTGAGGAGCGTATGCGCTGGCTTTCCGGGCGGGTACTTTCTGCGCAGGAGGATGAACGCAAGCGCATTGGCCGTGAACTGCACGACAGCACCGCGCAGACACTTTCCGGCATAAAGTTCATGGTGGAGGCGGAGCTGCGGGCCATGGACCGGAAGGGGATGCCGTGGGACACCACGGGGATGCGCAAGGTGGTTTCTTTGCTGCAGGGGGCCATAACCGAATTGCGGCGCATCATTATGGATTTGCGGCCCACGGTGCTGGATGATCTGGGGTTGCTTTCCGCCATGCGTTGGCTGCAGGACGAGTTTTGCGTGATGCATCCGGATATAGGGTTCCGGCTGTGGCTGGATTTGGATGAAGCCTGTCTGGACGAGCGGCAGAAGTCGGCACTTTTCCGCGTGGCGCAGGAGGCTCTTGCCAATGCCGCCCGGCACAGCGGCGCGGATGCCCTGAGTGTTTCGCTGACGCGCGAGGAGGCGTATTGCTGCCTTGCCGTATACGACAACGGGGTGGGGTTTGAGCCGGGAGAGACGCCGCCTGCGGGCATAGGGCTGGACAGCATGCGCGAGCGGCTGGAACTGGTGGAAGGGCAGTTGCATATTGCTTCTGAAAAGGGCAGGGGTACGCAGGTGCGGGCCGTTGTGCCGCTGCGGACGTGGAACGGGTGCGGGAACGACGATTTTCTGCCGTAAGGAGCATGAAGTGCCGGATATGAGTGATTTTCCCGATTCAACTGGTTCTGCCAGTTCTGTTAATTCTGTTGATTCCCCGGGCAAAGCCGGGGCGCGTAGACGGGGCACGGCAGCTGCGGCGGGAGTGCCCGATGCCAGCCCTGTGTGCCAGACCCTGTGCGAGCACGTGGAGGCCATAGAGCATGTGCGGCGCGCCATGCCCCATGACGGGGATGTGACCGCCCTTGCCGAACTGTTCAAAGCCCTTGGTGACGGCACAAGGGTGCGGATGCTGCTGGCCCTTGCCGCCCATGAACTGTGTGTGTGCGATCTGACATCCATCATCGGCATGACGCAGTCTGCCGTTTCGCATCAGTTGCGGTATCTTAGAGCCGTGAAACTGGTCCGCTACCGCAGGGAAGGCAAAAACGTTTTTTATTCGCTGGACGATGAGCATGTGACCAGTCTGCTGGGGCAGGCTCTGGAGCATATCCGCGAAAACCGCTGATTTCTTTTTTCCCACAGAGAAGGGCTGCGACAGGCCGCAAGGAAGGAGTGTTCAGTTTTGCGCAGGCGGGGCTGATTCTGTTTCTGCGTGGTGCACATGGGGATAAACCTTTGGGGTCGTGCCGAGAAACTGCTCCATGGCGCGGTCCTTGAGGTCTGCGTAGTTTACATGCCCCTGGGCTTCCTGAAGGGCAGACTCGTAGCTGGCGAGAATGGACCGGGGAATGGATTTGCGGAATGCCGTGTACAGGGCACCGGATGAGTCGGGCAGGTCTACCAGACGCACGGAGTCCGTAAGGCCGCGTGTGATAAGGGCGCATTCCAACCAGCAGCGGTCCGGCCCGAACACGGCGTCTACCCTGCCGTTGGCCAGTTTTTGCAAGCTGAGCAGTGAGGCATCCGGCCCTGAAGCGAAATCGAAATGCACGGAACTGTTGGTGAAAAAAGCCGGAAGCCATGCATCGCGCGTGTAGCCGATGCGCATGCCTTCCAGTTGTGTGAGGGAATGGACGCTGAGCAGGGGGTGTTCGTTGCGCAATGCCAGCGCGCCGCTCATTTTCCAGAAGGGCAGAGAGGGAAAGGCGAAGCGTTTTTCCCGCTCCGGCGAGCGGATGAGCATGATCACGGCGTCCAGTTGCCGTCGGTCAAAGTCGTACAGCAGGCGGGCGAGCGGGAACGGACCTACGAATTCAGGCTGCACGTTCATGCGTGGTGCGATGTGGTTCAGGAAAAAATCCACGGCGGCACCGGACGGCGGGGCTTGCGGATTGTCCGCAGGGGCGGGCAGCACATGGGGGGGCAGCACTGCGTAACCGATGCGCAGAACGGCTTTTTGCGTCGGCTGTGGTTCCTGCGCCGCAAGGGAGGAGACTGAGGGCGGCATGGCGAGAAAGATGAGCGCAACGCACAGCACGGCAAAAGAGTGGCGGGGGGAGAGCAGCACAGGAGAGGCCGCAGCGGGGCCGCGGGGGGAGTTTGGCGGTTTGCACCGGAGGAGTGAGGGGTAGCGCATGCTGTTCTCTCTGTCTGGAGTATTTCACCTTCGGCCCGGTGCGTGCGGACGGCCAAGGTATGGGGACACGTGTGGTTTGGTCTGACCAAAATAGGAAGAGCCGGTTTGCGCGTCAACGAGACAATTTCTAACGCGGGCTCTGAGCGCGTTGCCCGCTCCGGGCACTATAAGAAAAAACGGGCGGAATTGTTACGTTCCGCCCGTCAGGGCCATATGAACGCACTGGAGGTGTGTGCGGTGCATAGCGGCCTTGTTGCATCAGTTTTCAGATGTTTTGAATAAAGCCGAGTACTGTCCGTATCCTTGCTGTTCCAGTTCTTCCGCAGGGATGAAGCGCAACGCCGCAGAGTTCATGCAGTAGCGCAGCCCTGTGGGGGGCGGGCCGTCCGTGAACACGTGGCCGAGGTGCGAATCGGCGTGACGGCTGCGGACTTCCGTGCGGGTGACGAAGAGCTTTCTGTCTTCGTGCTGCACGATATTTTCCGGTTCGAGGGGCTGCCAGAAGCTGGGCCAGCCTGTTCCCGAATCGTACTTGTGCTCGGAACTGAAGAGGGGTTCTCCCGAAACCACGTCTACATAGATTCCTTGCCGGTGGTTGTCTGCATGGGCATTTCTGAATGGCGGCTCGGTGCCGTCTTGCTGCGTGACATGAAACTGCTCGGGGGTGAGCCTTTGCCGCAGGGTCTGTTCATCCGGTTTGGTAAAGTTTTGCCAAGAGCCCCCCGCTGTCGCGTCCCCGGTGGCAGCGAACAGAAGCAAGCCCGCACATGGCAGTAGGGTTCTCAGCAAATTGGTAAATTTCATGGTGTCCTCTCTTGCAGGGCGGACAAAGACGTGATTGAAACCGGCCAAGGGCGCGGCACGAGCCTGTAGTCTGTGGTTGTGCCTCCCATTGACAATGAGTAATCATCGCCTGCAAGCAGTCAATAATAGTTACTGATAATATTTGGAGTAAGCACCGGAGGTGACAACACGCCGTTCTGTGCTATATTGTGTGCATGAGGTATTGCCATGCGGGTAGACGCTAATCTCAGTGCGCTGGACGCCTTTGCCATAAGCCAGCAGGTTACGGCCAATAATCTGGCCAATGCCAACACGGACGGATTTAAATCGTCTGATGTACGGCTGGAAACCGGGCCGGAAGGGCTGGGCGTGTCTGTGGCGCAGATACACGTGAACGAGACGCCGGGACCGGTGATGCACTATCCCGATCTTTCCGTGCAGGCGGAGGGTGACCCGGCGCTGCGCGACGTGGTGGAGGGGTCCAACACGGAGTATGTGCGGGAAACGCTGAACATGATACGGGACGAGAATGCGTACGCCGCAAATGTGAAGTCCATTCAGACGCAGGTGGAGTTGCTCGGCAGCTTCATTGACGAGATTGCCTAGCCTGACGGGACAGGGAAAGACACAGAGGCCGCGAGCATTCGCGGCCTCTTTTTTTGGGATTTAGCATATATCGGTTGACTTTGCGTCATAATCTTGACAGTCATGAGTGCATACTGATTGAACCTGACCGCATCCGGCATTGACCCGGATGCCGGAAGGCATTGCGCACCGGAGGCAAAATGGACCTCAATGTCAGCGGCATCATCGGCCAGTCTACATCTCTTCAGGAAGTCTTCCGTATTCTCGCCAAGGTTGCCCCCACCGATACCACCGTGCTTGTTACCGGGGAATCCGGTACCGGCAAGGAGCTTCTTGTCCGGGCACTGCACGGAAACAGCCTGCGCCATAATGCCCCTTTTGTGCCCATAAACTGCGGGGCCATTCCCAAGGAACTGCTGGAGTCGGAACTCTTCGGCCATGAGAAGGGGGCCTTTACCCACGCCATACGGACGCGCCCAGGGCGATTTGAACTGGCGGACGGCGGTACCATTTTTCTGGATGAAATCGGGGAGATGGATCTGACGTTGCAGGTAAAGATTCTGCGCGTGCTGCAGGAAAAGGAAATCGAGCGGGTGGGGGGCACCTGCGTGAAGAAGGTGGACGTGCGTATTGTGGCTGCCACCAACCGTGATCTGGAAGGGGAGGTGAAGGCGGGAAGGTTCCGCGAGGACCTGTTCTACCGCCTGAACGTCATTCCGCTGCACCTGCCTGCCCTGCGAGACCGGGGCGGAGACATACTGGTGCTTGCCGCGCATTTTCTGGAGAAATTCTGCCAGCGCAGAAGCCGTCCGTTGCTCAGCCTGACGGAAGATACGCGCAAGGTGCTCAACGCCTACAGGTGGCCCGGAAACGTGCGGGAACTGGAAAACTTTATGGAGCGCCTGAGCATACTCTGCGACGGCAACGTGGTGGAGCCTGCAGACCTGCCCGCCAAGATTCTGGAAGACGTGGGCGATATCGTCTCTCTGCCGGAACCGACGGCTCCTGCGGCAGCGGCATCCGCGCAGCAGGGCTTTGTGTGGCCACGCATTGAGCATTTGCGGGAGCACGGCATGGGGCTGAAGGAGTTTCTGGATATGGCGGAAGAAAAACTGCTGCTTGAAGCCCTTGAAAAAGCGGACGGGGTGAAGAATCAGGCGGCGGAGATTCTTGGCGTGAAGCGCACAACCCTAATCGAGAAGCTGAAAAAGAAAAATCTGGGTGAAATGTAGCGTTCTTTTTCCGGCATGCTGCCGCGTGGCGAATGTTGCGTATCGCGGGCAGGGAATACCGGCACGGCCTGCCGGGGTAATGTGTGTTTTGCATGTTATTTGCAAAGGTTCCGGCGTGAGTCGTATCGTCGCATCCAGAGCCTTCTGGACTCTTCTGGCGGCATGCGGGATCTGGCTTTGGAGTGCCATACCCTGCGTAGCCCTTACATGGTACTGGGGCACCCATCCGGACAAGGAACGTCTGGTGGTGGTGCTTGACGGGCCTGTGGAGAGCTATGGTCTGGAGCGCACGGGAAGGCAGACGCTCACACTTACGCTGCCTGCGCAGGCGGGCGGCACAGCGGTGAATGCCGGGGCGCTGCGTCAGGAACCGGGCACTCGCGCTCTGGGCGGCGCGAAACTGCTGGGGCGTCCCAGCGGAAAAGGGCGTACTGTCACCATTCCCACACGCACGGCTGCGTTCGGCTATATTTCTACGACTGTCAGCGGTAACAAGATAGTAGTGGACCTGTTCCCCGACCCCATTGGCGCGCGATGGAAGCCCCCGGCTGCCTCTGCCGCACCGAAGAACAGCACCACGCCTGCGGCAAAGCCAGCCGCACAGGCACAGACTACGACCGGTGCTTCCGGCAATGCCTCTGCCCCTGTTAAGGCCCAGATTCAGGCACAGAAGGCGGCAACTCCTGCCGCTGTTTCTGCCGCACCTGCCGCACCTTCTCCGCCTCCGCGACTGGAGAAGCCGGGTACACGGTCGTTGGCACCCGCTCTTCCGCCCCCTCTGTTTGAGGCATCCATTTCAGATCCCGCGGCACTGCCGGGCAACGGTTCCTCTCCATTACCGGGCACAGTACCGGATAGAGCAGCAGGCATGCCCGGTGCCGGAGGCACGCCTGATGAGCAGGGCGTGCGGGCTGAAGGCACTTCCGAGCGGTCATATTTTTCCGTGCCGTATACGTTCCGGTCGCGCATAAACCGGGGAGGTCCGGAAGCGTGGGACGAGCCGGTGCGTGCGCCTGTTTCTGCCCCTGTGCTGGCGGACCTGCCGCCTGCATCCGGGGGAGCAGCTTCCTTTAACGGTTCCGGTCTGAATGGCGGCGGGGACAGGAGTGCCATGTCTGCCGCTGAACGTGAAGCCCGAGACAGGGAAGAGCGGGAGCGGACGGAGCGCGAACGGATAGAGCAGCAGGCACGTGCGGCTGAACAGCGCGGGCGCACGGAGGCGGCTGCTGCGCAGGAAGGGGCTGAACTGGGGAAACAGCCGGAACAGCCAGAACGGGCAGAACAGGCAGAAAGGGCAGAGCAGGCTGAAAGGCAGGTGCAGCAGCAGGTTGCTCCAGCATCCGCCCCCATGCCCGGACAGATGCCAGCGGCTGCTGTAGAGGCAGAATCCCGCCCTGAAGCCGGCGGCAGAACCGAGATTCCTGTGGAAGGGGCGGAGAACGGGTACGCCGTTCGGTCCCGTGTGGCTGCACCCGGCGAGGTGGTGACGCTGCGGCGCGCTGCCGACGGTGTTTCCGCCGCTTCCGGTCGCGGAGCGGAGATGCCCGGTGCTGCCGAGACTGCTGCGGCACAGGCACCCGTGCAGAGTGCCGATGCGGTTTCGGGACAAGCTCCGGGACAGGCGCAGGCTCCGGCCATGCCCGCGTTACAGCCCGTGACGGAAGTCGCTCCCGCGCAGCCTGCGTCCAGCGGGCAGGGTGAGGGCGAAGCATCCCGGTTTGTGGTCAGCAATCAGGCACCGCCCCTGCCCGAGTACCCCACGTTGAAGTCAAATTTGGAAGGCGAGCCTGCCATTGCACCCCCACCACCGCCCGCGCCTGTGGCGGAGACTGTGGCACCGCAGCAATTGCAGCAGGTGGTGAGCAACGTGCCTGAACCGCCTGCACCCAAAGTGGTGTATGTGGACAAGGAAGGCAATCCTGTTCCGCCCCCGCCGGATCCCAAGGATCTTATATTCCGGGCACAGGCCGCGCTGAACAACGGCGAGGGCGCATCGGCCCTGGAGCAGTTTGCGGCCTTGAAGGCCATGCGCAATCTTACCGACGAGCAGCGGTCCGAGGTGCTCAACGGTATTGCCGATGCCACCTATGCCATGGGCAAGGACGACCTGCTGGCCAATTACGAGAAGATTATTCAATCCAGCACCGAGGCCATGAACTTTGACCTGAAGGGGCCATCTGTGCCGGGGCACCTGCTGCGCATAGGGCTGACGAACATGAAGATAGGCAATACCCGCGAAGCGGAGGCCTACTTCAACATTCTGCGCAGCAATCATCCGAACAGCGACCTCATTCCCATGACCTACTATTATTGGGGTGACCATTACTTCAATAAGGGGGAGTGGCAGAAGGCCGCAGACAACTACCAGCACGTGGTGCAGAATTTTCCGGATTCGCAGTTTGTGCGCGAGGCCGGGGTGGGGCTGGCGCGGGCGCTCTACAGTCTGGGCTTTTATGAACAGGCCTATCAGATTGTGGATTACGTGGAAAAGCGCTGGCCGCGGTTCTACGTGGAGTATCCGCCCTTCCTCAGCCAGATGGGGGACGTGGCCTACCGCATGAAGGAATTTGAAAAGGCCCGCATAACCTACTGGACGTATTACAACATTGACCCGGACGGCGATGACGCGGACATGGTTCTGGCGCGTCTGGGCGACCTGTATCTGGAACAGAAGGAAGTGGATGCGGCGCGCGAGGTGTATGAAGAAGCCGCGCGCAAGTTCCCGGAGCGGGACGGCGGGCTTATCTCGTTTATGCGTCTGGCGGAAGAGGGGGTGTATGACAGCCCCAACATTGCCGATATGTTCTCCGTGTTTGACAGGCCCTACAACTTGCGGCCCCTGCAGATTTATTCGCGCATCATGGACGAGCATCCGGAGAGTGCGCTGGCGCCCCTTGCGCATCTGAAGAAGGCCATATGGTATCTGTGGAACAAGGAGTATCCGGACGCGCTCGCCACGGCTTCTTCCTTTGTGCAGCAGCATCCCGGCCACGAGCTTACCGACAGGGTGAAGGAAGTGGCCCTGAAGGCGTTTAACGTGCTGGTGGCTGATAATATTAAGGAAGGCAACTACGAGCGTATTCTCCACACCTGGGACCAGTTCCCCATTGTGCGGGGGCAGGATACGGAGCTTGCGCCGGAAAGCCGCGTGGCACTGGGCCTTTCTTACTGGAAGAAGGAGCAGCCTTCCAAGGCGCTGGAAGTGATAGATCCCTTCTTCCAAGGGCTGAAGGTGCCCGAGTATTCTGAAATGGCGCTGAACCTTGCCCTGAGCGTCTATCTGGACAACGAACGCTGGGCAGACATAGTGGCCCTTGCACGGCGCATAGAGCAGTGGGAGTTGAACTCCGAAAGCCAGCGCCAGTTAGGGTATGCCCTTGCGCTTGCGCACGAGAATCTGGGTGAGCATGACAAGGCAAGCCCCATGTGGGCCAAGCTGACCGACGAGAAGGACATGCCCAGAGAGAAGGAGGCCTATACGCTGTATTTCCTCAGCCGTGAGGCGGAGCGTAAGGCCGACTGGGAAACCGCCTACAATCAGGCCAAGCAGGCGTTGGCAGGATTCCGGGAACTGGCCAAGCGCGACCCCGCCAAGGCCGATGAACAGAAAATCAAGGACCTGCTGGGATCGTTGATGGATATTACCGAACGGACCATGCGGATACGGGAATCGCTGGACTGGGCGCAGGAATACGCCGCGCGGGTGGCTCCTTCCGACCCGGATTATCCGGGGCTGCAGTATCGCATTGCCGGATTATTCAGAAAGAACGCGGAGCTGGATAAATGGCGGTCTATCATGACGCAGCTGCGCGACCAGAGCCCGAACTCCCTGTACGGGCGCATGGCGGCTTCGGAACTGCGGACCTATGACCTTACGGAGGGGGCATCGCAGTTCTCGCCCACCGGACGATTGTAACCTGCTGAGGGACTTTTTAAGGACGCATTGCCGCACAACCGTTCTACGGGAGGTGGAGGTATGTCGCAGGGATTATCCGTTGCGCGCCGCCCTGTGGTGGCGGGACAGTTCTACACGGCGAATCCGTCGGAACTGCGGGGGCAGGTGCTGGCCTATCTTACCGCCGGAGAACCCGCCGAGGCACGGCACACCCTGCTCGCCATGGTGCCCCACGCGGGCTATGTCTACTCCGGGATTGTGGCGGGCAAGACGCTCGGACGGGCCAATTTGGGCGAAATCGTAGTAATGCTCGGCCCCAATCACACCGGAAGAGGGTTGCCCGTGGCCGTATGGCCGGGAGGCGAGTGGCATACCCCGCTCGGAGCGGTGGCGGTGGATACGGCATTTGTTTCACGGCTGGTGAAGACAGACCCGGTATTTGCGCTGGATACCGCGGCGCATGTGCATGAGCATTCACTGGAAGTGGTGCTGCCTTTTCTGCAGGAATGCAGGCCTGGTCTGCGGATTGTTCCCGTGGCTGTTGCCTCGCCTTCACCGGAGGTGCTGGCCCGTTGCGGCGCGGCCCTTGCCCGGTGCATACGCGAAATGCCGGAGGGTGCCGTGAGCATGGTGGTGAGCACGGACATGAGCCACTACGTGCCACATGAAGAGGCCCGCAGGCTGGATCATCTGGCGCTTTCCATGGTGCGGAGTCTGGACCCGGAAGGGCTGTACGAAACGGTGCGCGCGCACGGCATAAGTATGTGCGGCCTGTTCCCCATGACGGCGGCGCTTGTAGCCTGCCGGCTGCTGGGAGCGGTGCGGGCGGAGTTGGTGGACTATGCCACCTCCGGCGAGACAAGCGGCGACATGGAGCGCGTGGTGGGCTATGCCGGAGCCATTGTGTCTGCGCCGTAGGGCATTTTCGTCTTGATGGGAACCACCGGCCGCGATACTCCATTGCCCATGCCCAAGGAACTTTGCATCATCCACGCCAACTGTCAGGGCGACCCCTTGCGCGCCCTGCTCATGCTGCACCCGCAGTTCGGCAGCCGGTTCGAAGTGGTGAAGTACACCAACTACCTGCGCGAAACTATTCCGCAGGGACAGCTGGAATCGTGTTCACTGTTTCTCTATCAGCCGCTGGGCGACAAGTGGGACGACCATGCATCGCGCGCGCTGCTGGAGCGGGTGAACCCGCGCGCGACCTGCCTGCCCATTCCCAACCTGCTGTTCAAAGGGTACTGGCCTTTCTGGACGAACCGGAGTTCCATGGACTTCGGTGATTTCTTTCTTGACCATCTGGTGGACATGGGGCTTGAGATGCGGGAGATATTGCATGTCTGCCTGCGTACGGACCTGACCGCCAAGTTTGACCTTGCCGCCATGTTTGCGGAATCCGTGGCGCATGAACGGCGAAAGGAAGAAGGCTGCCCGGTGCAGACCGTGGACCTTGTGCTGGAACATTGTTGCACGGAACGGCTCTTTAACACCATTAATCATCCCAACCGGCGGCTCGTGCTGCATGTGGCGCAGGGAATGCTGGCGGTGCTGGGGTTTGCCCCGCTTCCGGCGGTGCTGGAGAGCGCCTTTTCAGACCCGTATCCGGAGTTTGAACTGCCCATTCACCCGCAGGTGGCGGCCTTTCACGGGTTTGCCTTTGGTGGAGAGGGCGCGCAGTTCAATGTATTCGGCACCTTGCGCACCTACGAGGAATACGTAGCGCTCTATGTGCATTGCCGCATGCACGGCATCCATGATTTTGCAGGGTTTCTGCATCTTGTGGACCCTTCAGTCTTCTCCCCCGCCAACGGATGATTTTGAGCGTATCCGCGCCAATATGGAGTATGCGTGCCGGACGGCTGTGCGGATTCGGCAGCAAGTCCGACTGATGTTGTCAGGATTTCCGGGATGGGGCATACTGCGGTTTCATTGGAACCACGGAGCCAAAGGAGAACATGGATGCAGGAAATACATACGGGGCGTGAGAATACGGCGTTTGCGGCAGCGGATCAGGGCACCATTGTTGCCGTGTGCGTGAGCCAGAAGACCGGAGAGCGCAAGACGCCCGTAGATTCGGTTACGCTGCGCGAGGATTACGGCATAGAAGGTGACGTGCACGCCGGGTCCGGCAGGCAGGTGAGCCTGCTGGGCGTGGAGGGGGTGGACGTGATGCGGCGCAAGATGCCCACGCTGGCGGACGGGGATTTTGCCGAGAACCTGCTGGTGCGCGGGCTGCCCCTTGCCGAGTTGCCTCTGGGAACGCTGCTGTGCGCGGATAACGGCGTGCGGATGGAGATTACGCAGATAGGCAAGAAGTGTCACAGCAAGTGCAATATTCACAAGACCGTGGGGTACTGCATTATGCCTACACAGGGGATATTTGTACGGGTGCTTGCGGGGGGTGTTCTGCGTGCCGGGGATGTGCTGCGCGTGGTGCCTGCCCGTGCAGCGGATGCGTAACGAATCGGTTTTTTCAGAGAATCTTCAGAGAGTCCGGGCGGTAATCAGAGAGCGTCCGGCAGCCGGGCTGGCGAATGCATGCTTGCGTTCACAGCCCGTTTGTCTGTTGTACCCGACGTGCCCGGCGTGCCCGGCGTGCGGTGAGCCACGGAGGGCAGGAGATTACTGGAGGATGGATTCCACGGGCAGTACGTCCCTGAGAACGGTCTTGCCGCCAGAATTGATGACGATACGCAGGGCGTAGACATCCTTCAGGGTTGTGTTTTCCGGCATGGGGAGGGCAGCCACCACCTTTTTGAAGCGGGAGATGAGGAACTTGAGGTCCTTGCTGTCTGCGCTAACGGAAACGAGTTGCCCGTCGCGCGTGACCAGACTGATGAGGGCTTCGCCGTCCACGCTTTTGGTGGTGTCCAGATTGTTCAGGTCGAAGGAGAGGCTTAAGGTGGAACTGTCGGTTTCCTTGAGAGCGATGTTCTCTATGCTGACAAGCTGGCTGTCTTCCGTTGCCAGCAGGGCGCCGAGGTCCAGCGTGCTTTTTTCCTTGGACGAATCTTCCACGCTCATTGTGCCGAGCAGAACCTGCAAATCTTCCGGGTCATTGGACTGAAGAATCTGTTCGACGTTTTCCAACCGTTCCAGATGTACCTGCATTTCGCGCAGCTCCCGCTCCAGATTGATGCGCTCTGTCTGCAGCGATTCGTTTCTGTGCCAGTAGGTGTAGCCCGCGTAAAATCCGAGTGAAGCGACCAGAACCAGTATGCCCTGCATCCAGATGAGGAGCTTGAGCCACAGCGGGCTGATTCTGAACCGGTGTACCCTCGTATCGTCGCGCATGAACAATACGCTGTATTTTTCACTCATCTACAAGGCTCTCCAGTCTTCGCGTTCGATGCGCCATGTGTCGCCATGAGGGCGGAGTACCAGTGTCTTGATGCCCGTATCGCTGAATCCGTCGCTGCTGCTGTAGTTCTGCTTCATCTCCACGGTCAGGCCGTCAGGCCCCACAGAGAGGGAAAAGTCTGAAAAGCGAACTTTTTGGGGACGGGCTGACTTCCAGAGGCCGACCTTGTGGTCGCGTATGGCTTCCATCCCGACACGGTTTCCCTGTTTGGCAGTGCGGGTGAAACAGTCGGCATACTTGGCAAGGTTAGCAGATTCCCATGCGATGCGCCAGTCTTCTATAAACTTGAGTATATCGGGCCTGCGGGCTTGCAGAAACGCTTCTTCCAGATTCAGGTCTGCGCGTTCCCATTCCATGCCTGCGATGAGCAGGTTGCCTTCGCCGTTCTTGTGCCAGTAAAGACGGCGGTGCCCCTGCACGGTGAGATTGGGCGCGCGGTAGTACTGCTTGAACCACGTGACCCAGTAATCCGGCCCTTGCAGCACATGCACGTTGTCTATCCAGTTCAGAATCCACGGCAGGGAGTTGAAGAGCCGGTTCTTGGTGGCCATGAAGTCGTTGAAGTCGCCCGAATTGGAAGCCGTGTAGGCCTTGGCGTCGTAATATTCAAACATGGCCGCATCGCGGTTGCCCCACGCGATGGCCCATTCCCGCGTCATGTTGACCAGCGCGGCGGCAATCTTCTTTTCTTCTGTGGTCTGCGGTTCCGACGTGACAACGGTTTGGGCAAGCACCACCGGAGTGCCGGAGACGAGCTTGGGGCCGAGGGCGATGAGGTCGTCGTTGTTCATGGCAACGCAACCCTGCGTTTCCAGCGGAATGATCTTGTGGCCGCGTCCGTGAACCCATATGCCGTAGCCGGACTTGCGGCGCAGCACGTCCATGGGATTTGGGTAGTTCAGGGTGTAGGCAATGCCGCCGTACATGCCGAAATCCAGCCCGCTGCGGATGTAACGGCCGACAAAGTAGACGCCTTCCGGCGTTTTTTTGTCGCCTTCCACCAGCTTGTCGCCGACCACCTGCCCTGTGGTGCACGGATACTGCTCCGCGACTTCCAGAGGGCTTTTATGCCTGAGCAGGTAGAGCTGCTGCTGTGCCTTATCCACGGCAACGACCATGGGGGGCATGCCGGGCTGCTCATCAAAATGGGCCTGCCACCCGCCCTGAGAGGAGGGGGCAGCAGAAGCGGCAGGCGCTGCCAATGCGGCACCGGACAGGCAGACAACGAGAAACAGCAGGGAAAGACGTGCAGTTGCGTTGAGTACGGAGCGCATAGAGTCCTTGCCGGAATACCCCTCCGCAGAGAGCGTATCGGACGCGTGCTAGGCGTTGGACAATTCCACCAGCTCTTTGCGGGTGAAAATGGATATAAGATCGTAGCCCTTTTCCTTGAGCGCCTCGCGCCCCCCTTCCTGCCTGTCCAGCACGCAGCAGACGCCCGTGACCGTGAGTCCGGCAGCCTCTATCCGCTCAATGGCGGTGATGACGGAGCCTCCGGTGGTGACGACATCTTCCAGCATGTAGACAGATTGGCCGGGAGACACGTTGGCCAGCCCTTCCACATATTGCCCGGTTCCGTGACCTTTGGCCTGTTTGCGCACGATGAGCGCCGGAAGGGGCTTGCCCTGTTCATGCGAAATGACGGCAACAGAACTGACCAGCGGGTCTGCGCCAAGGGTCATGCCGCCCACGGCGTGAACATCCTTGTCTTTGAGCAGGTCAAAGAAAAGCTGGCCGATGAGCCAGCAGCCTTCCGGATGCAGCGCCGTTTGGCGGCAGTCGAAGTAGTAGTCGCTCTTCTTGCCGGAAGCGAGGGTGAAATCTCCCTCGCGGTACGATTTTTCGGCAAGGATGCGCGCGAGTCTTTTTTTCAGTTCCAGCATGCGGATTCCTGTATTGCTGTTAGCCGAATACCCGGCTGAATATGAGGTCTTCGTGTCGCAGATAGTAGCTTGGGTCGAATATTTCTTCAAGCTTGGACGGGCTGAGGCGGCCCGTTATTTCGGCATCGTTGCAGACGATGTCGCGGAACAGGCGTTTGGTGTCCCAGCTCTGCATGGCGCAACGCTGCACAAGCACGTAGGCGTCCTGCCTGCCCATGCCCGCGTCCACCAGTCCGAGCAGGACACGCTGCGAGAAAAAGAGGCCCATGGAGCCCATGAGGTTGCGGTCCATGTTCTCCGGAATGACGCGCAGGTTTTCGATGAGACCCGCGAGGCGGTGCAGGATGTAATCCATGAGGATGGTGGAATCCGGCATGATGACGCGTTCCACGGAGGAGTGGCTGATATCGCGCTCGTGCCACAGGGCCATGTTTTCCATGGCGGCAAGGGCGTTGGTGCGGATGAGGCGCGACAGGCCGGTCATGTTTTCCGCAGAGATGGGATTCTTCTTGTGCGGCATGGCTGAGGAGCCTTTCTGCCCCTTGCGGAAGCCTTCTTCGGCTTCCAGCACCTCGGTGCGCTGCAGGTGACGCAGTTCCACGCACAGGCGTTCCACGCCGCCCGCCGCAAGCGCCAGCGAGGTAAAGAAGTGGGCGTGCCGGTCGCGCTGGATGATCTGGGTGGAGATGGGGTCCACGTTCAGGCCCAGAATCTCGCAGGTGATGGTTTCCACCTCGGCGGGGATCATGGCCATGGTGCCCACAGCACCGGAAATTTTGCCTACGCGGACGCCTTCCAGAGCATGGCGGAACCGCTCGTAATGGCGGGAAAATTCTGCGTAGAACCCGGCTATCTTCAGGCCGAAGCTGGTGGGTTCTGCATGGATGCCGTGAGTGCGCCCCATGCACAGGCGACCCTTGTGGGCGTGGGCCAGTGACTTGAGAGCGGCGAGCAGTTTTTCGAACCCGGCACAGATGATTTCGCCCGCACGGACGAGGAGCACCCCGTTGGCGGTGTCTACAATATCTGAAGAGGTGCAGCCAAGGTGGATGAAGCGTGCGGCGGGGCCGACTTTTTCTTCCACAGCGGTCAGAAAGGCAATGACATCGTGGCGGGTGGTTTCTTCTATTTCCAGAATGCGGTCCACATCAAAGTCGGCCTTTTCGCGTATGTCCTGCATGCTCCGGGCGTCAATTTCGCCCAGCCTGTGCCATGCCTCGCACACGGCCAGTTCCACTTCCAGCCAGACGCGGAATTTGTTTTCCAGCGTCCAGAGCCGTCCCATCTCAGGGCGGGTGTAGCGATCAATCATGTTGGCAGACTCTCGAATGTGTTTCTGTTACGGGCGGCGCACCGCAGTGCGGCGCTGCCGGGTGAAAAAAAGGCAGCCGTATGGCCGCCTTGTGTTATCAGGAAGCGGAACCGCCCGCCGCTGCGGCTTCGGCTACGCCCGAAGGGGCTGCCGCGCCTGTTGCAGGGACGCTGCCGGAATCACCCGGAGAGGCGGCTCCCGCATCGCTTGCGGACGAAGTGGAGGCGCTGTTACGCCCGTATTCGGAAGCGTACCAGCCGCCGCCTTTGAGCACGAAGGTGGTGTTGGACATGATGCGTTCCGCATTGCCCCCGCAGACGGGACAGTCTGCGTGACTGCCTTCGAAGGATTTTTGCCATTCTTCGAAGATCTGTTCACAGGCATCGCATCTATACTCGTAGATGGGCACCGTTTCCTCCTTAATGCAGGTAACCTTTGAAAAATACGATACGCATGCGCGTTGCGAGTTCGTGCGCGGTTTCATGCCGGAGACACACGAAACCGCAGCGGCATGGACGTATCTTGCCGCCGCCCCTTGCGGCGCGGCGGCAAAAAACCCGGAAAAACTAGCTCTTGGCGGCTGCCTTGGCTTCTTTGATGCGCTGCTTGATGCGCTCTTCACGGCGCTTGCGGCGGCGGTCGAGTTCCTTTTTCCGTTCAATCTTCTTGTGAGCCATGGTATATGTCCTCCAGCGTTGAGATCAACAATGCACCCTACTCATGAAGGGCGTGCTTGTCCAGCGGGCAGTCCAGCGGGAATGCGCGATCATAATAGCCGCTTATGCTCTCGGCGTATTCAATGGCGGCGTTGCCGAACCCGTGGAGCGCGAGCAGGCTCTGTATCCTGTCCGGGGCTGCATGGGCAAGGCTTTTTTGCGCTGCGGGAATTTGAAGCAGCGCGCTGCCCGCGCAGGGGATGCGCAGCCGGAAACCCGTAAGGCCGGTCTGCGAGAGAGCGTCTTCCGCAGCCCCCAGTCTGTGCAGGGTTTCCGCATCGGGCTGCACGCCGTAGGCGAAGCGGGTAAGCAGGCACGGGCGCGATGGCTGGTCTGGCCAGTCCAGACCTGTTTCGCCCGCCATGCGGCGGATATCTTCTTTGTTCAGGCCTGCCTCCAGAAAAGGGCTGCGGATGTGTAATTCCGCAAGGGCGCGCATGCCCGGCCTGAAGGTTTGCGCGTCTGAGGCGTGTGAGCCTTCCTGAATGGTGGTGGCAGTGCCGTAGAGGGTGCGTATGCCGCTGAACAGGGCGTGTTTGCAGTGGTAGCAACGGTCTTTGTCGTTGGCGGACACCTGCGGCAGGGTAAGCGGATTGAAGCGGATGACGAGATGGCGGATACCCCTGCCAGCCAGCCAGCGTTGGGCGTGCTCCGTTTCCTGCGGGGTGAGGTGGGGGCCTGTGCAGTGCACGGCCGTGAATGGTATGCCCAGCCGGGACAGCGTGTGGGCCAGAAGGCGGCTGTCTGCGCCGCCGGAGACGGCAACGCCCGCCGGAAGGGCAAGGCCCCTGAGGAGTTCCTCAAGGGCCTGCCGTTTTGTGCTGTGATATGGTTCGCTCATGGCGCGGGGCGGGTTACCATGCGGGGATGGGCTCCACGGGTTCCGAGAGCAGGAATTCGCCCTTTTCTATCCACGCCTTGAGGGTATCTGCTACTTCCAGCGACAGGGAATAGCTTGTCATGGGCACGGTTTCCACCTTTTTGCCCTGTATTTCCACTTCGCCGTTCTTCAGGTCTTCGTACGTCACGTGCTGCAGCACGCGGGGCAGGCAGTTGGGGTAGTCGTGGCCGTAGTCTTTTACGGGCATCTGGATATCACTGTCGTCCACGCCGGTGTACCATGCGATTTCCTCGTTCAGCACGGGGATGGGAATGCCCACGCCCACGCTGAGGGAGCAGCCGTAGCCTATGAAGCTGAGGCCGCGCAGGTAACGGGGGTCCATCTTTTTGAGGTCGCCCTTGACCTGAATGGTGCCCGCTGCGGAAAGGGGCAGGCCGCGTTCCGTGCGTTTGGGATTGGGGACGTGCTGCGTGCCCGCGCCCACCACGTACCCGGTGCCGCCCCCGAGGAAGATGCGGGTGCCGAAGCCGATGGTCTTGAACAGCGGATCATTGAACAGCGGGGAAAGCTTACCTGCCGTGGCGTAGTTTACATTGCGCATGTTGGGTTTGAGCGGACCCATATAGGTGTAGATGATACGGCTGGTCAGGTTCACCGCGGCGTTATAATTCTGGTAGCAGTTGCGCGGATTGTAGAGTTCCGCGAAGGGCAGGTCTGTGAGGCAGATCTGGCGGTCCAGCGACCGGCGCGGATAGCAGTCCGTGCCATAGGCATCTGCGCGCAGATGCACTGAACGGCCCCGGACAAGGTCTTCTATCACGTGTCCGCCGCCGTATTTGAACGCGCCGGGGTAGACCTTGTTCAGGGGGTCGTCCTCGGCCGGTTCGGTGGCTCCGATGTAGCTGTCTACGGCGGCAAGACCGGCATAGGCGGGAACGCCGTTGAGCCACACGCGGGAGGTCTTTATGGTGGGCGGTTCCTTTTGGCCGATGTTGAAGAGCAGGCCGGAGGAGCACATGGGGGAAAAGGTGCCCGTGGTTACCACGTCCACTTCGCGCGCGGCTTTTTCCTTGCCCATCCTGCGCACGGCTTCTGTCATTTCTGCGGCGTTGAGCACCACCGCTTTGCCTTTGCGGATGCGTTCGTTGATCTCCGCTATGGTCTTGTTCACCGTATATTGGGCCACATGGTCCTCCTGAACTTGGAAATGCGTATCATACTCTCCGCTGCGTCCTGTAAACGCGGAACTATCTGAATTGACAGCGGAAATGAGTTATGCAGAAACAATATCAAGTATTCCTGATAAGCTCAAGTAGTTTGGAGCAGGCTTTGGTCAGTGCCATCCGCGGTACGGCGGGAGTCTGAAGAGAGGCGGGCGGCAGCGGCATGGTTGCCGGGCCGCCCGCCTGAAAAAAGCAGGGGAGGGATCAGCTTTCCAACTGGGCCAGTGTCTCTTTGGCCTTGGCAAAATCCGGGGCCAGTTCCACGGCCAGACGCAGCATTTCCTTTGCTCTGTCTTTATTGCCGCAGCGCATGAAAATGAGTCCCATGTTGTAGGCCACCACCTTGTCTTTGCCCGCGAAGTTCGGATTGATGCCGAGGGCGCTGGTCAGGTGCTCTGCGGCGGCACGGTACTGTTTGCCCTCTGCGGAGGCCATGGCAAGGTTGTAGAAGAGGTGCTCGTCGTCCGGGGCAATGCGCAGGGCCTTTTCATATTCCTGCGTGGCCTCGAACCATTTGCCCTGTTTGCGCAGGGCGATGCCGAGGTTGTTGAAGGTGGCGATGTCTGATTTTTCCAGCATGTCGCCTTTGGCGTTCAGCGCGCGGCGGTAGTAGAGTTCGGCCCGGGCGGGGTCGCGCTGGGCGTAGACGTTGCCGATGCGCTCGGAAATTTCGCCAATGTAGGACAGGGCATCGCGCGTGGCCTGATTGACGGCGCTTTCGAAGAGGCGTTCCGCTTCTTCCTCGTTACCCATTTCCACATGGATGGAGCCTATGTCCACCTTGCGCTCCACGTTAAGGGGGCTGAGCTTGTCAAGTCGCTCTAGGTATTTGAGCTGCTCTGCCATGTCGCCTGTTTCCTTATGCAGGTCGGCCAGCTTCTTGAGCGGCTCCAGATATAATTGCGCGTTATCGCTGGCGCTTTCATACGCTTCGCGCGCCTTGTCCAGCTTGCCCATTCCCTTGAAGGCATCGCCCATAACAAGAAAACCCGCAGCAGAGTTGGGCTTTATTTCCAGTATCTTGCGGCTGGCCTTGAGGGCCTGGTCGAACGCGCCGCGCGTGACCATGCTTTTGGCAAGGTCTATGAGCTGCCCCAGCTTGCCCTGCGGGCGGATGGTGAAGGCAATTTTTTCAATGAGCGTATTGATGGATATGGGTTTGGTGATGAAGTTGTCTGCGCCAATCTCGTGCAGCAGGACCAGCTTTTGGCGGTCTGCCTCGCCTGTGAGGATGATGATCTTTACGAAATCGAATGCGTTTTTGAGCTGGCGGACAAGAAAGCCCATGTCCTTGCCTTGCAGGGTGCGTTCTATGAACACAAGCAGGCTTTTGCGCCGCAGGCTTGCATCGCGGATGGTTTTGAGGATGTGGTCCGGGTTGCTTACCACCGTGATGGCATCTTCCGTGATGGCGAGGTGTTTTTGCAGAGTGGAGCGCAGGATGGACTGGAAGTTGTTGTCATCGCTGGCAACTACAAAGTACCCTTTGGCCGCGGTGATGTACTCCACCACGTGGCCTTCATACTGTTTCTGCTTCATCTTCATGTTGATGTTGCTTGCCATATATCGCTCCGAGTGCGTCGTTGCTCAGTCTCTTCAAACCGGTGCCCTGCGCTTCTGCTGAAAGGCCGGGGCCGGAATGCTGTGTGGTAGTTCGGGCGGAATCCGTTCATTGCGCCGCCGCCGTACCATACGCTGAAGGTTTTTATGCGGAGAAGCCTGCGTTTTTCCGCAGGCGGTCCGCGCCGGTTTCCCCCGTAACCGGCCTCATTTCGCCTTGCCCTGTTCGGCCACTGCCTTGGCGCGGGCTTCCGCTTCCTCGGGATTGCCGAGGTAAAAATGCCGCAGGGGCCGCAATGCTGCATCCAACTCATACACGAGCGGCAGCCCTGTGGGAATATTGAACTGCATGATTTCTTCAGGCGTCATGCCGCCAAGGTGCATGACCAGGGCCCGCAGGCTGTTGCCGTGCGCCACGATGAGCACTCTTTTGCCCGCAGTGACGTCCCTGCCGATGACCTGATGCCAGTATGGCAGCGCACGTGCCACTGTGTTCCTGAGGCTCTCGCCGCAGGGAAGGTCTGCCGCAGGGATTTCGGCGTAACGCCTGTCTCCGGATGGGTGGCGCGGGTCTGCCCGGTCCAGCACGGGAGGCGGCGTATCATAGCTGCGCCGCCAGATAAACACCTGTTCTTCGCCGTACCGTGCCGCTGTTTCCGCCTTGTCCAGCCCCTGCAGAGCGCCGTAGTGCCGCTCATTCAGCCGCCAGGTGCGGAAGACGGGCAGCCAGAGCAGGTCCAGTTGCTCCTGAACAATGTTCAGCGTGCGAATGGCGCGTTTGAGCACGGAAGTGTGGCATATGTCAAATGTCAGTCCTGCTTCAGCCATAAGGGCGGCAGCATCCCGTGCCTCTGCCTCTCCGGCGGGGCTGAGGTCCACATCTGTCCATCCGGTGAAGCGGTTTTCCAGATTCCACTGGCTTTGCCCGTGGCGCAGAAGGACGAGGGTGTGAACCGGGGTGGACATGGCATTCTCCCTGCTGGACCGTTTGCGAAGTTACAGGTTCCGGCGGCGTGTGCCGGCTCGTGTCAATAGCCTGCGGCGCATGTTCCCTTGCTGCCGGGCATCAGTCTGATGTCTGGATGTTATACCCTTTCAGTTTACGGTACAGGTAGCTGCGTTCCAGCCCTATGGCCTCTGCCAGTCTGGTGATGTTGCCGTCGAATTCCCTGAGTTTGGATTCCAGAAACGCCGCTTCGAAGGCGTTACGTGCGGACTTGAAGTCAACGGGGCCCGGTTCTGTGAAGGCAAACTCCATCATCGATTCGTCTTGTTCCGTTTCCGGCTGCATGGATAGTTGCGGGGCTTGGTGCGAAGCCGGTGCGCGGTATTCCGGTGGCAGGAGCCTGCTGTTTACCGTCTGGCCCGCGTAGAGAATAAGCATGCGCTCCACAAAGTTTTTCAATTCACGCACGTTGCCCGGCCACGGGTAGGCAAGCAGTGCCTGTTCCGCATCCTTGGTGAACGTGAGGGGTTTGAACCCCTGTTCGCGCGTCAGTGCGGCCAAGAAGTCGCGGATAAGGAGAAGGATGTCGTTCCCGCGTTGACGCAACGGAGGGAGTGTAAGCGGAAAAACACGCAGGCGGTAGTATAAATCCTCACGGAACTGACCACTGCGGATTTGTTCTTCCAGATTCTTGTTGGTGGCCGCGAAGACGCGGACGTTAACACGGATGGTCTTGTTGCCGCCTACACGCTCAAAGCTCTGCTCCTGAAGGATGCGCAGGATTTTGGCCTGCGTTTTCATGCTCATGTCGCCGATTTCGTCCAGAAACAGGGTTCCGCCGTCGGCGAGTTCGAACTTGCCGGTCTTGGCCTGGTCCGCTCCGGTGAAAGCACCCTTCTCATGCCCGAAAAGTTCACTTTCGATGAGTTCTTCCGGGATGGCTGCGCAGTTTACCGCCACCAAGGGTTTGTCCCGCCGTTTGGAAAGGGCGTGGATGGACCGGGCCGCTATCTCCTTGCCAGTGCCGTTTTCGCCGGTGATGAGCACCCATGCATCTGTGGGGGCCACGCGTTCTATCTGTTCGCGCAACTGGTGTATCGGCTCTGATTCGCCCGTGAGTTCCTCGGTCTGCTCGCTGGCGATTCGGGAGCGCAGGGCTAGGTTTTCGCGCCGCAGTTCGCGGAATTCCAGCGCGTTTGCGGCGGCGATGACCACCTTATCCAGCGAAAGTGGCTTTTCGATGAAGTCGTGCGCGCCGCGTTTGATGGCGTTTACCGCAGTCTCTATGTTGCCGTGCCCGGAGATCATGATCACGGGCAGGGAGGTGTCCTGCTCCTTGATGGAGGAGAGCACGGAAAGGCCGTCTATGCCGGGGAGCCAGATATCCAGAAACACAAGATCCGGATTCTGGCGGGCGAGCATATCCAGCCCGGACTCGCCGGTTTCTGCCTCGCTGACGGTGTGGCCTTCGTCCTCCAGAATGCCGCGCAGGGA
Source organism: Desulfovibrio psychrotolerans (assembly GCF_013340305.1). NCBI lineage: Bacteria > Pseudomonadati > Thermodesulfobacteriota > Desulfovibrionia > Desulfovibrionales > Desulfovibrionaceae > Desulfovibrio > Desulfovibrio psychrotolerans. The sequence goes on from NZ_BLVP01000002.1 coordinate 160,055, forward strand.
AAAACGGATGCTTTCTTCGTCGTCGATGATGAGAATGTGTGCCTTGCGGGGCATGAAGCGGCTCCGGGGCTAGGGGTGATGCGGGGTGGATTCTTCAAGCGTGAACCCGGACTCGAATAGGGCGATGCAGGCGTCCACGGCGAGGGGGTCGTATATGGTGCCGCGCCCCTTGCGCACTTCGTCGAAGGCGAGGGAAAGGCCCAGTGAGGGGCGGTAGGGGCGGTGCGATGACATGGCTTCCACCACGTCTGCCACGGCGAGGATGCGGGCCTCCGGCAGGATGCGGGCACCGGAGAGGCCGTTCGGATAGCCGGAACCGTCCAGCCGCTCATGGTGTTGGTGGACGATTTCCGCCACGGGCCACGGAAACGAGATGCGGCTCAGAATGTCGTATCCCACCGAGGGGTGGGTGCGCATAAGGTCCATTTCTATGGTGGTGAGTCTGCCCGGTTTGGACAGGATTTCCGCCGGTATGTATATCTTGCCTATGTCGTGCAGGGTGCCTGCCACGCGCAGTGCCTCCTGCGTGTCTTCTTTCATGCCCAGCCTGTGTGCGATGGCGTAGGCCAGGGTGGCAACACGCGTCTGGTGACCTGCCGTGTAGGGGTCGCGCTTTTCTGAGGTGACGGCAAGGGCGAGCACGGTCTGTTCAAAGGTTTTGCGCAGTTCTTCAAGGCTGGTGCGCAGGGCTTCTTCTGACCGTTTGCGTTCTGTGGCATCGCGCAGCACGATGACCGAACCGGAGGTGAGGCCGCTGGCGTCTACCGTGGGCGAAATGGTTATGTCCACGGGCACGGCTGGGCTGTGGGGGCGTTCCACCGTTGCGGGAGAGGCGTGCATGTACGCGTTGTTGTGCCCGAGTGCGGACCGGGTGGAGATGTACAGACCGCTCTGGTCATCGCGTACGTGGAAAATTTGTTCGAAGGACGCGCCGGTGGCTGCGGCATCTGTAATGCCGAACATGCGTTCACCCGCCGCGTTGATGAGGGTGACCCGGCCCTGTTCGTCAAGGGAGACAACGGCATCGCCTATACTGCGCAGGGTGGTGGCGAACCAGCGTTCCTTGCGGCGGATGTCCGTTTCCATCTTATGTTTGTACAGGGCCATTTCGATGCAGGTGTGCAGTTCTCTGTCTTCGAACGGCTTGATGATGTAGCCGAAGGGCTCTGTGATTTTGGCCCGCTCCAGCGTGTGCGGGTCTGCATGGGCGGTGAGGTAGATGACGGGCACGGGGTGCTGGCTGCGTACCATGGCGGCTGCGTCTATGCCGTCCAGCTCGCCGCCGAGGAAGATATCCATGAGGATGAGGTCCGGGCGCAGGTCGGGCACGAGGGCAACCGCTTCTTCGCCGGAGGTGGCAACGACGGGTCTGGGGTAGCCCAGTTGCTGAAGACGCCTGCGGATATCCAGCGCGATGACAGGCTCGTCTTCTACCAGCAGGATGGAGGCGGAGGTGATGCTCATGATTTGACCGGGGGTTGGAGTATCTGCCGCAGGGCGCCCGCCAGATTGGGATAGGCAAAGGTGTAGCCTGATGCGGTAAGCCTTGCGGGCATGGCATACTGGCCTTGCAGGATGAGTTCTTCTGCCATTTCTCCCAGCAGGAGGCGCAGGGCGAAGCGGGGAACCGGAAGCCATGATGGGCGGCTCATGGCCGCACCGAGCACGCGGCAGAAATCTGACATGCTTTTTGGGTCCGGTGCGGTGAGGTTGTATGGTCCTGCGCAGGATTCGTTTTCTATAAGATGGGCAATGGCCATGGCGGCATCGTCGCGGTGGATCCACGAAAAGCCCTGATTGCCGCTTCCCAGCCTGCCGCCCAGAAACATGCGGAAGGGGGGGATGAATTTCTGGAGCGCGCCGCCCGGTCCCAGAACCACGCCGGTGCGCACGATGACGCGCCGTACGCCCATGGATTCCGCGCCTGCGGTGGAGTCTTCCCACTGGCGGGCCACGGCGGCGAGAAAACCTTTGCCGTGCGGGGCAAACTCTTCATAGTCCGAGGGCGATTTCAACTGCTCGCTGCTGCCGTAATAGCCCACGGCAGAGGCCTGCACCAGCACCTGCGGAAGCGGTTCGGACAGGGACTGCATTTCTTTGAAGGCGGTCATGATGGCTTTGCCCGTGTTCACGCGCGAGGCAAGAATGCGTTCCTTGCGCTCCTCTGTCCAGCGGCCGGCCGCAATGTTTTCGCCCACAAGGTTGACCAGCGCGGTGCAGCCGGAAAGGTGCTTGATCAGCAGTTGCGGGTCTGTGCCGTTCCACGGAACAAAGGAGATGTTCAGCGAGTGTCCCTTGGGGACGATGAAGCGGCCCTTCTCCGGCGAACGGGATGGGACGGTGACCATCCAGCCCTTGTCCAGAAGAAATCCGGACAGAGCCGTGCCGATGAATCCGGTGCCCCCCAGAATGACTGCGCGCATGTCAACCTCCCTCATCCGGTTTTTTGCCGTTTCCCCTGCCTTGCCCTGTCGTTAGACATCGCCCGTGCTGCGTGCAGGGGGGCGTACAGCGGACACTATGCCACAGGAAGCTCCACGGTGACAATGGTTCCGCCATGTTCCGCGGGGTTTGCCCGCACATATCCCCGGTGGTCACTGACGATGGATTTAACGATGGTGAGACCGAGCCCCGTGCCGCCTTTCTTGCGGGAGAAATATGGTTCGAACAGGCGGGAGCGTTCTTCCTTGGTCAGCCCTGGGCCGTTGTCGGCGATATCCACCCGCACAAGGCCCAGCTGCCTGTCGTGGCGCACCAGCACCTGCACGGCGGGGGCGGGGTGGTTGTGCAGCACTTCTGCGGCGTTGCTGATGATGTTCAGGAAGGCACGGTGCAGCGCCTCGCGGTCCATGGGCAGGATGGGGAGCGGGGTGAGGAACTCCAACTGCCACGCAATGTGGCTGTGGCTGTGCCGGAAGAGCGAAACAAGTTCTTCAAGCAGGGGTTCCATATGGTCCGGCTTGGGAGTTACCTCCGGCAGTTTGGCAAAGGCAGAAAACTCCTGCACCATCTGTTGCAGGTGCTCCACCTGCCGGACGATGAGGTCGGTGCACTGGGAGAACACGGGGTCGTCTACCTGTGCGCCGTATTTGCGCTGCAGCCGCTGCGCGGAAAGCTTGATGGGCGTGAGCGGATTTTTGATTTCGTGCGCGATGCGTTTGGCCACCTCGCGCCATGCGGCCATGCGCTGCATTTTTTCCAGTTCGGTGATGTCTTCGAACACGATAACAATGCCGTATTCCCGGCTTTCCTGCGCGGGAAGTGACACGGCGTTTACCAGCAGCCGAAGTTCCCTGCCGCCAACGGCAAGGTCCACCTGCCGCTGCCAGTGGGCTTCCGGCATGCTGGAGAAGTGCTGGAACATGTCATCCACCAGTTCCGAATATTCGCCGTGCAGCAGGTCGCGCGCGCCCAGCCCGATGAGGGCCTTTGCCTCCACATTGAAAATGGCCGAAGCCGCCTTGTTCAGCGTGGAGATGTTGCCCGAGTGGTCCAGCGAGATGACGCCTGCGGCGATGTTGTCCAGCACGGCCTCTATGTACCTGTTGCGCTGCTCTTTTTCGGTGTTCTGGCGTTCCAGCATGAGGTTGGCGTCGGTAAGGCGGGTGCGGCTTTGCTCCAGATCTTCCGCCATGCGGTTGAAGGACTGGACAAGGACGCCCAGTTCATCGGTGGAGGTGTCTTCCAGCCGCACGGCGAGGTCGCCGCGGGAAATGCGTTCGGTACCTTCTGCCAGCGCGAGGATGGGAGCAGCCAGTTCTTTGGCGAGCCGGAAGCCGAACCACATGGCTCCCAGAATGATGAGCAGCGTGAGCACGCCGAGAATGAAATAGAGCGTTACCTTGAGGGGATGCTTGAGTGTCTTGAGCTTTTTGTATTCCTCCACGCCGCGCACGATGCTGTCCAGCCGGTACATAAAGCCCTGACCCACGTTATCCACAAGCACCAGATAGCCGGATTTGCCTTCATCCACGGGCATGACCCCCACGGCATAGTCCGCGTCTGCATTGGGCCAGATGATGGACCAGAACATGGGGTGCTGCTCCAGGCTTTCCCAATTTATGCGGGATTTGGCTTCGTCCCACACGTTGCTGAATTCCTTGGGGCCGTGCCAGTTCTGTTCCTGTCTGTCCGGGCGGATAACGCCCACGACCGTGAGATCGTATTCCTTGAGCTTTTGGGACAGATAGTCGTCCATGGTCTTGCCGCCCCATGCGAAACGGCGTTCCACAATGTCCGCGAGGATGAATTCGCTGCGCTGCTGCAGCCGTTGGCGCGAGTCTGCGTAGACGGATTGGCCCACCTCCAGCGCCAGTTCCATGGAGTTTTCCACCTGATTCTTGAACCAGTAGTCCACGGAGGTCTGCACGAAGCGCGCGCTGACCAGAAACATGAGCACTGTGGGAAAGAGCGAAAGGCACATGAACGCAAGGACAAGGCGGGTTCGAAGTCGGGAACCGAGCACCCGGCGGCGGCGTTCCAGTATGAGTTTAACCCCGTTGCGTACAACGATGAAGAGGACCAGCAGCAGCAGGATGAAGTTCAGGTTGAACAGGCCGAGGAAGAGATAGGAATCTACCCCCAGATAGTTCAGTTCCACCCATGTGAGGGCGATGACAAGCAGAAAGGCTACGCCCGCGAGGAGCAGTTCGCGCTGGCGGCGTTTACGCTCGCGCGTGTCTGACACGCTGACGCGGATGGTGTCGCCCTGGGGCGGGGTGTCCATGGGGGAAGGAGGAACCTGTTGCATAGCCATGGCGCTGCCCTGCCGGTCAGAAAATGAAATTCATGGAATAGCGCATGGTCGGGGCTATATCCCACGACCAGAAGAACAGCGTTTTGGAGAGCCACGGCGGCACATTGTCGTTCTGCATGCGCACGGAGAGGTCCACGCGGTATTCGCGACCGCGTTCCAGATTGACCAGTTGTCCTACCTTGAGCGAGAGGCGTTCCCATGTTTCGGAAAGCAGCCGCATGAGGTTGGCGTTGCGGTACACGGCGGGGGAGCCTTCGTAGGCGATGGCGTATTCCCGGGTAAGGGCGTTGAAGGAGAGCGTGCTGACCATTTCCTGCCGTGCGAGGGTGGTGTTCAGCCACATGCCGGAGGTGTCTGACAGGGTGGCCTCGCAGGTGAGGGTGATGACCGCCCCTTCCTTAAGCATGACGCGCAGCCGTTCTTTGTCCTGTATGCCCACGCCGAAGCGGATGGCGAGCTGACCTTCTGCGTTGTCCAACACAAAGTCTTCCAGCTTGAGCTGCTGGCTGGCGGCGCGGGCGGCAGTGGCCCAGCCTGTGACGGCAAGGGCAAGGCACAGGAGCAGGGTGCCTGTGAAAAGGAGGAAAGGGCTGTTCGGACGGCGCATGGTCTCTTTGGGTAAAAGGGTAACCTGAAAATAGTGTCATACCCGCGCACGGTTGGCAACCCGCTTTGCGCGGGACTGAACGGAGCCGGGAGCGGGAGCATGGGAGAGGACCTATGAAAGAGGGGGCGATCCGGCAGGACCGCCCCCTGATATTCAAGGTCCGGCGCAGGGCCGGGAAGGTTACAGGCCGAGATACGCCTTTTTGACCTCATCGTTGGAAAGCAGGGTTTCCGCCGAATCTTCCATGGTGATGCGGCCTGTTTCCATGACGTAGCCGCGATGGGCGATCTTGAGGGCCTGGTTGGCGTTCTGTTCCACAAGGAAGACTGTTGTGCCTGCCTCGTTAACCTTTTTGATGATGTCGAATATCTGCTGGATGATGATGGGGGCAAGACCCAGCGAGGGTTCGTCCAGCAGCAGCAGGCGCGGCTTGCTCATGAGTGCGCGGGAGATGGCCAGCATCTGCTGTTCGCCGCCGGAAAGGGTGCCGCCGTACTGCTTCTGCCGTTCCGCAAGAATGGGAAAGAGGTCGAAGACGTAGTCGAGGTCGCGGCGGATGCCTTCCTTGTCGTTCCGCAGAAAGGCGCCGAGGTCCAGATTCTCCATGACCGTGAGCTGGGGGAAGATGAGGCGTCCCTCCGGCACCTGACTGATGCCGAGACGGACAATCTCGTTGGCGCGCATGGAGTGGATGGGCTTGCCTTCGAAGTATATCTCCCCGCTGCGGGGCGGTGTGCCGCCGCAGATGGACATGAGTGTGGTGGATTTTCCCGCACCGTTGGCACCGATGAGGGTGACGATCTCTCCCTGGCGGATTTCCAGATTGATGTCGTGCAGGGCGTGGATGTTGCCGTAGAAGGTGTTTACGTTGACAAGCTTAAGCATGGTCCTCTCCGAGATAGGCCTTGATGACGCGGGGGTCTTTGCTGACCTGCTCCGGGGTGCCATGCGCGATCATGCAGCCGTATTCCATGACGTAGATGCGTTCCGAAAGGCTCATGACCATGCTCATGTCGTGCTCGATGAGCAGGATGGCCATGCCCAGTTCATCACGGATGCGCAGCACCAGCCTTTTGAGCGAGGCTGTTTCCTGCGGGTTCATGCCCGCCGCAGGCTCGTCCAGCAGCAGCAGGGTGGGGTCCGTTGCCAGCGCGCGGGCGATTTCCAGCCTGCGCTGCTCGCCGTAGGGCAGGTTGCAGGCAAGGTCTTTGTAGTATTTATGCAGGCCGATATATTTGAGCAGTTCGTAGCTTTTATCTACAATTTCCTGCTCTTCGCGCCGCACGGCCGGAGTGCGCAGCAGCGCGCCCAGAATGCCCGACTGGGTGCGGCAGTGGCGTGCTATCATGACGTTTTCCAGAACAGTCATGTTCTTGAACAGGCGTATGTTCTGGAAGGTGCGGGCCATGCCGAGCTGGGTGACGAGGTTGGGCTTCATTCCCCGGATGACGGTTTCTTTGCCGTTTTTGGGGGTAAAGCGCACTTCGCCCTCGGTGGGCGTGTATATGCTGGTGATGCAGTTGAAGAAGGTGGTCTTGCCTGCCCCGTTGGGGCCGATGAGAGCCACGATTTCTCCCGCATTTATCTGCATGTCCACTTCGTTCAGGGCGCGCAGGCCGCCGAAGTTTTTGGACAGGGAGCTGACATTGAGTACCGGTGTCATCAGGCGTTGCCTCCCTGTGCGCGGGCAAGGTCCGGGTCATCTATCACGTATGTCTTGCCCTTGGGGGCAATGAGGCCCTGCGGACGGAAGATCATCATCAGCACCATGGCCACCGCGAACATGATCATGCGGTATTCCGAGAAGGCGCGCAGATATTCGGGGATGAGCACGAGGAAGGCCGCGCCCAGAATGACGCCGAGGTTGGAGCCCATGCCGCCCAGCACCACGATGGAAAGGATGATGGCCGACTCGAAGAAGGTGAAGCTGGCAGGGTTGATGAACGTGGTTTTGGCCGCGAAGATGACCCCCGCGAAACCGGCCCATGCGGTGCCGAGGCCGAAGGCCATGAGCTTGACGTTGACGCGGTCTATGCCCATGGCCTGACAGGCGATTTCGTCTTCACGCAGGGCCTGCAGCGCGCGTCCTATGCGGGAATCTTTGAGTCGCTGCACGGCAATGATGGTGACGATAACAACGCCCAGCACGATGTAGTAGATGTAGGTGTTGGCCTGCGCCACCGTGAGTTCCTGCCCGAAAAAGCCGGGGCGCTGGATGCCGGATACGCCCGAGGGGCCGCCCGTGAGGTCGCTCCAGTTTTCAAGCACCAGACGGACAATTTCGCCGAAACCGAGGGTGACGATGGCAAGGTAGTCGCCGCGCAGCCGCAGCACGGGGAAGGCCAGCGCGATGCCCGCAAGAGCGGCCATAACGCCGCCGATGGGCAGCGCTATCCAGAAGCCCAGCCCGAAGTACTGGTTCAGCAGGGCGTAGGTGTATGCGCCGATGGCGTAAAACGCCGCATGCCCGAGGAACAGCAGGCCCGCCACCCCGACAATGATATTCAGGCCGAGGCCCAGAATAACATAGATGAGGAAGGAGATAAGGATGTTGGTCTGATAGGTGCTTACCAGCAGCGGCAGGGTCATAAAGACGGCAAAGGCCGCGCCGTAAATGCTGACGGTGAAGCGCTTGTCAGAACCGAGCCTGTCCATGAATGACGGCTTGGCACCGGCCTGAACGGTTTCTTTGGCACGGCCGGATTCCTTGCGGCGCATGGCCCAGCGCCAGACAAAGGAGAGTACAAAGGCGGCAATCGCAATATACGCAAGGTTCATCCATCGCCATTCCACCGTTTTTTCTATGGTGTTCACACGGATCACCAGCATGGGGAAGGTGAGGAACATGAACCAAGCGCTCACGATCAGAGATTTTTTGAGTTCTTGCATGACATGTATCCCACAGACTCGCGGCATCCGCCGCGGTATCAATATGCGTAAACGGGGCCGCTACACCTTTTCCACAGGGGCCTTGCCCATTATGCCGGAGGGCCGGAAAATGAGGAAGACCACAAGCAGGGTGAAGGCGAACACGTCTTCATAGTCACTGGAAATGTACCCGGTGGCGAAGCTTTCTGCCAGACCGAGGAACAGGCCACCGAGCATGGCGCCGGGAATGGAGCCTATGCCGCCGAGAACGGCAGCGGTGAAGGCTTTTACGCCGGCGATGAAGCCGATCATGAAGTTCACCTGACCCACGTGCGAGGCAATGAGCACGCCGCCCAGCGCCGCAAGTGAGGAGCCGATGATGAACGTGGTGGAGATGATTCTGTCTGCATCTATGCCGAGCAGCATGGCCATCTTGCGGTTCTGTGCGGTGGCGCGCATGGCTTTGCCCATCTTGGTGTACTTGATGAACAGGGTGAGGCAGGCCATGGCTATGCCGCTGGTTACCACGATGACAAGGTTCGTGGACCCGAATATGTGGACGATGGGATCAAGGAATTCGAAATCGGGGATGAGCCTCGGGAAGGGCAGGAAGTCGGATGTCTGCGCCAGAATGACGTAGTTCTGCAGGAACAGCGACATACCGATGGCCGAAATGAGCGGAGAGAGGCGTCCCGCATTGCGCAGGGGCTTGTAGGCCACCTTTTCCATGGTGAACCCGTAAGCCGCGCAGTAGATAACGGCCACCGTGGCAGCCAGCGCGAGAATGGCAAACGCCGGGAAGCCGTAGACTCCCAGAACGCCCGCCACCAGAAGGCCGGTGAAGGCCCCCATCATGTAAATTTCGCCGTGGGCGAAGTTGATGAGTTCGATGATGCCGTACACCATGGTGTAGCCGAGAGCGATCATCGCATAAATGCTGCCGCGGGTCAGTCCGCCGAGCGACAGTTCGAAAAAGTAACTCCAATCCATGTGCGTGTCCCGTCCAGACTCCCCCGAGGCACCCCAGAGTATGGCGGGGTGAGGGCGGGTATAGAGCCGGCTGTTTGTCAAATAAGCGGGGGACAGGCAGAGCCTGTCCCCCAGCGCTGATACTGGTTAAGCGGATTTCTACTTCAGTTCCACGTACTTGCCGCTCTGGACCTGATACATGGAGAAGCCTACGCCTTCTGCGTCGCCGCGTGCGTCAAACTTGATGCTGCCCACGGGGGTGTCCACCATTTCGGTGCGCAGCTTGTCTGCAATGGCGTCGAAGTCGGTGGAACCGGCCTTCTCAATGGCGTTCACAAAGGCAAGGGCTGCTGCGTAGGCGGAGTCGAAGAATGCGCCGGGTTCAGTGCCGAACATGGCCTTGTGAGCTTCGATGGCCTGCTGGTACTGGGCCAGACCGGAAACGTCACGGGGGCCGGAGGCGTAAACGCCTTCGGACTCAGGACCGGCAACCTTGATGAAGGTGTCGTCCTTCACGCCGTCGTCGGAAACGAAGAGGGCTTCAACGCGCTTCTGGCGCATCTGGGAAACCAGCTTGGAGGCTTCCGGATGGTAGCCGCCGAACATGACCACGTCGGCTTCGGAGCGGCGGATCTTCTGCACAACGGCGGAGTAGTCCACGGCACCGGGGGTGATGCCTTCGAACAGCACCACTTCTGCCTTGCCGCCCTGCTCGATGAACAGCTTGGCAAATTCGGCGTAGCCCTTGCCGTAGTCGCCCTTGTCGTGCAGAACGGCGATCTTCTTGGCCTTCAGGGTATCAATGGCGAAGTCCACGCCCAGCTTGGCCTGCGCATCGTCAGAAGCGATGGTGCGGAAGAAGGTGGGGTACTGGCCGGACTGAGTCAGTTCGGGGTTGGTGGCGCTGGGCGACATGACCGGAATTTTGGCTTCGGTATAGATGGGCAGGGCTGCCTTGGTGGCACCGGAGCAGATGTGGCCGATAACGGCGATGGCACCGTCGGACACGAGCTTGGTGGCAACGTTGGTCGCCTTTTCAGGCTTGCATTCCTCGTCCTGAATGAGCAGTTCCAGCTTCTGACCATTAATGCCGCCCTTGGCGTTGACCTGATCGACAACGATCTTGGCGGCGTTTACCGTGGGCAGGCCGTAGGAGGCAAGGTCTCCGGTGTGGGCACCGGCAACGCCGATCTTGATGGTCTGGGCGAATGCGGGGGTGCACAGCATGGCAAGTGCCAAGCCGGTTACAATGCTCTTCTTAAGTCCTTTGAAATTCATCGGTTCCTCCAGAATTGACTGTGCGGGAAAAAGCGTGAAACACTCCGGCGGGGCTGCCGTTCCGCCGCGTTGCGATCTCGGGGGCGTTTCAGCAGCCGGGAAATACCTTCCGAAAAATCAGATCCCTTTCGTGGTAGTTGTTGCCGAAAAGTTAAAAATTGTCAAAACCGCATGCCATAAAACCGCAAAAAATGTCAATTTGTATGACTATTCCGGTCGTGAAGTGTCAAAATGTCAGGAAATGAGGCGGTGTGCGCGTTAACTGCAATGTGTTATGGACAATTGCCGCAGGATTGACTGAAAAAAAGCCCGAAGAGGCTGAAAAGTCAAGCATGAGCGGGCGCGTTTGTTCTTGAGGGTGCCAGCGCATACTGCTATAGTCTATACCCTGCGCCTGCGCACCGCAACCGGTGATACGCGGCACGATTGAACCTGAACAGGAGTACCACGGTGATGCCCTTTTTTCGCATTTTTCTTCTGGCGTGCCTTGTTGCGGCCGTTGCTGTGGCTGCGGGCGGATGTTCCGCCGAGCCTGAAAGGGCTCCCGTTGAATCGGTTAAACCCGTGAAGATGATTGTGGTGGGTGAGCGCGAGGCAGGGGCGTTGCGTGCGTTTCCCGGTGTGGTGGTGGCGGGAAATGCCGTTGACCTGGGGTTCCGCGTGGCCGGCCAGATTGCGGAACTGCCCGTGCGCGAGGGGCAGGCGGTGCGGCAGGGAGACCTGCTCGGCCGGCTGGACAAAAGGGATTTACAGACCGCGCTGAGCAATCTGGAATCGCAGTTGGTAGGCGCGCGGGCGACGCTGAACGAGGCGCGGCTGAATTTTGACCGCAACGAGCAACTGCTGAAGTCGGACACCATTTCCCGGGCGGCGTATGATTCTGCCAAGGCGACCTACGAGAACGCCCTTGCGCGGCTGGAATCCATGGAGCAGCAGGTGCGGCAGGCCCGGCTGAACATGCAGTATGCGGAATTGCGCGCGCCTTTTTCCGGCGTTGTGGCGGCAAAATACATGAAGAGTTTTGAAAACGTGCAGCCACAGCAGCCGGTAGTGCGTCTGGAGGACGTGAATTCGCTGGACGTGGAGGTGCAGATTCCCGAATTCGTGTATGTGCTGTTTATGAATTATAAAGGGGTTCCGGTGCCGCCCGTGGTGCGCTTTGAGGCCTTTCCCGGGCGCGAGTTTCCCGCACGGCTGAAGGAGTACCAGACCACTCCCAACTCCCTTACCCAGACGTACACCGTTACCATGACCATAGACCGGCCTGCGGATATTGCGTTGCAGCCCGGCATGACCGCAGAGGTGCAGGGCAAGCTGCCGCCCACCGGTGCGACGGAAGGGTTTGTGCTGCCCGTGACGGCTGTTTTTGGCGATGCGGGGCAGGGCAAGGCCGTGTGGGTGGTGGAAGACGACATGGTTGTGCGCGCCCGGAGCGTTGCTGTGGGTGAGATGCGGGGCGAGGATATCATTGTTACCGCCGGGATTGCGGCGGGAGAGAAGGTGGTGACCGCAGGGGTGCATTATCTGCGTGAGGGGCAGAAGGTGCGGCCCCTTGACGGACCCGTGGGGGGCACGCCGCGATGAATATCGCCGAATTTTCCATCCGCCGTCGCGTGGCAACGCTGGCGCTGACCTTTGCTCTGATCGTGGGCGGGCTTGCGGCCTACTTTTCCATGGGGCGGCTGGAAGACCCGGAATTCACCATCAAGGAGGCGCAGATCATCACCGCCTATCCCGGAGCCACGGCACGGGAGGTGGCGGAAGAGGTGACCGATAAGCTGGAGAGCGCCATTCAGCAGATGGGGCAGGTGAAGCGGGTCAATTCCGTTTCCAGACCGGGCATGTCGATTATCACCGTCTCCATCAAGGACAAGTACGGGCGGGACAAGCTGCCGCAGGTGTGGAACGAATTGCGGCACAAGGTGGGCGATGCAGCCCCTTCGTTGCCGCCCGGCGCGGCAACGCCCGTGGTGTATGACGACTATGGGGATGTGTACGGCATCTTTTTTGCCGTGACGGCGGACGGGTATTCCTACAAAGAGCTTAAGGATTACGTGGACTGGCTGCGCAAGGAGATGCTGCTTGTTCCCGACGTGGCCAAGGTGACCATATGGGGAGCGCAGCCCGAGGCAGTGTATGTGGAAATTTCGCGCTCCAGGCTGCGCAGCATGGGCGTTTCCGTTACGTCCATCTACAATGCGCTTTCGCAGCGCAATCTGGTGACCAACGCGGGGAATGTGGCCGTGGGGCCTGAGTATATCCGCATTTCTCCTTCCGGGGGCATAACCTCGGTGGAGGATCTGGGCAATCTGTTCATTACGGATGTGTCCACCGGCAAGCTGGTTTACCTGAAGGATGTTGCCCGCATAGTGCGCGGGTATGTGGAGCCGGAACAGAAGCTGATGCGCCAGAACGGCAAGGTGTCGCTGGGGGTGGGGATATCGCTTGCCTCGGGCGGCAACATAGTGGAACTGGGCAAGCGGGTCATGGACAAGCTGGCGGAACTGGATGGCGATACGCCCGCAGGCATGATCATTGATCCTGTCTATTTTCAGCCGGACTACGTGACCCGTGCCGTGGACGGGTTTGCCGTGAGCCTGCTGGAGGCCATTGTCATTGTCATAGGCGTGCTGATGCTCACCATGGGACTGCGCAGCGGGCTGCTCATAGGCGGGGTGCTGCTCATTACCGTGTGCGGCTCGTTTATTTTCATGAAGCTGATGGGCATACAGTTGCAGCGGGTTTCGCTGGGGGCGCTTATCATTGCGCTGGGCATGCTGGTGGATAACGCCATTGTGGTGACGGAAGGCATGCTGGTGCGCATACAGAAAGGGGAAAACCGCATCCGCGCCGCCGCAGAGGTGGTGCGGCAGTGCGTATGGCCGCTGCTGGGGGCCACAGTCATTGCGGTTATGGCCTTTGCCGCAATTGGCCTTTCTGAAGACAACACCGGCGAGTTTTGCGGTTCCCTGTTCTGGGTGCTGCTCATATCGCTTATGCTCAGCTGGATGACGGCCATAACCCTTACCCCCGTGCTCTGCGAGATGTTTATCAAAGGTGGCAGCGAGGTGAAGGACCCGTACGGCGGCAAGGCATTTACCCTGTATCGGGGGTTGCTGGCCCGTTGTCTGCGTTTTCGCTGGCTCACGGTGGGCGTGATGATAGGCCTGCTGGGGGCTTCCGTCTGGGGTTTCCGTTTTGTGGACCAGAGCTTTTTCCCCGCTTCCACGCAACCGCAGTTTTTCATTGATATGTGGAAGCCGGAAGGCACTGACATACGCGTTACAGACAGGGAAATGGCCCTGCTGGAGCAACGCCTGCTGCAGGATGACCGCGTGGAGTTTGTTTCGGCGTTTGTCGGCGGGGGCGCGCCGCGCTTCATGCTCGTGTACACCCCGGAAAAGGACTACGCCAACTACGCCCAATGCATTGTGACGGTGAAGGATTACCGCGAGATTCCGGCAGTGATGGCGGACTACCGCGAGTACGTGCAGGCGCATTTTCCGGAAGCGTTTTTCAAGTTCAAGATGGTGCGGCTGGGACCGGGCAGGGACGACCCCGTGGAGGTGCGGTTCAGCGGGCCGGACCCGGACGTGCTGCGCGGCCTTTCTGCGCAGGCGCAGGACATTATGCGCGCTCATCCCGATACGCAGGGCGTGCGGGACAACTGGCGGCAGATGATCAAGGTGCTTCGTCCCGTACTTTCAGAGGCGGCGGCGCAGCGCGCGGGAGTGGACCGGAAGGATATTGCCTCCGCGCTGGAGATGGCTTTTTCCGGCACGAGGGTGGGCGTGTACCGCGAGGGGGATGCCCTGTTGCCCATAATAGCCAGACCCCCTGCGGAAGAGAGGCTTGAGGTGGCTCGTATGGCGGATGTGCAGGTGTGGAGCCCCGCCCTGAAGACCATGATTCCGCTCAATCAGGTGGTTTCTGCCTTCCGCACGGACATGGAAGAGGGGATTTTGCAGAGCCGCAACAGAAAGTTCACGGTAACCGCTGCCTGCGAACCGTCCACCGGGCTGGCGAGTGCCCTGCGGGAGGAACTGCGTCCGGCACTGGAAGCCATGCCCCTGCCGCCCGGTTACAGGATGGAGTGGGGCGGAGAGTATGAAGACTCAAGCGATGCGCAGAAGGGGCTTGCGGCGTCCATTCCCGCCACCTTTGCCATTATGGTGCTCATTACGGTGCTGCTGTTTAACGCCCTGCGTCAGCCGCTTATTATCTGGCTTACCGTGCCGTTGGGCATTATCGGGGTAACTACCGGCCTGCTTTCCACAGGGCAGCCGTTCGGGTTCATGGCGCTGCTGGGCTTTTTGAGCCTGACAGGTATGCTCATTAAAAATGCCATTGTGCTGCTGGATGAAATAAGGGTGCAGATGGATGAAGGGCGCGAGGCCTATCATGCGGTGCTTGAGGCATCTGTAAGCCGTATGCGGCCGGTGCTTATGGCGGCGGGGACCACGGTGCTGGGGATGCTGCCGCTGCTGAGCGATGCCTTTTTCATAGCCATGGCGGTGACCATAATGGCCGGGCTTACCTTTGCCTCCATTCTTACGCTGGTGGTGGTGCCTGTGCTGTACGCCATCTTCTTCCGGGTGCGCGAAGTGACATAGGGTGCCTTGGCTGCGTAACGGTACGCCCCCGGTGCGAAATTCGCACCGGGGGCGTTTTTTTTGGGATGGGAGAAAGGAGGATCAGCTGTCTGACGCTTCCAGCGCACGGATGGCGGAGCGAAGTTCGCCCGCCTGCCCTGCGAGTTCCTGCACTGCCTGCGCAGCCTGAGCCATGCCTTCTGTGGTTTCGTTGATGATGGTGGAAACTTCGTCAATGGCGCGGTTAATCTGCTCCATGGCGGCGGATTGTTCTTCTGCTGCCGTGGCGATGCCGGAAATCTGGCCTGCCGTGGTTTCCGCCAGATCGACAATGGCGGCAAGGGCCTGACCGGAGTCGTTTGCGCGTTCGTTGGCGGCTGCCACGGCGCTGACCGCCTGTTCCACGTTGGCCATGTTTCTGGAGGTGGCGGCCTGTATGCTGTGGATGCGTTCGCCCACCTCTCTGGTGGCGGTCATGGTCTTTTCCGCCAGTTTGCGCACCTCGTCCGCCACAACGGCGAAACCGCGTCCTGCGTCACCCGCGCGGGCAGCCTCTATGGCGGCGTTCAGGGCCAGCAGGTTGGTCTGGTCCGCTATGTCTGAAATGACGTTGAGCACCTGCCCGATGGATTCTGCCTGCTGCCCGAGGTCGGTCATGTCTGTCCGGAGCGTAGCGGCGGTATGGTTGACCTGGCTGATGGCGGCGATGACCTGATTGACCACGGACGCGCCGTGTTCCGCCTTGTCGCGCGCGGAGCCGGAGCTTTCTGCCGCGTTGGCGGAGTTTCTGGCAACCTCCATGACCGTGGCGTTTATCTGCTCCATGGCTGAGGCGGTTTCCTGCATGCGGTCGCGCTGCACCACAGACCCGGCATTCACCTGATCCACCTGTGCCGCCAGTTGGTCCGCAGCGGAGGAAACCCGTTCGGAGACGGCATTGGCCTGTCCCGCCGTGGAGTGCATACGTTCCATAAGCCCGGCGATTCTGGCCTGCTGCTCCTGCGCCTGTGCCAGTGCCTCGCGGGCGTGAGCCGCCTGTTGTGCGGCCTCTTCTCCCTTGTTGTGCGCCTCTGCCATCTGGAGTTTGAGATTCTGGACCATGGTGGCAATGGCGTGTTGCAGGGCGGCTATTTCTACATTGAAGGGGCCTTGGGCTTTGGCATCCAGATCGCCGCCCGCCACCTTTTCCGCGTAGGCGCGGATGCGGTCCATGGGGAGCAGCAGCTGGATGCGCAATACGGCCAGCGTGGCGGCAAGAACCACTGCCAGAACGGCACCGCCCGCCATGAGCAGGGCGTTGCGCAGGTGGGTGATGGTGGCGAAGGCTTCTGACTGGTCCACTTCCGCGATGAGTGCCCAGCGGGTGTCTTCTACCGGGATGGGGGCGTAGGAGGACAGGACCGGGTTGCCGTTGTAGTCCACGATGATGCCCGTATCGGCATTGCCTGCCAGTGCCTCACGCGAGGCTGTGGTGTCTACCTTGCCCGTTTCCGGATTGCGGAAGGAGGCGACCACGCCGTGATGTTCCGGGTCCAGATAGGAGTCGGAGCGCATGAGCAGGTCCGGCCCCACCAGATAGGTTTCGCCTGTTTCGCCCAGTCCCGCACGCAGTTGCATGAGCGCGTTGAGCCTGTCCAGCGGTATCTGGAGGATGGCTATCCCCGTCATTTCGCCTTCGTAACGGACGGGGGCGGCGATGAATGCGGCGGGTGCACCTGCCGAGGGAGCGTAGGGGCTGAAATCCGCAAAACCCACATCACCCGCACCGCCAGAACCGCTCTGGCGAGCCTTTTGCCACGCGCGGGCAATGCCGCTTGTGGCCAGATGGCTTTTGATGAGGTTCAGACCAAGGTCTGATTCTCTGGCAACGCTGAACAGGATGCGTCCTTCAAGGTCGGTGAGGAAGGCATCGTAGTAGCCCTTGTCGGTAACGTAGGAACCGAAGATATCCACGGCGTCCGCATGCAGGGGGGCATACCAGCGCGATTCCACATCAACGGTGTCGCCCTTCATGCCGCCGTAGCCGTTGGCAAAGGCGATGAAGGCGGAGAGGGAGTCTGCGGCAAGGCGCGAGGCGGCGAATTCCCGGATGTCGCTCCGCCATGTGCCTATCATTTCCTGCGCGGCGTGGCGTTTGACCTCGCGGATGGAAACCAGTTGGGCGTATGCCTTATCCTCAAGGCTTCGCGCTGCTGTGCCGTATGCGTAGTAGCCCATGCCCACAAGCGGCAGCATGCCTATGAGCAGGCAAAAGACTGTCATCTTCAGTTTGAGTGTTATTCCAGCGATCATGCAGGCTCCCGAATGTCTGTGAAACTGCCGGACAACAGCCGTAACCGGAGGGCAAGGCGCGATATGCCCGGCAATGTTCTGTAAGATTTGTGCTGTTGCATAGCCACTTCCCGCGTACCGCATGCGGGAATAATGGCTTTAAGATGTCTGCGGAGTGCTACTACCATTCAGGGCTGTGCGGAGCAATGGTTTTATGCCGTTACTACGGTGATTGCGCGGTGCGTTGTTTTGCATGCGGAGAATTGCGGAAGGCGTCATTCGGATGAGAAAAATTTGATGCTTTGGTGTTGCGTTTTCAGGCGCCCGTGAATGGCTGAGCGCCGTTGCTGTGTCCGCAGAGTGCCCGGAAGGGCAGGGTGCGCCCCCGTGCGCGGTCGTTCACGCCCGGTGAGCGGCGGCTTTTGTCCGTTCATCCTTCCGCCAAGCGCATTGTGCCGTTCACCGAAGAACACGTGCGCTGTTGTTTTTTTCTGCCATAGTGCTTTCATGCACAGACCCTGCAGGATTGTCCGGCAGGGAGGCTGGCGGGGGATGAACCTGTAGCAAGCGAGGTGCCGCATGAAACCGGATATGAAGGCGTATTGGAGAACGAACATCGGTTACATGGTTGTACTCATGTCCATATGGGCATTGGTCTCCTATGTGTTCGGCATTCTGCTTGTGAATGAGCTGAACACCATCCGCATGGGCGGGTTTCCGTTGGGATTCTGGTTTGCGCAGCAGGGGTCCATCTATGTCTTCGTCCTGCTCATCTTTGTCTACTTCCTGCTCATGCGCAGGTTGGACCGCAAGTACGACATTGACGAGTAGCATCCGCTGACGGCGCAGAGATACTAAGCATCGGAGGGACGAAAATGGGCATACAGACGTGGACATACATTATGGTGGGCGTGACCTTTGCCCTGTATATGGGCATTGCCTGGGCAAGCCGCGTGCGAGACACCAAGGGGTTTTACGTGGCAGGCGGCGGGGTGCCGCCGCTGGCAAACGGCATGGCAACCGCCGCGGACTGGATGAGCGCCGCCTCGTTTCTGGGCATGGCGGGGCTTATCTCGTTTTACGGGTACGCGGGCTGCATGTATCTGATGGGCTGGACAGGCGGGTATGTGTTGCTGGCGTTGCTCCTTGCGCCCTATCTGCGCAAGTTCGGCAAGTTTACGGTGCCGGATTTTGTGGGCGACCGCTACTACTCCGGCACGGCGCGGCTGGTGGCGCTGGTGTGCGCGGTGTTTGTCTCGCTTACCTATGTGGCGGGGCAGATGCGCGGGGTGGGCATTGTGTTCAGCCGCTTCCTTGAGGTGGACGTGAATACCGGCGTGTTCATAGGCATGGCCATTGTGTTCTTTTACGCCGGAATCGGAGGCATGAAGGGAATAACATGGACGCAGGTGGCGCAGTATGTTGTGCTTATCGTGGCGTTTCTTATCCCTGCCGTGGCCATTTCGATGAAGATAACAGGTGTTGCCGTGCCGCAGATAGGCTTTGGTTCCACCATTGCCGCCGGGCCGGATGCGGGCGTGTATATTCTTGAAAAACTTGACCTCATTGCCACTGATCTGGGGTTTGCCTCGTACACCACAGCTTTCGGGCCCGGAAGCAAGAGCATGATTGACGTGTTTGCCATTACCATGGCGCTGATGGTGGGCACCGCAGGGCTGCCCCACGTGATCGTGCGGTTTTACACGGTGCCGACGGTGCGCGGTGCCCGGCTTTCTGCCGTGTACGCCATTCTGTTCATCGCCATTCTGTATACCACGGCACCGGCCATAGCCGCCTTTGCCCGGTATATCCTGATCAATTCGCTTAACGACGTGGCGTATACGCAGGCTCCTTCATGGTTCAAGAACTGGGAGAAGACGGGGCTTATCGCATGGCAGGACAAGAACGGGGACGGCATTGTGCAGTACAGGGCCGGTTCGCCGTTTAATGGCAAGCCTGCCTTTACCGGCGAGCTTGGCCCGGACGGGCAGCGGCTGGTGAAGAACACGCCGCTGGACGGCCCCAACGAGCTGTTTGTGGACCATGACATCATTGTGCTGGCCAACCCGGAAATAGCCAATCTGCCGCCGTGGGTTATCGCCCTTGTGGCGGCGGGCGGTCTGGCTGCGGCGCTTTCCACTGCCTCCGGCCTGCTGCTGGTTATTGCCTCCAGCATTTCCCACGACCTGTATTACCGTATGATCAACAGGCAGGCCTCGGAAAAGCAGCGGCTGCTCCTCGGGCGCATTATGATAGGCGTGGCGGTGTGTGTGGCCGGATACTTCGGCATC
Source organism: Desulfovibrio psychrotolerans (assembly GCF_013340305.1). Lineage (NCBI taxonomy): Bacteria > Pseudomonadati > Thermodesulfobacteriota > Desulfovibrionia > Desulfovibrionales > Desulfovibrionaceae > Desulfovibrio > Desulfovibrio psychrotolerans. Next base: position 179,687 of record NZ_BLVP01000002.1, read on the forward strand.
AATCCGCCCGGATTTGTGGCGCAGGTGGTGGCACTTGCCTTCGGGCTTGCGGCGTCATCGTTCTTCCCCACGCTGGTGCTCGGCATCTTCTGGAAGCGCGCCACCCGTGAAGGAGCCATTGCCGGCATGACCAGCGGCATAGGATTTACCATGCTCTACATCGTACAGACCAAGTTCATGGGCATGGCCCCGTGGTTTATGGGCATCAGCCCGGAAGGCATAGGCACTGTGGGCATGCTGGTCAATTTTGTGGTATGTATAGCGGTGAGCCACATGACCGCGCCGCCTCCGCAGTCGGTGCAGGATATGGTGGAATCCATACGCATACCGCGTGGTGCGGCGGCGGCCATTGATCACTAGGGTCACCGGGGAATGAAGACGGCAGTACCGCCCGGTTTCCGTGGCGACCGCGTAGACCGTGGCTGCCAAGGCTGGCGGGGGCAGTGAGATACCGAAGATACGATACCCGCAGTACCGAAAGAGCGTGTCCCGTGCCTTGTGCACTCCCAAACCGGGCAGGGGCGGATTGTATCCGCCCCTGCCGAACGGGATGCCGCAGACGGTGCAGGCCGCGCAGATGGCAAGGAGAAAACCATGACCGACCCTTCCCGGCAGCCGCAGCTTGCTCTGGATTTTCTGCGTGCCACCCTGCCGTTCAGCGAGCTTGCGCCGGATGTGCTGGAGTGGCTGGCCAAGGCGTGTTCCGTGGACTTTATGCCCGCCGGAACACGCCTTTTTGAGCGCGGGCGGACAAGGCCGGACAGGCTGTGGCTGGTGCAGAAGGGGGCGGTAAAGCTCTCCTGCGCCGAAAGCGCGCCTGAAGCGGGAGGTGGGGGCGATGCCCTGAGCGGTGCGCCGGTGAGTGCCGCATCGGCAAGCGGAGGCGTGCAGGGGGAGGAAACCCTTACGGACGTTCGCGGCGAGGGTGCTTCCGTGGGGGCGGTGGCGCTGATGGATGGCGGTGCCGCCACGGCGGACGTGGATACGGTGGAAGATACGTTTTTCATCACTGTTCCGCGTAAGGTGTTTCTGGAACTGGTGGAACGTGAGCAGGTGGTGGCCCAATATTACCTGAAGGGGCTGCCGGAGCGGTTCATATCCAAAGCTTTTTCCGAAATGCGGGTGCGCTGCGAGGGGCTGGCGGACGAGAAGGGGTTGTATCTCTTTGCCACCCGTGTGGGCGACCTTGTCTCACGCCCGCTGGTGACCATGCCGCGGAGTGCCTCGCTCAGGCAGGCGGCTGCGCTCATGGTGGAACAGGAGGTCGGGTCGCTGCTTATTCGCGAAGACTGTGAAGGAGGCGGGGAGTCGGCAACCGGTATGGTTCCGGAGGATGCGGCGTATGACTGTGCTGGGTATTCCGGCGGGTCGCTGCTGGGGGGGGATGATTACCGGGAAGAATTGCGGGAACTTGGCACATTGGCAGTGCAGGACGAGAGGGTGGAGCCGGGGGAGACTGCGCCGGGGCAAGGCGGTGCGGAGGGGCTGGGCGAGATCATAGGCATTGTCACTGATTCGGACCTGCGCAAAGCGGTTGCCATGTGTATGGACTACGCCGCGCCGGTGGGCACCATCATGAATTCCCCCGTGGTGGCGGTGGACGCGGAACGCCCGTGCTTTGACGCGCTGCTGGAGATGATGCGGCGGCAGATACATCATCTTGCCATAACCCGTGACGGGGAAATTGCCGGGGTTATCACCGCGCACGATATTATGGTTATGCAGGGGCGCACGCCCATGTCGCTGTTCCGCGAGATACTGCATCAGCGGACGCTTGCGGGACTGCATCCGCTGGGCGCACGGGTGGTGTATGTGGCGCGGGGGCTGGTGGAGGAAGGAGCCCGTGCCGGTTCCATTACCCGTATGATAACGGTCTTTAATGACCTTATTCTGGAGAAGGTGCTCTCGCTGCTGCAACGGGAGCTTGGGCCACCGCCGGTGCCGTTCTGCTGGATGTGCATGGGGAGCGAAGGCAGGCGCGAGCAGACGTTTATGACCGATCAGGACAACGCGCTGGTAATGCGCGATACGGAAGACCCCGTGGTGCGCCGTGCGGCGGAAGTGTATTTCCGCGCCTTTGCGGAGCGGGCCGTGGAGCATCTGGACGCCTGCGGATTCCGCCGCTGCCGGGGGGACATTATGGCGAGCAATCCCCGGTGGAGCATGGATGTAGGGGGCTGGAAGCGGCAGTTTGCCACATGGATACGCAAGCCTGAGCCGCAGGAGGTGCTGAATGCCTCCATCTTCTTTGATTTTCGTGCCGGGTACGGACGTGCGGATTTTGTGGACAGCCTGTGGGAGCAGGTGCTGGCGGACAGCCGGGCCAACGAGATGTTTCAGCGGCAGTTGGCGGCGGATTGTCTGCGCATGCGCCCGCCGCTGAGTTTTTTCCGGAACTTCATAGTGGAAAAAGACGGGCAGCACCGCAACACGCTGGACCTGAAAAAGCGCGGCGGGTTGCCGTTTGTGGACTTTGCGCGGGTGATGGCACTGCGGTGCGGACTGCGGGAAACCAATACGCTGGACCGTTTTCTGGCACTGGAGGCGGGCGGGCATGTTCCGGCGCAACTGGGCAGGGAGGCGCGCGATGCCTACGAGTTTGTCATGCACCTGCGGCTGGTGCATCAGGTGGAGCAGATTGAGCGCGGCGAACCGCCGGATAACCACATAGACCCCGCGCGGCTGACCGACCTTGAGAAGCAGACGCTTAAGGAAGCGTTTGCCGTGGCGGTTAAGCTGCAATCGTTTTTGAAGGATGTTTTCCATATGCACATGGCCTGACGGGCCGGTGCATACGTTTTGCCATCGGATAAAGGGGATGAGTCATGATGCCACACGCGACACACACCACAACCGGGAAACCAGCAGCAACCCCGGCCCCCGTAACGCCCCCGGCCGCTCAGGGAATGCGCGAGCGGTTCCGGCACTGGCTGCACGGGCTGCGGGGCGGAGGACACCCCCTGCTGCGGGAGAATCGGGAGCGGTTTGCATCGTTTGATCAGGATCGTCCGCTGGAGGACTACACCTTTGTGGTCATGGATACGGAACTGACCGGACTGAATCCGCGTTCGGACGAGATCGTTTCTGTGGGGGCGGTGCGGGTAAGCGGTCTGCGCATTAACCCTTCGGACATCTTCCATGCCATGGTGCGACCTGGAGGGGCCATGCACAAGCCCGCCACGCTGGTGCACCGCATCACGCCACAGGCGGTGGCGGACAAGCCGTCCATTGAGGAGGTTCTGCCGGATTTTTTGGAATTTTGCGGGGATGCACTGCTTGTGGGGCACCATGTGGGGCTGGATATGGCGTTTTTGAACCGTACCACGCAGCGGCACCTGGGCGGGACGCTGCATACCCCGTGCATTGACACCATGCGGCTGGCGCAGGCGTGGGAGCAGGAATGCTGGGAAAATTCCTTTGATCCGTTCCAGCCGAGTATATCGTACAACCTGCGCGACCTTGCGGACCGTTACGGGCTGCCCCGGTTCCGTGAGCATGATGCGCTGGAGGACGCCATGCAGGCGGCGTATCTGTTCGTGTATCTGGGGCGCAAGATGCGCGGCGGTTCCATACGCACCCTGCGCGACCTGTTCATGGCAGGGCGCAGTTGGCGGTGGTATATGTAGGTGGCTGCTTGCCTTTTTTGAATGGTCTGTGGAAAATGGTTTTTCCCACAGGCCGCATGGCGCAGGGGATGCGGTCACAACGGGGTGCAGGGCGGAATTGACCGCCGCTGCGCTTTCCCGTATGTCGTGCCGAACATGCCGATTTACCCGCGCGGTTGCCGCGCGATGCCGCATACACGAGCATTCCCAACAGGACGAGCATTTCCATGAGCAACACCCCTTCCTCTCCCTCTTCTTCCTCCGGCACCGGCAGCGCCGCCGCAGGTGCGGATGCCAAAAGCCCGGCCGGTCTGGACTTTATCCGGACCATTATTGCGGATGACAACGCCACAGGCAAATATCAGGGGCGCGTCCATACGCGTTTTCCTCCGGAGCCAAACGGCTACCTGCATCTGGGGCACGCCAAGTCCATCTGCCTGAACTTCGGCATTGCCGGGGAGCATGAAGGCGGCAAGTGCAACCTGCGCTTTGACGACACCAACCCCGTGAGGGAAGATGTGGAGTACGTGGATTCCATTCAGGAGGACGTGCGCTGGCTGGGATTTAGCTGGGATGACAGGATGTTTTATGCATCCGACTATTTTGAGCGCCTGTATCAGCTGGCCGAAAAGCTGATCATGGACGGCAAGGCGTATGTGGATTCCCTTTCCGCAGAGCAGATACGCGAATACCGGGGCACCCTGACCGAGCCAGGCAAGGAAAGCCCCTACCGCAACCGCCCGGTGGAGGAGAATCTGGACCTGTTCCGCCGCATGCGGGCGGGCGAATTTGCGGACGGTGCCCATGTGTTGCGTGCCAAGATAGACATGGCATCGCCCAACATGGTGATGCGCGACCCCACCCTGTACCGCATCCGCAAGGCGCACCATCATCGCACCGGCGACGCATGGTGCATCTACCCCATGTATGACTACACGCACTGCATCTCGGACTCCATAGAGGGCATTACCCATTCCATCTGCACGCTGGAGTTTGAGAACAACCGCGAACTGTACGACTGGACCTTGCAGACGCTGGGACTGTACCGCCCGCAGCAGATTGAGTTTGCACGGCTGAATCTTACCTATACCGTGCTTTCCAAGCGCAAGCTCATCCAACTGGTGACGGAAGGGCACGTGCGCGGATGGGACGACCCCCGCATGCCCACCCTTTCCGGCGTGCGCAGGCGCGGTTTTCCGCCGGAAGCGTTGCGGGAGTTCTGCGCCCGCATAGGCATTGCCAAGGCGGATTCCATGGTGGATTACGCGCTGCTGGAGTTCTGCGTGCGCGAAAAGCTGAACGCCGTGACGCCCCGTCTTATGGGCGTGGTGGACCCCGTGAAGCTGGTTATTACCAACTACCCGGAAGGGCAGTTTGATACGTTTACCATGCCCCTGCACCCGGAAGACGAAAGCTACGGAAACCGCACTATGCGCTTTGGGCGCGAGTTGTGGATTGAGCGCGACGACTTCCGGGAAGAGGCTCCCAAGAAGTTCTTCCGCCTTACGCCGGGGCAGGAAGTGCGCCTGCGTTACGCCTACTACGTTACCTGCACAGGTGTGGTGAAGGATGCCGAGGGCAACGTGAAGGAAGTGCACTGCACCTACGACCCGGAATCCAAGGGTGGTTCCACCGAGGACGGACGCAAGGTGAAGGGCACCCTGCACTGGGTTTCCGTGGCGGATGGTGTGCCTGCGGAAGTTCGCCTGTATGAGCCGTTGTTCCTGAAGGAGAACCCCAATCAGGTGGAAGAGGGCAAAACCTTCATCGACTATCTGAACCCGGATTCCGAAAAGGTGGTGACCGCCTATGTGGAGCCGCATCTCGCCACCTACGGGGCGGGAGAGCGGGTGCAGTTTGAGCGGTTGGGGTATTTTTGCATGGACAAGGATGCCCAGCCCGGAAAGCCGGTGTTCAACCGCACCGCCACACTGCGCGACAGTTGGGCGCGGGTGGAGAGGAATCAGGGATAGCGCCGGGATTCGGCGATGAGCAGAAAAGCAAAAGGCCGTCCGGGATCGGGCGGCCTTTTTTGCGGCGTTACGCCTTTTTGAGGAAGCAGGTCTTGAGGACCAGTGTGGTTTTGCCGGTGCGGCATTCCACCTCTTCGGGCTTTCCGGTCAGGCGGATGCCCTTCATCACCGTGCCCCGCTTGAGGTTGAGGGAAGACCCCTTCACTTTCAGATCCTTTATGAGCATGACGGAGTCGCCGTCTTGCAGTGGTGCACCGTTGCTGTCTTTCACATCCATGTTCACATCCGTAATGAGCCTTTGCGGCTCTATTGCTGTTGGCGGCGGCCGGGGCCTGCCGCATGCGGTGGTGTCTGTATCCGCGCAACGTAGCACCTTGCCTGCTGCCGTGCAATGCGCGGGGCATGGCCTGAACAGTCTTGGAAGCGCATCCCTGACAGGTTGCTGCGGACAGGCCGACAAGAACAGAGAAGCCCTGCCATAACAGGCCGGGAATGCTATCTTTGCCATGGCAGGCGTCCATAACAGGCCGGACATGCAGGTATGGCCTGAGCAACACCGACAGAGCGCAATGGCAGGGCGCAATGGCAGAACGCAATGGCAGAACGCAATGGCAGGGATTGGCATACGCGGTCCATGCGGTGTATGCTCCGGGCCGCACAGCGAAAACTATCATGGAGCATGCCGCATGGAACTGACGCACCGACCATTTCTGGAATCTGACCTGCCTGCCGTGTGCGCCTTTCCGCGTGACCCGCAGGAGTTGTACTTTATGTTCCCCAAGGCCGTGTATCCGCTCACGCAGGAGCAGTTGCGGGCTGCGGTGGCCGCCCGCGCGGAGGCCACGGTGGTGCTGGCAGAGGGCGCGGTGGCGGGGTTTGCCAATTTTTATGAATGGGAGATGGGCGGGCGCTGCTCCATGGGGAATGTTATTGTCTCCCCGGCGGTGCGCGGGCGCGGCGTGGCGCGGTATCTGGTATCGCGCATGGCGGAGACGGCGTTTACGCGGTATGACGCCCGTGAGGTGGCGCTGTGCTGCTTCAGCACAAACACCCCGGCCCTGTTGCTGTATACGCGGATGGGCTTTACGCCCTATGCCGTGGAGGAGCGGGTGAACTGGGACGGGAGCCGCATTGCCGCAGTGATGATGCGACTTGCGCGGCAGGGCTGAGCCTGACGGCAGTGCCGCATTTCGTGTGGGTAGCAGAATGCCGCGCTGTGCGTGAGTGGATGAATGCCGCGTTGCGTGAGGGTGAAAGATGGCGTCTTTTATGTATATGCCATGCAGAATGCCAGATAGCATATGAGGCGCAGCACAGCGCTGAATGCAAAGAATGATGTCTATTTTTATGAAGATATATGAATGCCGCATTGCACCGGAACGGCATGGATTGCAATTACTATAAACGGGCAACCGCACAGGAAGGATTGTATGGACGGTTTTACCTTTTGCGCACCCACCAAGGTGGTGTTCGGGCGCGATACCATTCCCTCGGTGGGCGGGCACATTGCCGAACATGGTGTGAGCCGCGTGTTGCTGGTGTTTGGCGGCGGTTCGGTGCGACGCAACGGGGTGTATGACGCGGTGACGGCATCGTTGCAGGCGGCAGGCGTGGCGTGGGAAGAGTTCTGGGGGGTGCAGCCCAACCCGTCGCTGGCGCAGGTGGAGGCGGGGGTGGACAAGGCCCGCGCCTATGGGGCGCAGGGGGTTCTGGCGGTGGGCGGCGGCAGCGTTATCGACTGCGGAAAGGCCATTGCGGCTGGATGTTTTCTGGACGATTACTGGACGTATGTGGAAACGCGCAAGCTGCTGCAAAAGGCTTTGCCCGTGTTTACGGTGCTCACGCTTTCCGGCACGGGCACGGAGATGAACGAGAAGGCTGTGATCACCAACGAGCCTGAGGCCAAGAAGTGGTCGGTGAGCGGATTGTGCATTTGCCCGCGTGTGACAATCATAGACCCGCAGGTGCAGGCGGATGTGCCGTGGCACCTGACCATGACGGGTGGCATAGATGCCATGACGCACGTGATGGAGAATTATTTTCGCGGCAGGCTGGCGGATGCGGCAACGGGGTTTTTCCATGAGGAGACAACGTTGCAACTGAACGAGGGGCTGCTGCGCGGCATTGTGCAGTCGCTGAACGTGTTGCAGCGCGACCCGGCACATTACGGGGCGCGTGCAAGCCTTGCGTGGGCTGCCTGCTGGGGGTTGAACGGACTTACCGTGGCCGGGCTTTCCGGCGGCGACTGGACATCGCACGCGTTGGAGCATGCGCTCAGCGGGCGGTATCCGCATATTCCGCATGGCGCGGGGCTGGCGGTGCTGTTTCCTTCATGGATGGAAGAGGTGTGCGATGTGGCCCCTGCGGTGTTTGCCCGGTTTGCCCGCACGGTGTGGGGTGTGGGGCAGTCCGGCGGCGAGGCCGCAGGCGTTGCGGGGGCCATGGACGCGGACCCGCAGGCGATGCGTGCCCTTGCCCGCGAGGGAGTGGCCGCCACCCGCAGGGCCTTTGCCGCGTGGGGAGCACCTGCTGATCTTTCCCACTGGGGCGTGACCGCGGAGGATGTGCCGGAGATGGTGCGCAACGCCTTTGGTTATCGCGCTCTGGGCAGGCTGGTGCCGCTGAACGAGGAGCAGGTGACGCGTATATTTATGCGGGTGCTGTAGTTTGCGTAGTCGGTTCGCCGCACAGGGCCTGCTGTTCTGCCTTGAGCTGTCCGCAGGCGGCCTTGATGTCTGCGCCCTTGGACTTGCGGATGATGGCTGTGATGTTTTTTGACCACAGGACCTGTTCAAAGGCCAGCACTGCCTCTTCCGTGGGGGCCTTGTAGGGGTCGCCTTCCGAGGGATTGTAGATGATGAGGTTCATCTTGCCCTTTGTGCGCGAGACAAGGCGCACCAGTTGCTGCGCGTGTTCCACGGAATCGTTTACGCCGCCGAGGAGAAGGTATTCGAAAGTGATGCGTTCGCGCGTTTTGAGGGGGTAGTTCTCCAGCGCGGTGATGAGATCATTCAGATGCCAGTTGGCGGCTTTGGGCATGATCTGCTTGCGCAGTTCCTGCGTGGGCGCGTGCAGCGAAACGGCCAGATAGGCAAGGCCGGATTCGCCCAGTTCCCGCAGTCCCTTTTCTATGCCGCAGGTGGAAACTGTTATGCGGCGGGGGGAGAATTGCAGCCCCAGCACGCTGTTCAGGCTTTCCAGACTGCGCATCATCTCGCGCATGTTGAGCAGCGGTTCGCCCATGCCCATGAACACCAGATTGCGCAGGGTGGGGTTTGCGGCATCGTCTTGCAGGTATTCGCGCGCCACCAGCACCTGCCCCAGAATTTCTGCCATGGTCATGTTGCGCTCGAAGCCCATGGTGCCTGTGGAGCAGAAGGTGCAGCCCATGGCGCAGCCCACCTGACACGAGAGGCACTGCGTGAGCCTGCCGTTGGAGCCGGGGATGAGCACTGTTTCTACCAGTGCGCCATCGCGCAGGCGCAGCAGGAACTTGGTGGTGCCGTCTGAGCTTTTCTGCATGGTCACCACCTCCGGCCACACGATTTCGGCATGCTCTTTGAGCATGGCGCGCGTGGCCTTGGACACGTTAGTCATCAGGTCGAAATCGCGGGTGTATTTGTTCCACATCCATTGCCATAGCTGCTTGGCGCGGAAGGCTTTTTCGCCGCGTTCCACCAGAAAGGATTCCAGTTCCGAGAAGGTGAGGTTAAGAATATCGACCATGCAATGCTCCGAAGAATGTGGGAAGGATGCGGCCCGCGCGGTGTGGGTGGAGTGGGCGGAAGATGTGCCCGAACAGTTGCGGGCATCGCGGGGGCCTGTTCCGCTGTGCCGGATTGGTACGGGAAAAGGGGGATGTGTGCAAGGAAAAAGGGGCGGGCGGCAGGGGGCGTGTCTGCGTGCGGGGCTGTGTGTCGGGTGGCATGTAGCTGCCTGCTCCGCTTTTATGCGGTCTGCCTTGTTGGAAGGAGCGGGAGAAGTTGCGGCGGTCTGACCGGATTTGCCGTGCAGCGGGACGTGCGCGGCGTGCGGTGCTCCGGAGGCTTACGCCGTTGGTTCAGGGGTGTGCAGCTGCCTGCGGATGCGGGCGTAAGCCTGTTCCGCATCGAATACAGCCTGCGACCAGTGGCGGTTCTGTTCGGTGATGAGCAGATTCAGGTAGTGGGCGTTTTTGTGCGCATCGTGCATGTGGTTCAGGCGGATGTTGTGGAATTGCAGCAGTGCCCGCCATATGTGGCGGTAGGGCTTGTTGCTGCGCATGGTGAGGGTGTAGCCATCGAATGATTCCGGAATGTACTGCGGGGGCGTGTTCGCGGCGCGGTTTCCCGTGGCGTAGAGCAGATAGTTTGTGGTGAACAGATTGCGGAAAAGATCCTGCGTGGTCTGCTTATCCAGCCCGTATGCCTTTTTGATGGTTTCGCCGTCGTGCCCGAGGTGGTCCATGAACGGGGTGTGGTCGAAATAGTACTGGTCAATGCTCAGGCTTTTCAGCTTTTCGCCGTAGTCGCCGTCTTCGCAACCGTATAGCCCGTAGTCTTCGCACCAGTATCCGGCGATATCGGAAATGGATTTGGGGATGAGTATGGCCCCGCCGGAAACGTGGGAGGTGGTGCGGGCGATGAGCCCCTGCCGATCGGTAACGTATTCCGGGTTGTGCATCTGGTTGTTGAGGTCTGCGCCCCACACGGCATCGCGCGGTGCCTTTTGCATGTGCAGGAGCACGATATCCAGCCATTTGGGGTTGCGGATGATGACATCGTTATCCAGCTTCATGTAGATGGGCGCGGGAATGAGCCGCCAGCCCACATTGGCGGCAACCGCCACCCCGTAATTCTTCTCCAGCCGGAACAGATATTCCAGTTGCCCCCGCTCCTTCATCTCCCGCAACAAATCCTGCGTTTCCGCATCGCTGCCGTTGTCCACGACCGTAAGCGTATGCGGATGCCGGGTGTTATGCCGCACCGCCTCAATCGTCCGGCGCGTCAGCTCCGGTCGGTTAAAGACGGGGATGGTTATGTTGAGGAGGGGCATGGGGTGCCTGTTGACTTGTATGAAGGTATGAACGCCTGAAAATATGCAAGTTTTCAAATGCCGAGTCAATGGTGGTGGGGCGAGTCTGGAAAGGGTTGCTGAAAAAAAAGAAAAGGCAATGTCAACTTACGTCGACAAAGCCTCCAGATTTTGGATAGGGTGTGTTTATTCGTTTGTCAATAAAGATTGATGCGGTGTTTGCGGGGAGATCTGGAGTGCCACCGCAATCGCTGGGTGTGTGCGATCTTGATGGCACGATGATGCGTTCTTCATTCTACAACTTGACTGATATGAAGCAGTTTATGGCATCATCTGCACTAATGGTTTTCTTTCTTGGGTATTCCCAGGTATAAATCTCGAAACTAGCTCTTGATCAACATCTTGTGCAATAAGAATATCAATAATGTTTTTTCTTTTATGCCCTGTTTGTTCCTCAATTTCATTAATTTTAATATTGTTGTCTATTAAAAGCGAAATGGCCTCGCTGAAAAGAGAAACTTTTTCTGTATCTGGTTCATTTGGTTCGTGTATACTTGTGCCTGAATATTTCATTTGCTTGATTGCCCGTATGTACGTTGAATCAGAAAAGATATTAAGTTGCTTTGCTCTGTATAGCATTGCGCCAATTGATAATTTCCAACGCTTTTTTAATTCTGAAAAAGCAGTATAGTTCCATCTCTTTGGGCATTCATCTTTGAATGACTTCCAAGGCATCAAGAAAGAGCTTGCAAAATAATTCGCCTCTTTCTCTTGTTGCATGCTTCCATCTGTATATTCATGCAATAGAAGATGCCCAATCTCATGCGCTATACTAAATAAAGCTCTGCTAGAGCTTTCGTGTGGGCACAATACGATTGTAGGAGTTTTTCCTGACATGCTCGAAAATGCATCTATAGAAAATCCATGTCCATTTTCAAGTTTTATTATTGTATATCCATTGCATTCAAGTGAATTTGTTAAGTTGCTTATTGGGCCAAATCCAAGGTTCAGTCTCTTTCGTAACTCAATAGATAGCTCTTCTATATCATATTGTGTTTGGGCTGGTGTTGATAAGTCTGAAATGTTATCCGATGGAAAAGATATCCCTCTTTTTTTGAAAAAATTAAAAACATCGGAGACTGCTTCTCCTTGTCGGATTAGCATTTTTTTTTGAGTTGCGCTTGCCTTGCGTTGCCCACGGAAGTGTATCCTAGAAATGTCAAAAGCTAAGAAGTCGTTTTCGTCTCTTGAAAGAAATTGAGGCTCAACGTTCAAAACTCTCGAAAGAGAAAAAAAAGTTTCTATGTCAGGTCTGAGGTCGCCTGATTCAATTCGCGAAATAGTTGCAGGCGTTTTGCGCAGACTTTCTGCGAGTTCCTTTTTGGTAACGCCTTTCAATTCCCGAGCATACGTTACCATGCTTGGGTTTAGCTTGTTAAGATAGTACTGGAGTCCTTTGGATGGCATGCTATTATTTCTTTACCGCCTCCAATCCCATTGCTCCCTCAAAGGAAACTTTGGGACGTGCGGGTTTGGGGCGTTCAGTTTCGGCCGGAAAAAGTGGCATTGAACTTGAGGCATTGAAAAGAGTAAGCAGGGGGTTACGAGTGAAACCTTTGGAGTCAATCCGTGGGTATATTTCGGAGAGGTCTGCTTTTACAAGCCCTTCTTCCGAATCAACATGGAAACCTACCATTAGTTTTCCCTGTGGAATGTATTGCTCAAAATCCGAAGTGAGTAAATGTTGATCTCTCTTTAAAGATTTTTTGAAAGCAATCGCTCCGTGGGGGATACCCGTTTCTGGCGGCACTCGGTAGCATCTAAATTCGGTCCCAGCAATATTAAAAATCAACGTATTGTTGGCGAAGGATATAAATTGCCTTAAGTCTTCGTTTTTTTGGCAAAGAGCCACAATCCTTTGGTGAGAAGAATCCCAGAATGTGCCCCCAAGCGTGTAATTCGTAAAGAAAGCACTGATTGCATATGCGCTACAAGCATCGTTTGCAGCTTCTTTGTAGTTTATGAGTAGGTGCGTGATGAAAAACTCAGCGATGGCATCTAGTGTGGAGGAGGAAAAGGTCGTGCTCAATAGAAAACTCCTTTGACTTATTTTTTTTGAAAAATTAACCATACGACTTGTTATTGTCAATAAGTTTTATCATATGAGCTGTGAAAGCTTTGAATTTAGAAAGCCCGAACGATTTCTCGTCCGGGCTAAATCTCAATAATTCTATGATTAAGGCCAATTACAACTTATACCCCTTCACCCACTCCACAGCCTCCTCAACCGAGTTCACCTGCCCGGCAATCTGAGCCGTGAGCAACGCATCTCGGATAATCCCCACATGGGGGCCGGGCTTCAGGCCGGTGGCCTGCATGATATCGCGCCCGTTGAGGTAGGGTTCCACCATCTGTTCCGGCGTATCCGCACGTTCCAGATACTTCATATTGTGATTGAACGAGGTGAGCGCCTTACCACGCGCCTTACGATCTGCACGGGCCATCTCTATGAGGCGCGGGTATTCATCCAGCGCACGGAACCTGCGGATGCCCTTATCCGTGAGCATGGAGTGGAACCGCAGATGATGCCGCACCAGATGGCAGATGAGGTCTATGTCTTCTGTGGGGAAGGACAGACGCGAAAGCAGCTTGCGCGTAACCTTGGCCCCCACGCGGTGGTGCTGGTAGAAGGTCCAGCGGTCGCCGTCGAATTCTGCCGTGAACAGCTTGCCCACATCGTGGAACAGCAGGGCGAGGGTGCCCAGCCAGTCGAAGGGGAGTTCTTCCGGATACCGGCGCATGGTGGCGATGGTGTGCTCCAGCACGGTTTCCTGATCGCCTTCATCATTCTTTATCTGCACCACGCGGGACAGGGCGGCTATCTCTGGCAGCAGGCCGTGCAGGAGCATGGAGTCGAACATCAACTGCACGAAATGCCACATGTTTTCCGCTTCCACCTTGCGCCACTCGTCCATGATGTCGCTTACGGCAACATAATCGAGAATACGCGAGCCGCCTTTGACGATGGCCATCCATGTGTTCTTTTCCAGCGGCAGGTCGAAGTTTGCGGCAAACCGCAGGGCGCGGATGCCCAGCAGATAGTTGCGGCGCAGGGTTTCATCCGGGATGCCTTCCAGCCGGATTTCGCCCACATGAAAATCGACGAACCCGTCATAGGTTTCGTAAGTGCGGGGAATATAGGGGCAGGCAAGGTGCGCAGGGAGCGAGCCGTTTTCTTCCAGCCGCTTGAGCAGGCGGGGGGTTATGCGCGCCAGTGTTGCTTCCGGGTGCGAGGCATCTTCCACATCGGCCGGGTAGAAGTGGAAGGTGATGCCGCCTTCCTTGAGCATGCCCAGTGAGCCGGTTTCCACACCCGGCTGCAGGCCGGGGAACAGCCGTGCGAGTTCTTCTGTTGGTGGTTCGCAGGCGATATCAATTTCCGCCTCGCGGCGGGGGCTGTAAAGTTCTTTCTGCAACATGGTATTGACCACATACGCATCGTACCCGTTGCGCATGATGGTTTTGCATATGCCGATGGCATCCTTGAAAGGCTGGCTCATTCATCCTCCTATGTCATACATCCCGCCTACTGCCAGACGGGATGGATGGTGCGTTCTGTTGCGGAAAGAATCTGCTTCACAGGGGAAGCTTCCGTTGTCAAGCGAATCGTGGCTGTTTGAACGGGCAGTTGCCCTGCTGCGCTCTGCCGGAAACGTGTGAAACACGTAGGATACAGCGCATATAACACCCTGTTCTGAAAAGACAAGCCTTAACCGTGCCTGTGACTGTGGAAACAGCGCGCTGCCGTATTACCCGCCAGTATGCCGGAAGGCTACACGACCCGCACGCCTCCTAGCCAATGCGCCTTGACCCTGCCGGTGAGCATGCGGCCAAGGAACGGTGTGTTTTTGCCCTTGGAGTGCATGGCATCCGGCGTGAGCACCCAGCGTTCTTCCGGGTCGAAGAGGAAGAAGTCTGCCGGGTCGCCGGGGGCGAAGCGGTTTACGGGCAGGTTGAAGATTTCTGCCGGGGCGTGGCACCAGCGCCGGATGAAGTCGTGCTCCGAGAGCACGCCATCGCGTACGAGGGTCCATGTGAGCGGCACGGCGCTGTCCAGCCCTGAGATGCCGTTGGGGGCCTCATCCAGCGTGCATTCTTTTTCGTGCTCGGCGTGGGGGGCGTGGTCTGTGACGAGGATGTCTATGGTGCCGTCTGCCAGTGCCTGCCGCATGGCTGCCACGTCCGCAGGCGTGCGCAGGGGCGGGTTTACCTTGGCCATGGGCGAGTAGTTGACCAGCTCTGTATCGTTGAGCAGCAGGTAATGGGGGCAGGTTTCTGCCGTGACCGGCACGCCGCGCTCCTTTGCCCAGCGGATGAGGTCCACCGACTGTTTGCAGCTTATGTGGGCCAGATGCACGGGAATTTGCAGGTATTCCGCCAGCAGGATATCGCGCGCGGCCTGCACGGATTCCGCCACCACGCTCTGGCCCTTGACGCCTATGCGCCCGCTGGTTTCGCCCTCGTTCATGTGGGTGTCTTTGGCAAGGGTGGGGTCTTCGCAATGGTCTATGACGATGAGGCCGCAGGTGCGGGCGTATTCCATGCAGCGGCGGAAGAGTTCCGCACCGCCTACGGGACGGCCGTCGTTGGATATGGCGGCGCAGCCTGCGGCTGCCAGTTCCGCCATGGGGGCCAGCTGCTTGCCTTCCAGCCCCACGGTGGCGGCTCCCACGGGGAAGAGGCGCGGGCCGTGAGGCCACGTTGCGCGGGCCTTGGCAAGCATGGATTGGGTGACGGAGGCGTTGTCGTTGACGGGATTGGTGTTGGCCATGGCCATGACAGCACCGAATCCGCCATGGGCGGCGGCGCGCAGGCCGGATTCTATGTCTTCTTTGTACTCGTAGCCGGGTTCGCGCAGGTGCACGTGGCAGTCTGCGAAGCTGGGGAAGATTTTCAGGCCCTGCGCCTCGTGCACGGCGGTATCAGCAGGGAAGGACCTGCGGGCCGCTTCGTGCGGGGTTACGGACTCCACCACGCCGCCGCGCACGGCGATATCCACTGCCTGCCCCAGATACAGGGCGTTGCGTATGATGAGGGGGCTGCTCATTTTGTGCCTCCGTCTTTGCGGGTTGCATGCAGAAAGAGAATGGCCATGCGCACGGCCACGCCGGACGCCACCTGCTCCAGCACCAGACTCTCCGGCCTGTCTGCAAGCTCGGAGGCTATTTCCAGCCCCCGGTTCATGGGGCCGGGGTGCAGCACCAGCGCGCCGGGATTGGCCATGGCCATATGCCGCGCGGTGAGGCAGTAGGTGGTGGCGTATTCGCTGAGGTCCGGGAGCAGGCCCGCCTGCTGGCGTTCCAGTTGCAGGCGCAGGCACATGACGGCATCTGCGCCCTGCACGGCCTGATCAAGCGAGGTGTGCACGGTGACGGGCCAGTTGTGCACGCCCGCAGGAAGCAGGGTGTGGGGGGCGCACAGGCGCACGCTGGCACCGAGCTTGGTGAGCAGCTGGACATTGGACCGGGCCACGCGGCTGTGCAGGATATCGCCCAGAATGAGCACTGTTTTGCCCGCGAAGCTCCTGCCCCAGTGGTTGCGCAGGGAAAAGGCGTCCAGAAGCGCCTGCGTGGGGTGGGCGTGCCAGCCATCGCCCGCGTTGACGATGGCGCAGTCCAGCCGTTCCGCCAGATACTGCGCCGCGCCGCTGGACCAGTGGCGGATGACGATGACATCCGGGTTCATGGCCTGCAGGGTGAGGGCGGTGTCTTTGAGCGTTTCGCCCTTTGTGATGCTGGAGCCGCTTTTGGTCAGGGCGAAGGTGTCGGCGGAAAGGCGCTTGCCTGCCACGTCGAACGAGGTTTTGGTGCGCGTGCTCGGTTCCGCGAAGAAGAGCACCACGCTTTTGCCCTTGAGGGTGGGCACCTTTTTGACGGGACGCCGGTTGATTTCGTGAAACTGCTCCCCGGTGTCGAGAAGATGGTTCACCTCGTCCAGCGAGAGCTGGGAGACATCCAGCAGATCCTTGTGAGGCCATGTGAAGCGATGTTTTTCTTGCATGTTGCGCACTCTGTTTGATGGGTCATGAAAAATCGTTAGGCAGCACGGCATAGCGGAACAGCTTGCCCGGTTCCAGCGAGCCCAGCGTATGCGAATGCCCCAGTATGCGGGCACCTTCCGCCGTGAGCATGCGCAGCAGGGCGGGAACGGGGATATGGTATTCGTCGCGCAGGACGCGGGCTTCGTTCCAGAGGTTGAGGTTGTGGTTGGAGGCGAGGCTGTCTGTGCCGATGCAGAGGGGGATGCCTGCCTCCATGAAGGACTGTACGGGGGGGCATCCCACCCCGATGAGGGCGTTTGACCGGGGGCACAGGCACACCGTGGCACCGCTGGCGTGTAACAGGGCGATGTCTGCATCATTGCAGTGCACGCAGTGTACGGCGAGGGTGCATTCGTCCAGCAGGCCGAGTTCTGCGGCATAGGACACGGGGCGCATGCCGGGGGCGGTGAAGTCTGCCGGGAGCACACGGCGGGAGAGCATGGCGTGGAGCGACCCTGTGCCGCGCAGCAGCATCTGCTCCTCGCCGGGGTGTTCCGCAAGGTGCATAGAAAAATGCCGCTCATGGGAGCGGCACCACTGTTTGGCCAATACCAGCGCGGCGGGATGTGTGGAATACAGCGCATGCCCGGCAAGGGCGGTGTTCCGCTTTCGGACCTGAGCGGGCAGAGAGGATGCGGCGGCGGGCCAGATGTTTTGCATATCTGGCCGGGGGGAAAAGGCGTAGCCGAAGACTTCCATCTGGTGTTCCACGTGCAGCCCGTGCCGCAGTGCCGCCTCGTGCACGTGAAGCGGGGCGGCGGAGGAGACATCTGCCGCAAGAACGGTGCCTGTGCGCACCATGGACGCCACGGCTTGATCCAGCGCGTGCAGGCGGTCTGCTGCCGGGACGGCGTCCGGCGCCATGAGGGGCAGCAGGGAGTCTATCCACGCCTCGAATCCCTTGCCGCAGGTTGCCCTTTCCGCAAGGTGGGAGAGTTCCAGATGGGTGTGGCAGTTCACCAGTCCCGGAAGGATGGTGGCGGGGCCGAGGTCCTGCGGAGAGAAAGGATAGGCGGCGCAGAACTCTGCGTAGGGGAGCACGTCTGTAATGACGCCGTGGTGCGCGACCACCACCGCATCGTCAAGGACGGGCGGCAGGGGGACCGGGTCGTGCGGTGCCGGGCCGTGCGGTGCCGGGTATGACACGGGCGATGCGGGGGCTGCATCGGGTGACGGGGCAGGTGACACGGGTGACGCAACGGGTGACGCAATGGGTGACGGAATGGGCGCACGGGAGGCGCTGCCGCAGGGACTGGGCCGCTGGTCGGCCATGGTCAGGACGCGCTTGGCGCGCACGGCTGTGAGCATGGTTCTGCCGGGTTGTATGCTTGAGAATCGGGCACACGCCCACACAGTTACCTCACATAATCCCCTCCGTTTGTAAAGGGCGGAGTGGGGGGACGCGGCAGATCATACAGTGCGCGTGTTCCGGAAAAGAGCGGGAGGAGGCGGTGCAACGGCCTGACGGGAAAAGAAAAATCCTCCCTGACGGGCCGTGGTTGCGGCCTGTCAGGGAGGGGGTTTTGTATGCTCGTGGCACCGCAGGTTCTTGAAAACCGGTAAAAGTTTTCAGGGCGCTGCTTTTTCCGGCTGTTGTGCCGGAGTGGCGGCGCGGACGGTTGCCGGACTAGCGGTAGCCTGCGCGGGTGCGGCGGGTATCGCGCGGGGCAACATCGCGGCGGGAGTCGCCATCACGCGAGGGTGCGGCGTTGTCCGTGCGGGTGCGCTGCGGCTTGCCGGGACGCTGTGCGGCCTTTTCGTAGGGGCGGTCGCCTGCGTAGCCGCGTCCGTTGCCGGAGGCGCGTTCTTCGCCGAATTCACGGCCCTTGCCGAAGCCTTCACGGCCACGGTAGCCACCGTTGCCGTTACCCGTGTTAGCCACATTACCCGTATTACCGGTACGGTCCTGCCTGTCGAAGCGTTTGCCTGCATCCGCATTGCGGTCGGATTCTGCGCTACGCCAGGGCTTAACGCCGCCTTCCTGCGCAAACTTGCCAGCAGGCTGCGCGGCACGTCCGTAGGCGGGCTTTGCGGCGCGCCCGTAAGCGGGCTTGGAACGGTCGTCTGCAAGCTGGTCAGCGTAGGGGGAGCGGCCACCGGAACGCTTGTTGCCGAAGGGGGATTCGTCGCGGCCTGCGCGCTCTGAGGAGCGTTCGTAGGGGCGGTCTTTGTACCGATCCTGCGAGGAACGCTGGTCATCCTGCCGGGCAGAACGCTGCGCGGGAGCGGACTTGCCGCCGCGTCCGGCCTGCTGGCCAGACTTCTGCTGCTGGCCGTAGCGGCCATTGCGTCCGTTGCGTTCATTGGGACGGCCGAAGTTGTCCTGATCGGGAGTGGAATCCTGCACGCCGTAGGCAAAGCCTGCTACCGTGCAGCGGGTGATTTCGCTGCCCAGAGTGCGTTCGATGGAGCGCATCATGGAGACATCTTCGCCTGAAACCAGCGTGAGGGCCTTGCCTGTTCTGTCCGCACGGCCGGTGCGGCCGATACGGTGGGTGTAGGTTTCCGGCGTGTCGGGCAGGTCGAAGTTTATGACGTGCGAAATGCTTGTGCAGTCTATGCCGCGTGCGGCGATATCGGTTGCCACCATGACGGAGTATTTTCCGGAGCGGAAACCGTCCAGTGCTTCCTGACGCTTGTTCTGCGAAAGGTTGCCCTGCAACGAGGTGGCGCGCCAGCCCTTTTCACCCAGAATGCGGGCCACGCTCTTGGCGCGGTGCTTGGTGCGGGTGAAGACGAGAACGCTTTCGTGATCGGTTTCCTTGAGCAGGGCCTCCAGCAGGCTGGTCTTCTGACGCTGCGGAACAGCGTAGGCCAGATGCTCAATGGAGGTTTTCGGAACGGTGTGGTTCACCTGCAGGGTAATGGGGTCGTTGAGAACCTCTCCCGCAAGGGCACGTATTTCCGAAGGCATGGTGGCAGAAAACATGAGGTTCTGACGCTTGACGGGCAGGCGGGCGAGAATGCGGCGCAGGTCGGGCAGGAAGCCCATGTCGAACATGCGGTCCGCTTCGTCCAGCACCAGCACGTCTACCTGCGAGAGGTCGCATTCGCCGCGGTTAATCAGGTCGAGAAGGCGGCCGGGGCAGGCAACGGCTATGGAAGATGCGCGCAGGGACTTTATCTGGGGGACAATGCCGACGCCGCCGAACACGGAGGTGCTGCGAAAGCCCGTCTGCTTGCCGAGGGAAACGAAGGTTTCCTGTATCTGCAGAGCCAGTTCGCGGGTGGGGGCCAGCACAAGCGCACGCACGGGGCCGCGCCGGCTTGCATCGACGTTTACGAGATGCTGGAGAATGGGCAGGGCAAACGCGGCGGTTTTGCCGGTGCCTGTCTGAGCCAGACCGAGAACGTCGCGTCCCTGAAGGACGGGGGGAATGGCCTGGGTCTGGATGGGGGTGGGGGTTTCGTACCCGCACGCAGTGACGCCGGCGAGTATGCGCCGGTCAAGAGAAAAGGATTCGAAGCTCACGTGGATTCCTGAAAATATGTTGGAAGGAGTGGGGCAATCGTGCGTGACTGTCGATTGCGCGTCCGGCCGCATACATGGAAGTGCGCAACGGCGCAATCCGCTGGGCGGTCCGGCAAGTGTCTTGTTGTGCTCTGGACGGGAGTCTGTCGGTTCGGGTGTTATGCGAAACGGCGTTGCCCTGTGTGCGGCACCTGTTCTCCCTGTTCTGAGGGGCGGTGCACGCGGGCAGACGTGGGGTGTGGCTCATGTCCGGTCACGCGAGTGGGTTATCTCTACGCGAATCCGGGCCGATGTAAAGCTATTTATGCAATCAATCTGAAAAAAAGAGTTGACGCAGGGCCGGAGAGCCTTGCTTTGGGCTGGGGAAATGGGCGAAAAACGTATCTTCCTGCTGGAAATCATGGTATGAGGGGGCATTGTACAGTATGGTATGAAGATGCCCGATTCCCGTATACAGGCTCCTGCGCACGCTTGCATTAGGCGGACGTGTATGAGGGCGTGCATGCGGACATGATGCGCCAAGGAACGGACCGTAACCCCCACTAGCCGGAGGTTTTGTGCATGGATTCCACCACTCCCGAAGCATTGGCCGGAATGCGTGAGACCGCTTCGCCGGCCACCCTGCCAGCCGATACCCTGAAAGCCGATATTTTGTGGCATGTTCTTTACAGTCTTGGGCGGGATAACGAACGCCCGGACAGGCAGACCGTGTTTCGCGCGCTTGCCCTTGCCCTGCGCGACCGGCTGGTGGAAAAGTGGATTGCCAGCCAGCGGGCCATTTATGCCAAGAGTTCCAAGCGGGTGTATTATCTTTCGCTGGAATTTTTGCCCGGTCCGTTTTTGCGGCAAAACCTGATTGCGCTGGGGCTGGAGAAAGAGGCGCGTGATGCCCTGACCGAGTTGGGGTTTACCCTTGACGATGTGGCAGGAGAGGAGTGGGAGCCCGGACTGGGCAACGGAGGGCTGGGGAGGCTGGCCTCGTGCTATCTGGATTCTATGGCGGCCTTGCGCCTGCCCGCCTACGGTTACGGCATACGCTACGCCTTTGGTATTTTTCATCAGCTCATCCGGGACGGGCAGCAGGTGGAACGGGCGGACAACTGGTTGCGCGGAGGGCAGCACTGGGAGTTTGAACGCACCCATTACATGCATCCGGTACGGTTTTACGGTTCCGTGCGGGAGTGGGTGGATGAGCAGGGCAGGCTGCGGCATACGCTGGAAGGCGGCAGCACCGTGATGGCCATGGCGTGCGATATGTTCATTCCCGGCTACCGGAACGACTATGTGCTGAACATGCGCCTGTGGGCGGCGAAATCCAGTCGGGAGTTCGAGTTTTCCTTCTTTAACACCGGGGACTACATAGGGGCGGTGGAAAAGAAGATTCGGGACGAGAATATTTCCATGGTGCTGTATCCCAACGATGAGGCACCGGAGGGCAAGGAACTGCGCCTGAAGCAGCAGTTCTTTCTTGTTTCCGCCACCATGCAGGATATTGTGCGGCGTTTCCGCAAAAAAGGCGTGGCGTGGGACCAGTTTCCCCGCAAGAACGTCATTCATCTTAACGAGACGCATCCTGCCGTTGCCATACCCGAACTGATGCGGTTGCTGGTGGACGAAGAACTGCTGCCGTGGGAAGAGGCGTGGTACATCTGCGTGCGTACCTTTGCCTACACCAACCACACCGTGCTGCCCGAAGCGCTGGAAGTGTGGCCGGAGGAACTGTTCCGCAAGGTACTGCCGAGGCATTTGCAGATTATCTACGAGATAAACCGGCGCTTTTTGCATGACGTGCGCCGCCAGTTTCCGCATGACCCCGGGCTGCTTGCCCGTGTTTCACTCATTCACGAAGGGGAGCAGCGCTTTGTGCGCATGAGCCACCTTGCCATTGTGGGCAGCTTCAGCGTGAACGGGGTTTCGGCGCACCATTCCAACATCATCAAAGAAAGCATTTTTAACGAATTCTACAAGATATTCCCGGAACGTTTCAACAACAAGACCAACGGGATAACCCCGCGCCGCTGGTTGAGGCAGTGCAATCCCACGCTGGCGTGGCTGATAACTGAGCATATCGGCACGGAGTGGCTGACAGACCTTGAACAGTTGAAAAAGCTGGAGCCGTATGCGGAAAGCGCAGGATTCCAGAAGGCGTGGATGGAGGTGCGGCTGCGCAATAAGCAGAAGCTTGCCGAGTACATACATGCAAAGAACGGCATAACCATTTTGCCGGAAAGTTTGTACGATGTGCATGTGAAGCGGTTTCATGAATACAAAAGGCAGCTTTTGAATATTTTGCACGTGATAACGCTGTATAACCGCATCCGCAGGGACCCGGACGCGGGAATAGTGCCGCGCACGTTCATCTTTGGCGGCAAGGCGGCACCGGGATACTACATGGCGAAGCACATTATCCAGCTTATTAACGCCGTGGGGTATACCATAAATACCGATCCGCGCGTGGGAGATATGCTTAAGGTGGTGTTTTTGCAGAACTACTGCGTGACGTTGGCGGAGCGCATCATGCCTGCCACGGATCTTTCTGAGCAGATATCCACGGCGGGGATGGAGGCTTCCGGCACGGGGAACATGAAGTTTGCCCTGAACGGTGCCATTACCATAGGGACGCACGACGGCGCTAACATAGAGATGCTGGAGCATGTGGGTGATGAAAACCTGTTTCTGTTCGGGCTGCTTTCGCATGAGGTGGAAGACCTGCGCAGGCAGGGGTATAACCCGCGTACCTTCTATGAGACGGACAGCGAGCTGCGTGAGGTGCTGGACATGATATCCGGTGGCTACTTCTCACCCGGCGACCCCCACATGTTCCGTGATATAGTGGAAAGCCTGCTTAATCACGGCGACCGCTACATGGTGCTGGCTGATTTCCGGTCATATGCATATCGGCAGCAGGATGCCGCGAGAGCGTATCTGGATCAGCCGGGGTGGGCGCGGCGGTCCATGCTGAACACGGCGCGTATGGGCTTTTTCTCCAGCGACCGCTCCATGGGCGAGTATGCCCGTGACATATGGGGTGTGGAGGGCGTGTAGGCGGCGGGACGGTTTGCAGGACAGATATGATTGCAAAGGGCGGCACGGGCCGCCCTTTTTTTTGGAAAGTGGAGTGGTGAGCCGGCGCCTGCATTGAAGCCCGCTTTGGGAAGCAGGAGAATCCTTTTACGCCTTTCCCGCTGCGGCATGCTGGCTGTTTGCCCATGCGATGGTGCGGCGCAGGCCTTCCTCAAAGGTAATTTGGGGCGCGAATGCCGTGGTCTGCGTGAACAGGGAGATGTCTGCCTGCGAGTGGTAAATGTCACCTGCGCGGGGAGCGGCGTGGCGGATGGAACTGCCCGTGCCGGTGGTGGCGATGGCCTTTTCTGCCAGACTGCGGATGGTGATGCTGCTGCCGGTGCCCACATTATAGATACCGGAAAGGGGCGCGGTGAGGCCGGTTGCCGGATTGGGGATGACTCCCCCGGCAATGAGGTAGGAACGTACCACGTCTGAGACGTAGATGAAATCGCGGGTCTGCCCGCCGTCTCCGAAGATGGCGAGTTCATCGCCTGCCGTTGCCTGCGTGATGAACTTGGAAACCACGCCGCTGTAAGGGCTGCTGGGATCCTGCCGGGGGCCGAAGATATTGAAGAACCGCAGGGAGCAACCGTAGCCGCTTTCCTGCATGAGGCGGGAGGAGAGGTATTTGGATCGCCCGTAGGGGCTGTTGTGGACGGTTTGGGGATCGGCGTATTCTTCCCGCAGGGGGAGGCGCGGATCATCGCCATATTCCGCCGCCGACCCCGCGAACACAAAGGCCTGCGCCCCGGCTTCCCGCGATTCTGCGTGCAGGGCCTGTGTGGCCGTGTAGTTGGTGGCCATGGTCAGTTCCGGGTGTTCCATGGAAAAGGCCACCATGACCACGGCGGCAAGGTGGAACACATGGCCGATGCGGGGGTATTCCTCATGGCAGCGTTTGAGGACGCCGTGGCGCGTGATGTCGTGCTCCACATAGCGGAAGGCCGGATTGCCGAAGGCATCCGACAGGTTGGCTGCCTGCGCACGGGGAATGATATCCACGCCCACGACGGGAAAGCCCAGCGACAGCAGGGCATCGGTAAGGTGGCTGCCGACAAATCCGGCGCAGCCGGTGACAAGGCAGGCGTTTTGTGGATGGGTTGGCTGGCCGGGTGCTGCTGGCGTCTTTTGCGTTTTGGGAGTCTGTGGCGTTTCTGGCGTCTTTGGCATGATGGGCTGGCCCTGCGAAGGTTTGCGGGGTTGGTACATACGGCGGTTCGCTGCCGGGCATCTGACAGGGGGGCGGGGGTATGTGCCTTCTTTTCCAGACGCACACTTTGGCAAAGTACGGCGCGCGCGCGGTGTATGCAAGCGGAAAGACAAAGAAGGCGCGTACCTTGCGGTACGCGCCCCCGGCACGCAGTCGATACCCCCCGTCACGCGGGCACGCTCGGTGCTATTTGCTCATCTCCTGCCCGCGTGTGCGGGCCTGGAGAACGGCGTCGATTATGTTGCCCCGCACGGCAGTGCGGTCCAGATGGTTTACGGCGGCAATGGTAACCCCCGCAGGGGAGCAGACCATTTCGCGCAGCACGGAGAGGTGCTTGTCGGATTCATCCGCAAGTTTCACCGAGCCCTTGCAGAGCTTGATGATCATATCCGTTGCGTCCTGCCGGGTAAAGCCCACGGTGACTGCCGCTTCAACCAGCGCTTCCATGAAGTGGAAGACATAGGCGGGGCCGCAGCCTGCAACGGCTGTAAAGGCGTTGAACTTGCTCTCCGGCAGCACCATGACCTGCCCTATTGCGCCGAAGATGTCCTGCACGGTCTGCATACGGGCTTCGCCAAGGTCCGGGTCTTCCAGACACAGGGCGAAGATGCCTTCGCCCACCATGGCGGGTGTGTTGGGCATGCAGCGCACCACGGCACAGGCACCGCCGCTGTACTGTTTAAGCGCAGCCTGCGAAACACCCGCGGCGATGGAGATGACCGTTTTTCCGGCAAGCCGGGGCGCGATTCTGGCAAGAACGGGCTCCACCTGATCGGGCTTTACAGCCAGCAGGATGTAGTCCGCGTGCTCAGCGACCTGTTCTTCCGACCCGCAGATGGTGAACCGGGGCAGGGCGGCATCGTCCTTAAGCGTTTGCAGGGTGGTGGTGCTGCGGTCGTAGCCGGCAAGGGCAATATCCTCGCGGCTTCCCAGTCCCTTCAGAATGGCGGACCCCATATTGCCGCAGCCTATGCAGCCGAGAGTGATCATTAGCCTGTAATCTCCAGTGCGTTGAAGAAGTAGCTTATTTCGAACGCGGCGGTTTCCGGCGCATCGGAACCGTGCACGGAATTCGCTTCCAGATTCAGGGCGAAGTCCTTGCG
The DNA here is from genome assembly GCF_013340305.1 of Desulfovibrio psychrotolerans. NCBI lineage: Bacteria > Pseudomonadati > Thermodesulfobacteriota > Desulfovibrionia > Desulfovibrionales > Desulfovibrionaceae > Desulfovibrio > Desulfovibrio psychrotolerans. The sequence goes on from NZ_BLVP01000002.1 coordinate 205,229, forward strand.
CAGGGTGCCTTCCGCCGCATTGGCGGGGTTGGTTGCGCCCATGAGTTCACGGTATCTGGCAATGGCGTCATCGCCTTCCAGCACGGAGCAGACCACGGGACCGGAGCACATGAATTCTGTGAGGCTGCCGAAGAAGGGGCGCTCTTTGTGCACGTGGTAGAATCCTTCCGCCTGTTCCCGGGTCATGTGTATTTTCTTCATGGCCACGACGCGCAGACCGGCCTTCTGGATACGGGCGAGGATTTCGCCTTCGAGATTGCGGTTTACGGCATCGGGCTTGATGATGGAAAACGTTCTTTGCAACATGACAGACATTCCTCCGAAAGTGTAATGGTATGTTCGGACTCCCGCAAGCGGCAACATGCGTTGCGGGATAATGGCCCCTCTCAGTTTGGCCGGAGCGAACGCACGGTTACCACGCTGACCGCCGGATTGCGCCTTGCCTCCCATTGCTTGAGGGCTGCAAGGGTTTCCGGCAGGGGATGGCCTATGGCTATGGCCTGCCCCGTGGTAAGGGCTATGCGCTCTGCCTTTTCCAACTGGTGCACAATGCTTGGTACATCCTGTACCACGTCAATGAAGACGCTCCGCTTGTAGGCGGTGAACCCGGCCTTCTTCGCTTCGCCGAAGAACACGGATTTGGGGTGCGTCCAGCTGTCCAGCACGAACAGATCGCGTTCGCGCAGTTCTTCCAGCACCGCTTGCACGGCCTGTCTGTCCTGCGTGAACCGTGACCCCATGTGGTTGTTGATACCCACCGCATACGGAACCATTTTCAGGTTTTCCGCAATGATGGTGTGTATCTGGTCCGGTGTCATGCGCACGAACACTGTTCCCGGTCCGGGGCGTACCTCTGGGTAGCCGATCGGCTCCATGGGCTGATGGAGGATGATCTCCTCGCCACGTTGCCTGCCTATTTCCGCCACCAGCTTGGCGTTTGTGGAACGCGGCCAGATGGCGAAGGTGACAGGGTAGGAGAGCGAGGCCAGTTTGCGGGCGGCGTTCACGCTTTCGCCAAGGTCGTCAATGACGATGGCGAGACGTCCGGTTCCTTCCGGGGTCGGGCGTGGGTCTGGTCTGGGTCTTGTTGCCGGAGTTGCACCGGATTCAGCGGACGGAGGTTCCCCGGAATCCGGTGTTGTGGAAATATCTGTTTCCGCCCCCTGTGTATACGGGGGAGCGGGGGATGCTGCAAGGGTCAGTTCGTGGGTGGAGGCACCGTTGACCGATATGGTGAAGCTCTCCGGACCGGTGGGCGTGAACGTGGCGTTGCCCACCCATGCGGCAAGCGAGTTTGCTATGGCTGCGGTCACCTTTTCCGGTTCCGTGCTGTAGAGGCGCATGCGCTGGAAGTGATACTCCTGTCCGTTGTGGAAGCGGGTTTCCACCTCTTCCAGAAGCACGGCGGAACGGTGCAGGGCAAGACCTGCGAATGCCTGCAGGAGGGCGAAATCTATCTTCTTTACGCTTTCTTCCAGCGGTCCGCCCAGTGTTTCCTCATAGGGCAGGGAGGTGGGGTCCACGCGCCCGCGCAGCGAACCTGCCGCCGTGCTCTCAGCTGCTTCGGTTGCATTGAGGGCGGTTGTTGGCGCAGGCGATTGCATGCAGCGCACAATGCCCAGCAGGAGAAGAACGCAGAGCACGCCCGCAAGGAAGGGGAGTGCCCACCGCGGCAGCGCGTTTTGCAGGCGTGACAGGGAGGACCGGAGGCGTGCGGATGCCTGCGCGAGCAGGGCAGCCTTGCCTTTGGCATCTCCGCTGGCGGGGCCGTGTGTATTTTCTGGTTTTGGGGAGTGGGTCATCATGGAGCGTGCTGCAGCGATGGCGGGGGGCGTTGCAAACCGGGGGCGCGGATTTCCGCGCCCCCGTGGTTATTCTAGTGGATGCTCTGTATTCTGGGCAGGGAGTGCACCAGTTGCAGCGCCATGCGCAGCTGGTTGTCGCGGTCCAGCGCCTCCTGCACTTCCTGCGTGCGCTTGAAGTCGCCCTTGGGAGCAACGCCGGTCTTGTCTGCCGGGTTGTCCAGATGCCGGTCAAGATCCTTTTCGCGCATGGTGCGGCGCGGTTTCTTTTCCGTTTCTTCAGCGGGCATCTCAAAGGGCAGGAGGATGTCCGGCTGGATGCCTTCTGCCTGAATGGAGGTGCCGTTGGGCGTGTAGTAGTGCGCGATAGTCAGCTTGACCGCGCCGCCGTCGCTGAGGGGGATGATGTTTTGCACGGACCCCTTGCCGAAGCTGCGTTCGCCCACCAGAAGCGCCCGCTTGTGGTCGCGCAGGGCACCGGCCACGATTTCCGAGGCGGAGGCGGAGCCTGCGTTGATGAGCACGACCATGGGAGCCGTGATGTCTGAGCTTTGGGTGCGTGCGGTGAATTCGCGGCTTTCCTTGCCGCGTCCGCGGATGGACACCACAGTGCCCTGACCGAGGAAGGCATCTGCAACGCTGACGGACTGGTCCAGAAGACCGCCGGGGTTGTCGCGCATATCCAGAACGATGCCCTTAAGCTCGTTTTGCTTGGAGTATTCCGCTATCTTTTCGTACAGTTCATCGGTTGTGCGTTCTGAGAAGCGCATGAGACGGACCCACAGGAAACCGTCATCCAGCAGTCGCGTCTTCACGCTGATGAGCGGGATGATGTCGCGCGTGATGGTCATTTCCTTGGGTTCGTTGGCATTTTTGGGCAGGACGGTCAGCGTGACCTTGGATCCCTTGGGGCCTTTGATAAGCGAAACCGCCTTGCTCAGGGACATCTCCTGCGTGGGAGCGCCGCCCACTTCAAGGATAAGGTCGCCGCTTTTCAGCCCGGCTTTCCATGCGGGGGTGTCTTCAATGGGGGCCACCACCTTGAGAATACCGTTTTCATCCTGCGTTATTTCTATGCCTATGCCGAAGAATTCACCGGAGGTGGTCTCCTGCATGCTCTGGTATTCGGTGGGGTCCATGAACGAGGAGTGCGGGTCAAGGGATTGCAGCATGCCCTGAATGGCACCGTCTATGATGTCCTTGCGGCTGACTTCATTGACATAATAGCGTTCAACCATGTCCAGAACCTGACTGAAGCGCTTCAGGGAGTCGAACTTGTTCTGATCGCCGGTAGCAAGGCCGGGAGCCGTGGAAAAAGCGAGTATTGCAAGGGCCGCCGCCGAGGCGACCCACATGGATATACGCATTACAGATCCTCCGAGAGACCGTATTGTACCTAATTCGAAGCTGTTAGCCACGGCTCAGGGTTAATGGCTTTTTGATGAAAACGCAATTCGAAATACAGGCCCGGGCCTTCTACACGGGGGAAGTGTCCCGCCGTGCCGAGCTTCTGTCCTCTGGTTACATTCTGCCCCACGCCCAATCCGCTTTCGGACAGGAAGGCGTAGAGGGTATAGTAGGCTGAGTCATGCATGACGATGACCACCCTGCCGAAGCCACGCAGCACATCGTTATGCACCACCTTGCCGGAGGCAACGGAGCGGACCTCTGTGCCCTGCGAAAGGGCAAGGGCCATGCCCCGGTTGGGCGGGTTGGCGTTTGGCGCGAACTTGTGTGCCAGCCTGCCTCTGGCGGGCCAGGGCAGTTTGCCCTTCATCTTGGCGAATTCGCCTTCCGGGCCGCCTGTTTCCTCCATGCGGTAGTTCAGGTCCTTGATGACGTCGAGCACGTTTTTAAGCGTGGCTTCCGCGTCTTCCTTTTCCTTGCGCACGGCCTGCAATTTGCTGTTGTGCTGCAGCCTGTCGCGCAGGAGCCTGTCTTTGGTCTTATTGACAGCGGCCAGACGCTCGCGGGCACTGCGGGCAAGTTCTTCCTGCGTTTTCAGGGCCTTGGCGATGCTCTTTTCCTGTTCCGCAATGGCCCGGTTTTTTTCGTCTATGGCGGCGTATATTCTGCCCGACCATTCGAACTGGCGGTCGGCCTCGTGCCAGTCCGGGACGTTGCCGCCACGTCCGGCCTGACTCTGCATGTACAGGGGCCACATGGCATCGAGCAGTTCACGCAGTTCCTGCTCTGTTTTCCGGCGCTGGGCCAGTACCTGCCCGTGTTCTTTTTCTGCCGCTTCGCGCTTGCGCTCTATGGCGGCGAGGTCCGATTCCTGCTTGGCGAGATCGCGCTCAAGCTGCTTCATACGGTCTTCTGCCGCAGCAAGTTCCTTGTGCAGGGCACGTTCCTGCGCGGTGAGGGCGTTCAGCTTTTTTTCTGTCTGCTTGGCCTTATTCTGCTGCGTGGAGAGGGACTTTTCTATGGTCTCCTGCTTCTGCGCATGTGCCGTGAAGGCAGGCAGCATGAGCATGACGGCGCAGCACAGGAGCAGCACCGTGCATACAGAGGCGGCAGGGCAGGGCAGGGACGGGTGGCGGTGGGTGTGCGTGGTCATGCGGTGCCGCCGTTCAGGTACGGGTTGAGCGGGCATTGTGCGCAGAGGGGGGCTGATTTGCGGCACCATTCCTTGCCCACCCGCACGATGAGGGCATGGTATTCGTTATAAAGGGGCACGTCCTGCGGCAGTACATCCATGAAATAGTCCCGCATGGTATGGTAGTCCGCATCTTCCGGCATAAGGCCGTGCCGGGTGAGAATGCGGTGGGTGTAGGCATCTGCCACAAAGGTGGGCAGCCCTGCGGCGTAAAGTGCTATGGAATCTGCTGTTTCCGGCCCTATGCCCTTGATGGCGAGCAGGGCTTCGCGCACATCTGCCGTATCTTTCTCCGCGAGGGCGGCGATATCGCCTCCGGCGTATTCCGTGAGCCAGCCTGCAAAGGTGCGCAGCCGTTTCGCCTTCATATTATAATAGCCCGAAGGACGGATGCGCTCCGCCAGTTCGGATTCCGGCATGCCGAGGATGGCACGGGGGGAAAGGGCGTTTGCCTGTTTGAGATTGGCGATGGCGCGTTCTACGTTGCCCCAGTTGGTGTTCTGGGTGAGGATGGCCCCGACGGCGACCTCGAACGGAGACTCTGCGGGCCACCAGCGGCTGGGGCCCAGACGGTCCAGCATGGCTTGGAACATGTTCAGGAGGAGTTGTTGGCGATTCATTATGCCCGCATGCTAGCGTTTCCCGCAGCGTGTTGCAACTGGGGCGGTGACGGATGTGCAATAACGCCCTGCATGCAGCTTGCCTGTAGCGGGCGGGAGTATTACCTTGCCTTGCGGAGCGGGAATGCCTATTCGCGCAGTTGCCTGAATTGAAAGTGCAACGGTGCGCAATGAAAGCTTTTTTGGTGTGCTGGTCCGTGGGATGTGTCCGGTGTGTTGTGTCCGGTGGGATGTGTCCGCAGGGAAACGTGCTGCTGCCGTTGCCCCGGGCGTGATAGGGATGCGCGCTCAGAATGGACATTCAAGGATACGCGCTCAGAATATTCGATCAGGATATTCGATCAGGAAATACGATCAGGTTGCGTTGACGATACGTTAATTTTTGTGAGGAAACGATTGTGAAGCTGTTTGAACCGTTGCGCATGGCGCCACAGGCTTCTGCGCCAGACCCGGCACAGTGCTGCCCGGGCCAGACAGACCGGACAGGACAATGCTGCCAGACAGACCAGACAGATCAGACAGACCTGGCAGGCCAGTATACCCCCTCAGGCTCGTCCTGTGCGGCTGCGCCGCTTTCCGGCGGGGCACCTTGTGCATGTTCGCCGGAAGCGTGCCCGCCCGTTGGCAGTACGGTTCCCGGATGCTGTGCTGCTGAAGCAGGGCCGGATTCGCCATTTGCGCCTGTTCCTCCGGTTGCCTTTTCCGGGCGGGAGGCAGGAGGGATTGCGGCGTCTGCATTTGCTGATGCCTCCCGTGGTTCTGTTCATGATTCTGCCTTGGATTCCGCCAGTGGTGCGACCTGTGATACGGGATGCGGTTCAGCATGCGGCGAAAGTGCCAACCCTGCCGCCGAGCCGTGCTGAGGCCCACCGCCGCGACCTGAGGCCAGGTCGTACGAGCGGGCGGGCTACGCCGTGTATTCCTGCGTGGACACCTTTCTGGATACCCCTGCCGGTCCCGTACCCCGCGTGCGGACCCGGCGCGGACCGGGAGACTGGGCCGGTACTGCCCTTGCCCGTTTGGGCATAACGCGGGACAACTATGTCGTTTCGCCCGGTCTGTATGCCGTGGGCACGCCGGATGCGGCTTCTCCGGTTATTGTTACCGCCAACTACAAGCTGACGTTTGATGTGGTGCGCGAAGACCTTGCGGGGCAGCATGTCTGGCTGCTGGTGCTGGATACTCGCGGCATTAACGTGTGGTGCGCGGCGGGCAAGAATTTGTTCTCTACGGATGAGGTGGTGCGCCGCATACGGCGTGCAGAGCTGGATAAGGTGGTATCGCACCGCAGGGTAGTGCTGCCGCAGCTTGGGGCACCGGGGGTTTCTGCCCGCGAAGTACGCCGGGCCACGGGTTTTTCCGTGGTGTACGGTCCTGTGCGGTCGGCGGACCTGCCTGACTTTCTCGCTGCCGGACAGAAGGCTACCGAGGCCATGCGTCTGGTGGATTTTCCCCTGCGGGAGCGGGCGGTTCTTATTCCCGTGGAATTGGTGCTGCTGTGGAAGACGCTGCTGCTGGCCTTTTGCGCAGTGTTCGTGCTTTCCGGCATAGGGCCGCATGTGTTTTCGTTCACCGAAGCGGTGACGCGGCTGGGCGGATTTGCGTGGGCGACCCTGTTCGGGGTGCTGGCGGGCCATGTGGGCGTGCCGCTGCTGCTGCCGCGTATTCCCTTCCGGGCCTTTGCCGCCAAGGGGGCGGTGGCGGGCGCGTGCGTGCTGCCGCTGCTGGTGTTTGCTGTGTGGGCCGGAGCTGCCGGAGCCGCCGGAAGTGGAGGGCCGGGCCTGATGGAGTGGGTTGCGCTGGGGCTGTGGACGGTGACTATCAGCTCGTTTCTGGCCATGAATTTCAGCGGTTCCACCCCCTACGCCTCGCCCTCCGGGGTGGAGTGGGAGATGCGCCGCGCGGTGCCGCTGCAGGCGCTGGTAGTGGTGGTGTGCGCCTTTTTATGGGTCTTTGCCGCCTTTGTGTAGGAGGATGTATGCAGGGCTTCAGATATATTGAGAATGTGGTCACCATAGGCCTGGATGCGGAGAAGTGTGTGGGCTGTGGCCTGTGCACGGAGGTGTGTCCGCATCTGGTGTTTCGCATGCAGGATGGGAAGGCCGGATTTGCGGACCGCGAAGCCTGCATGGAGTGCGGGGCGTGTGCGCGCAATTGCCCTGTGGGAGCGCTTTCCGTGAACCCCGGCGTGGGGTGCGCCTCGCTGATGATTAAACGCTGGCTGCATGAAAAGGGACTGCCCGTGCGCATGGGCAACGGCTGCTGCTGACCTGCGGGGGCGCTGTAGCACTGTCGCGTTGTCGGGCTGCCGGGCTGTCTGCGATGACGGCGGACGGCGGTGAGTTGCCGGGCATGCGTAAAGCAGGGGCTGACCGGCACACAGACTAGCGTGCCGGCGGAAAGAGAGTGTTTAGGGCGGTATGCCCATGCTCTGTTGAGACTTTTTTCAACAGGGTATGGGCATACCGCCCTTTTGTTTGGCGTGCGTTTGTTCGCTGCCTTTCAGCAGGGTGTTCTCTGCTGCTAGCCGGGTTGCTGCATGCGTTTGGTGACGTGGCGGGTGGGCTGTGCCGTTGCGGGGTCTTCCGGCCATGGGTGTTTGGGATAGCGGCCACGCATTTCTGCGCGCACTGCCGGGTAGCCGTTTTTCCAGAATGAGGCGAGGTCGCGCGTGACCTGCAGCGGGCGGCCTGCGGGGGAAAGCAGGTGCACGGGCAGGGCGTAGCGTCCGCCCGCGATGGTGGGCGTTTGCTGCGCGCCGAACATTTCCTGCAGTTTGACGGGGAGTACGGGGCCTTGTTGCTGTCCGCCGCCCGTGGTGTAATCGAGCCGGATGCGCGACCCGGACGGCACTGTGATGTGGGTGGGAGCTTCTTTGTCCAGACGCTGCGTGGCCTGCCAGCCGAGCAGGGCGGCAAGTGCCGCCGCAAGGTCTATGCTCCTGAACTGGGAGCGGCGCGTGATGCCGCCGAGAAACGGCCCGAGCCACGCGGGAAGGGTGCGGAGCAGGGCGTCGTCCGAGAGGTCCGGCCACGGGCATTGCGGCATATCCGGGCATGAAGCTTGCGGTATGTCTGGACATGGGCCTTGCGGCATATCGGGGGACGAGCCTTGCGGCTGTAGAGTACGCAGAAACTGTACCCGTGCACGCAGGCTGAGGGTTTCTTCCGTCCACGGCAGGCAGTGCAGACCTATGGAGCGGATGCCATCCGTAACCGCGTGCATGATATCCTCTTCCCGCGCGGAGTCGCTGGGGGCGTCTGCAAGCACAAGCGCGCCCAGCCGGGTCTGCCGCCGTGCCGTGACGGATTCTGTCCGGCTGTCCCACAGGACGAAATCATCATCGGCAAGGGCGTGCGCGAAGAGGCGTTCTATGTCCTGCTTCGTGATGGGGGCGGCGCTCCATATGCGGGCGCGGGCGGCGTTGCCGTCCAGTTCCGCCACGGCAAGGAACGGTTCGCGCGCGAGCGGGTCTTCCTGCGGGAGGAAGGCGGTTCTGCCGCCGGAAAGGCGGAATACGCCTGCGCCGCGCTGCTGCCCGATGCGGTCGGGGTAGGCGAGGGCAAGGCAGATTCCCGTATCTTCCGGTTCTGCAGCCTGCGTAGCTAATTTAGCCAATGGAGTCTGTCCGGCCCGTTCGGCCTGTTCACGGGAGGGGGCAAGGTGCGATACGGTGCGGGCAATGTGGTGGATGGCAGCCGTCATGCGGTTGGTTGTGCCATGCGGGCCTGCGGGGGCATGGCCCTGCTTTGTCAGCCGGGAAATATCGCGCGCGTAACGCGCCACGGCGGGGCGAAGGTCTGCACCGGAAGCGCGTTCTCTTTCGGAGAGCAGGGCAGCTACCACGCAGGCGGTGGCCGCATGGGGATGTTCCGCATTATGGCCGGAAGGCTTCTCCGGCGTGTTTTCCGTATTACGCTCGCTCTCCGGGGATGCGGCCCGGAGTACCATATGCGCCAACCGGGGATGCAGGGGCAGGGCGAGCATGGCCTTGCCGTGCGGGGTGATGCGGTGGGCGGAGTCCAGCGCGCCGAGGCTGTGCAGCAGTTCGCATGCCTGTGCGAAATTGCCTTGCGGCGGCGGAGTGAGCCACGGCAGGGAGACTGCACCCGCGTATCCCGCCACGCCCCATGCGGCCAGTTCCAGCGCCAGCGGGGACAGATCGGCCTCTGTGATTTCCGGCGCGGCAAAGGGGCGCATGGAGTGCTCCTCTGCCTGTTCCCATAGCCTGTAGCAGACGCCCGCCTCCAACCGACCCGCGCGGCCTGTGCGCTGGGCAGCGGCGGCGAGGGAGACCCGTTCCGTGACCAGCCGGGTCATGCCGCTGTTAGGGTCGAAGCGGGGCAGGCGGGCGTATCCGGCATCTATGACCACGCGCACGCCTTCTATGGTGAGTGAGGTTTCCGCAATGGATGTGGCCAGTACGACCTTGCGGATGCCGGGGGGCGGCGGTGTGATGGCGGTGTCCTGTTCGCGCGCGGAAAGGTCGCCGTAGAGCGGGAACAGGCGCACGTCCGGCGGCAGGGAAGGCGCGGTTGCGTTGCCCATTGTGTTGTCAGTCGAGCCAGTCGGAAGAATCGCCGGGCCACCCGGATGTGCCGAGCCGGCAGCAGATGTCTGACCAGCCGGAGAGGTCAATCCTGTAGCGGCGCGGGAACCGTAGTCCTGAGGAGCACCCAGCAGTTCCGTCACGGAGCGGATTTCTCCCGCACCGGGCAGGAACACAAGGATGCTGCCCGGTTCCGATGCCAGCGCGTGACCCACGGCGGCGGCAACGTGGCGTTTGTCTGCCTGTGCGTGCGCGCCGCCCGCAGGAACGGTACCGCGCCGGGGCGGGGGCAGGTGGCGCACGGTGACAGGAAAGGCGCGCCCCTCACAGGAGATGACGGGGCAGCCGCCCATGAGGGTTGCCACGGGGCGGCAGTCCAGCGTGGCGGACATGACCAGCAGGCGCAGGTCTTGCCGCAGGGCGGACTGGGCTTCCAGACACAGGGCAAGGCCGAGGTCTGCGTGCAGGCTGCGTTCATGAAATTCATCGAAGATGACCATGCCGTATCCGGCAAGTTCCGGGTCCGACTGAAGCAGGCGGGTGAGGACACCCTCTGTGACCACCTCTATGCGGGTGGCTGCGCAGACGCGGGTTTCGTGGCGGATGCGGTAGCCGACCGTGTGTCCCGGTTGTTCTCCCAGCAGGCGCGCCATGTAGCGGGCGGCGGCACGGGCGGCGATGCGGCGCGGTTCCAGCATGAGGATGCGCCTGCCGTTCAACCACGGGGCGTGCATGAGCGAGAGCGGCACCAGCGTGGTTTTGCCCGCGCCGGGCGGGGCGTGGAGCAGGGCGTTCGGGGTGGTGCGCAGGCTTTCGGCCAAGTCTGGGAGGATGCCGGAGACGGGCAGGTCCGGTAGATTCGGCAAACCCGGATGTGGCGGATGCGGAAGCAGGGGAGGTTTGCTGGTCGGAGGTGCGGGCTTCATGGCGATGGGTGGTTGCTGATTGGGACGTGAAGTCCGGGAAGGCACGTATACCGCATACCACTCCGGCTGGAAAGGGCTGCGGGACCGGTCCGGTGCGGAACGGTTCGGTCAAAGAGTCTGCTGTCTGTCAGGAATCTGCCCGGAACTTGTTCGGAACTTGTCCGGAACCGGCAAGATGCGTGATTGGCACCTGCACGACAGCTGGCAGCCCGCCTGCTTTTCAGCGTATGTACCGCCGGATTATGGATTCCACCTCTCCACGCTCGCGCAGCACGTCAAGCGCGTTCTGAAAGTCGCGGATTATGGCGTCCGGCGTGCTGATGTTGAAGGCGAAATAGAGTTCGGAACTTTCCAGCGTGAAGATGGTTTCGAAATCGTCCGGGTCGTAACCCGCCTCGCCTATGAAGTAGCGTGCCACAGATTCTTCATACGCCCATGCGTCCACCCGCCGTTTGTTCAGCATTTCTATGATGCTGCTGGCGTAGGGGTTTGTGGCGATGCGTTTTTCGGGGTATCCTGCATTGATGAGCAGGGAATGTCCTATATCATCGTGCAGCGCGGCAATGGTGTGTGCCTTGAGTGCCTGCGCATCTGGCACCTGCATGTTGCGGTCTTTGCGGGCAATGACCGCAATGGTGGTGGGCATGACCGGTCCCGCCCATTTGAAGAGATTTTCGCGGAACCCGCTCCGTGTCATGACAAAGAGGCAGGAGTCCGGCACATGCAGTGCCGTTTTGTAGGCGCGCGCCCACGGAAGATGGCGGACGTTGTTTACAGAGACGGTGGCGTTCAGTTCTTTGAAGACCAGATCAAGAAGTTCTACGGAAATTCCTTTGAGTGTTCCGTTGTGCATGTAGTTGAACGGAGGATATTGTTCCGTCATGAAGTCTATATCATTAATGCTTGCAGCGGGAATGGCATGTCCCTGTGCCGGACCGAGAACGGACAGGCAAAGCAGCATGGCCGCAACGTGCAGCGTAACGCGGAGTATATATCCCATGCAGGTCTCCTGAGAAGAAATATGCGTTCAGTATACGGGAAACATCATGGATGCTGCAAGCCTGAGGGCGCAGAATATAATCGCTGTGGTATGTGGAGAAGGTACTGAGAGGCGGGGTGATGCTCCTCAGTGATTATATTGCGCAAAAAATGATGCTAAAGTTGACGAAATGAGCATTTTTGAAGTATGAATTGTATGCGGGCACCACTATGTGTGGCGCGCCCGCGTTGCCCTGATCATGTCTTGCCAAGGAGCGAGCCTATGTTGCTGGATACCGCCGGAATGAAATCGCTGGACCCCAAGGAGCACCCGGACTGGGAAATAGCGCAGGATGCGGAAAGCCGCATGAAGACCATCTACCGTCTGGGTGACGAGATGGGGCTGGAGGAGCGCGAGTTGCTTCCCTTCGGGCACTATATGGGCAAGATAGACTACCGGGCGGTGCTGCGGCGGCTGGCAGGAAAGCCCAACGGCAAGTATGTGGATGTGACCGCCATAACGCCCACCCCTTTGGGCGAGGGCAAGTCCACCACGACCATCGGGTTGGTGCAGGGGTTGGGGCGCAGGGGGAAGCGGGCTTCCGCAGCCATCCGCCAGCCATCCGGCGGGCCGACCATGGGGGTGAAGGGGTCTGCCGCCGGGGGCGGGCGGTCGCAGTGCATTCCGCTTACGCCGTTTTCGTTGGGGTTTACCGGCGACATAAACGCCATAATGAATGCCCACAATCTTGCCATGGTGGCGCTTACCGCGCGCATGCAGCATGAGCGCAACTACTCGGACGACAAGCTGGACCAGCTTTCCGGTCTGCGGCGGCTGAACGTGGACCCCACGCGCGTGGAGATGGGGTGGGTCATTGACTACTGCGCGCAGGCGCTGCGTAATATCATTATAGGCATAGACGGGGTGAACGGGGCCAATGACGGATTCATGATGCGGTCCAAGTTCGATATCGCTGTTTCCTCGGAACTTATGGCCATTCTTTCCGTTGCCAAGGACCTGAAAGACCTGCGCGAGCGCATGGGCAAAGTGATCATCTGCTACGACAAGTTCGGCAAGCCGCTTACCACCCGTGATTTTGAGGTGGACGGTGCCATGACGGCGTGGCTGGTGGATGCCGTGAACCCCAATCTTATCCAGACGCTGGAAGGGCAGCCCGTTATTGTGCATGCGGGGCCTTTTGCCAACATTGCCATAGGGCAGAGTTCCATCATAGCCGATCAGGTGGGGCTGAAGCTCTCTGAGTATCATGTGACGGAGTCGGGGTTCGGGGCGGATATTGGGTATGAGAAATTCTGGAATCTGAAGTGCCATTACAGCGGGCTTACGCCGGACGCCGCCGTGGTGGTGACCACGGTGCGGGCGTTGAAATGCCACGGGGGCGCGCCCGTGCCCACACCGGGAAAGAAGCTGCCGCAGGCGTATGCCGAGGAGAATGTGGAGTGGGTGGAAAAGGGCTGCGCCAACCTTTTGCACCATGTGCATATTGTGAAGCAGAGCGGGGTTTCCCCTGTGGTGTGCATAAACGCCTTTGTGACGGACACCCGGGCGGAGATAGCCAAGGTGCGCGAACTGTGCGAGGCTGCCGGGGCCAGAGTTGCCGTTTCGCGGCATTGGGAACTGGGTGGCGAGGGGGCTCTGGAGCTTGCCGATGCCGTGATGGACGCCTGCAACGACGAAACCGTGTTCACACCCCTGTATGACTGGTCCATGCCCATGCGCCGCCGCATAGAGACGGTGGCGACCAAGGTGTACGGCGCGGAGGGCGTGGATTATTCGTTTGAAGCCAAGGCGCGGCTGGAAGCCATTGAAAAGGATACGGAGCTTTCGCGGCTGGGACTGTGCATGGTAAAGACGCATCTCTCCCTTTCCGATGACCCTGCGCGCAAGGGGGTACCCACCGGGTGGCGGCTGAAGGTGCGTGATGTGCTCACCTTCGGCGGGGCAGGATTTATTGTGCCGGTGGCGGGGTCTATCTCGCTTATGCCGGGCACGGGGTCCAATCCTTCGTTCCGCCGCATTGACGTGGATACGGAAACCGGCCGGGTGAAGGGGCTGTTCTGATGCGGATTGCGGGTTGACAGCGTGCCGTGTCTGGGCAATACCGGGCGCGGCGTGTCCTTTCATCCCAGCCACAGGAGACGGAAATGAGTGCGGAAATAATCAGCGGAACCCAAATGCGCGCCGCCATACTTGAGGAGCTTGCCCGCGAGGTGAACATGATGCGGGAGAAGCACGGCAAGGTGCCGGGATTGGTGACTATTCTTGTGGGTGAAAACCCCGCCTCCGTAAGCTACGTCAGCCTGAAGGTGAAGACAGCCGTTTCGCTGGGATTCCATGAAGTGCAGGACAACCAGCCGGAGTCCATTACGGAAGAAGCCCTGCTCGACCTCATTGACCAGTATAATCAGGACCCGGACATTCACGGTATTCTGGTGCAACTGCCGCTGCCCAGGCATATCAGCGAGGAGCGCGTTATCCACGCCATTGACCCCGAGAAGGATGTGGACGGGTTTCATCCTGTCAATCTGGGGCGCATGGTGCTGGGCGACCGCCGATGCTGCTTTTTGCCCTGCACCCCCGCAGGGATACAGGAAATGATTGTCCGTTCCGGCACGCCCACCAGCGGGGCGGAAGTGGTGGTTGTGGGGCGTTCTAACATTGTGGGCAAGCCCATTGCCATTATGATGGGACAGAAGGGCGAAGGGGCGGACAGTACCGTGACCATGGTGCACACCCGTACCCGCGACCTTGCGGCGCACTGTCGCCGGGCGGATATTCTTATCGTTGCGGCAGGCGTGCCCGGTCTGGTGAAGCCCGACTGGATTAAGCCCGGTGCCACGGTTATAGATGTTGGCGTGAACCGCGTGGGGACTGCCGCATCCGGCAAGGCCATTCTGAGCGGCGATGTGGACTTTGAAGCTGCCAGCAAGGTGGCGGGTAAGATTACGCCTGTTCCCGGCGGCGTGGGACCCATGACCATTGCCATGCTGATGAAGAACACCGTGAAAGCCGCGTGGATGCAACTGGAAAACAGGCCCGACTGCACGCATATCTGCCGCTAGGTACTTTTCGCGCCGCCCGCTTCTTACGGGCGGCGCAACTGTTTGGGAGCCTTTCATGAGCCGTTCTGATTCTTCCGGTCCCAAAAAGTCCGGGTCCAAAAAGTTTGAGCCTAGAACATTCGATACGGACACGTCCGGTCGAGATTTGCCCAGACCGGATGCGTCGGGTCCGAATTTGCTTGGACCGGACACGACCGGCACTGCCATATCGGACGCCGGACCGCTGTGCCCGGACGCATCGGGTGCGGACATATTCCCCGCAGGCAACAGCCCGCATGCCACAGGCGGCGCACACGCCGGATGCCGCGGGGATTCCTGCTGCTGCGGTGAGGAGGCGGGCAGCTCCCGGCACGCTGTAACCCCGGAACAGTGGGCCGCCGTGGACGCAGTGATTGCGCGCCACAGGCATGTGCCCGGTTCGCTGATCACCGTGCTGCGCGAGGCGCAGGAGGTGGTGGGGTATTTTCCGACCCCGCTGCTGGACCGCATTGCCGAAGGGATGAATATTCCCGGCAGCGACGTGTTCGGCGTGGTTTCCTTTTATTCCCTTTTTTCGCTGGAGCCGCGCGGGAGGCATTCCATAAAGGCATGCACGGGCACTGCCTGTTATGTGAAGGGCATCCGCGAAGTCATAAGCCGCATTGCGGGAGAATACGGCATTCGTGAAGGGCAGACCACGCAGGACGGGCGGTTTGACCTTGAAGGGGTTCGGTGTCTCGGTGCCTGCGGACTTGCTCCGGTGATGGTTGTGGGCGGCGACACCCACGGGGCCGTTTCTGCGGATACTGTGCTGGAACTGTTGAAGAAGTACGCCTAGAGTTATCCGATGACACAGGATGGTATGCCGGGGTGCGGCACACTGCACGGAACAGCGTATGGCTGTGCGCGCGGCGCAGGGAGGCTGATGCTCTTGCATCTGTTGCCCTTGCGCCTGCCACATCTGGGTTTGTTACCTGCCGGAGCCATTGAGCTGCCCGCGGGCACGGCAACCGCTTGAGAACGAAGGAGCCGCCATGAATGACCACCGCCCGCCGGAAGCACCCGGCTGCACCACCCCCACGGATATGCCGCCCGGAACGGGCTGTCTGTCGGTGGACGATCTGCATGTGCTGCGTGCGGCGTATGAAGCGCGGCTGAACGCCCCCGGCGTGCGGCATGTGTTCATCTGCGGCGGCACCGGGTGCCATGCCACGGGCAGCATTGCTGTGAAGGAGCGTCTGGTGGCGGAGATTGCCGCCCGTGGTCTGCAGGAGCGGGTGCGTGTGGTGGAGACGGGCTGCAACGGATTCTGCGCCTTGGGCCCGTTGCTGCTGGTGCATCCGGACAACGTGTTTTACCAGAAGCTCGGCGCGGATGACATGCCGGAACTGGTGGAAGAGCAGCTTGTGCACGGGCGGCAGGTGGAGCGGCTGCTCTACCGCGACCCGCAAAGCCGCACCCCCATACCGCTTTTTGCCGATATTCCCTTCTTTGCCCGCCAGATGCCGTGGACCCTGCGCAACAAAGGCCTGATCAATCCGGAATCCATTGAAGACGCCATCGGGCGGGGCGGGTATCTGGGCACTGCCAAGGCACTGCTGGACATGACCCCGCAGGATATTGTGGAGCAGATGAAGATTTCCGGGCTGCGCGGGCGGGGCGGAGCGGGATTTCCCACAGGCATGAAATGGGAATTTGCCATGCGCAGCCCCGGCGGGGTGAAGTATGTGCTGTGCAACGCGGACGAGGGCGACCCCGGCGCGTTCATGGACCGTTCCATTCTGGAGGCGGACCCGCACGCCGTGCTGGAAGGCATGATTATCGCCGCGCGCGCCATTAACGCCCACAGGGGATACATTTACTGCCGCTCGGAATATCCGCTGGCGGTGCGCCGCGTGCAGATGGCCATTGAGCAGGCACGGGCACGCGGATTGCTGGGCGGGAATATTCTCGGTTCCGGGTTTGCGTTTGACGTGGACATCTATCAGGGAGCGGGGGCCTTCGTCTGCGGCGAGGAGACCGCCCTTATGCGGTCCATTGAAGGCAGGCGGGGTATGCCGCGTCCGCGTCCGCCCTTTCCCGCCCACAGGGGGCTGTGGGAGAAGCCAACCATTCTGAACAATGTGGAAACCCTTGCCAACGTGGCGCAGATAATGCTGAACGGCGGCGCGTGGTATGCCTCGGTGGGCACGGAGCGCAGCAAGGGGACCAAGGTGTTCGCGCTCTCCGGCGATGTGTGCAACATAGGACTGGTGGAGGTGCCCATGGGCACGCCGCTGCGCACCATCGTGTACGACATAGGCGGCGGTATTCCGGGAAAGCGCAGGCTGAAGGCCGTTCAGTTGGGCGGGCCTTCCGGCGGATGTATTCCGGAATCGCAGCTGGATGTGGTGGTGGATTACGAGGAAATTGCCAAGGTGGGAGCCATTATGGGGTCCGGCGGCGCCATTGTGATGGACGACCGCACCTGCATGGTGGATATGGCGCGCTTCTTTCTTGAGTTCATACAGGATGAAAGCTGCGGCAAGTGTACTCCGTGCAGGGAGGGCACACGCCGTATGCTGGAGATTCTGGAGAATATCTGCGCGGGGAGGGGGCGCTCCGGTGATGTGGAATTGCTGGAAGAGCTTGCCGCCGTGATAACGGATTCCGCCCTGTGCGGGCTGGGGCAGACGGCGGGCAACCCCGTGCTTTCCGCCCTGCGGTATTTCAGGGATGAGTTCGAGGCCCACATTGAACACCGGACCTGCCCGGCGAGGCGGTGTGCCGCGCTGCTGGATTTTGCGGTGGACCCCGGACGGTGCAAACGGTGCGGCAAGTGTTTTCATACCTGCCCCGCAAACGCCGTGCGCTGGAAGAAGAAAGAGGTGGCCACCATTGACCGCGACCTGTGTGTGCGGTGCATGAGCTGCTACGGCGCCTGCGCCTTTGACGCCATTGACTGAACGGGAGAGCGAGCCGGATGGACAACATGCTGACTTTGAACGGCACCGCGTGCGACTTTGTTCCCGGTGAGACCATTCTGGACGTTGCGCGGCGGAACCATGTGGATATTCCCATCCTGTGCCATCTGAAAGGGGCTTCTCCCACGGGGGCGTGCCGCCTGTGCGTGGTGGAGGTGCGGGGGGCACGCACGCTGGTGGCTGCCTGCGCCGCTCCTGCCGGGGCGGGTATGGACGTGCTTACGGAGTCGCCCCGCGTGGTGCGGGCGCGGCGCATGAATCTGGAGCTGCTGCTGGCCTCCGGGCCGCATGACTGCCTGCTGTGCCCTGCTTCCGGCGACTGTACGTTGCAGGCGCTAGCCTTCCGGTATAACGCGGGCGGCAAAACCTTTGCGCGGCGCGGGGAGGCGGGAAGGCATCATGAGCCTTCAGAGCGGGACAGGGGGGCGGAGCGTGGCAGAGCGGCTGAGCGGCGCACGCCGGATACGTCCAATCCCTTTCTCATCCGCGATTTTTCCAAGTGCGTGCTGTGCGGCCGCTGCGTGCAGGCCTGCAAGGACGTGCAGGTGAACGAGGCCATTGATTACGGCTACCGGGGGGCACAGACCAAGATCATTACCCGTAACGACCTGCCGCTGGGGCAGTCTGACTGCGTGTTTTGCGGGGAGTGCCTGCAGGTGTGCCCCGTGGGAGCCATAACGCTGAAGGACGCGCGGTCCAGACCGCGCCTGTGCGAAACCACGGCGGTGCGCACCACCTGCGCCTACTGCGGCGTGGGATGCCAGATGAACCTGCATGTGCGGGACAACGTGGTGCATATGGTCACGGGGGCAGAGGGCGTTCCCAACCACAGCAGCCTGTGCGTGAAAGGGCGGTTCGGCATGGAGTTTATCGCATCGCCGGACAGGCTGACCACGCCGCTGGTGCGCCGGGATGGCGTGCTCACGCCCGCCACGTGGGATGAGGCGCTGGATGCCGTGGCAGAGGGGCTTGGCCGCATACGCCGGGAGCAAGGGCCGGATGCGGTGGGCGTGCTGGCTTCGGCCCGGTGCACCAACGAGGAAAACTACCTGTTGCAGAAGTTCGCCCGTGCCGTGGTGGGCACCAACAACGTGGACCACTGCGCGCGGCACTGACACTCCCCCACGGTGGCCGGTCTGGCCGCCGCCTTCGGAAGCGGTGCTGCAACCAATCCCATAGACGACGTGGCCCGGGCGGATGTGGTGCTGCTGGCCGGTTCCAATCTGTCGGAGAATCATCCGGTGATGGCGGCGGCGGTAAAGCGGGCGATGAAGACCGGGACGCGCCTTATCGTGGCGGACCCGCGCAGGGTGGACATGGCCCGCCGCGCCCATGTGTGGCTGCGGCCCGCGCCGGGAACAGACACTGCGTGGATTCTGGGCATGGCCCACGTTATTCTGGCAGAAGGGCTGCACGATGCCGCATACATTGCCGCCCGCACGGAAGGGGCGGAGGCGTTTTTCGCAAGCGTGGGGGCATACACACCGGAAAGGGTGGAGGCCATCAGCGGCATTCCGGCACAGCGCCTTACGGAGGCTGCACGGCTGTATGCGTCCGGCAGGGCGGCCATTCTGTACTGCATGGGCATAACGCAGCATGTGGGCGGCACGGAAACGGTGAAGGCTCTGGCCAACCTTGCCATGCTCTGCGGCAATGTGGGGCGCGAGGGCGGCGGGGTGAATCCCCTGCGCGGGCAGAACAACGTGCAGGGCGCGTGCGATATGGGCGGCCTGCCGGACAAGCTGCCGGGTTACCGTTCCGTGAGCGATGCTGCGGCACGGCGGTGTCTGGAAGAGGCGTGGGGCACGGTGCTGCCGGACACGCCGGGCATGACCTCGCGCGATATGTTCCGCGCCATGGAGCAGGGACGGCTGAAGGGGCTGTATCTGGTGGGTGAGAATCCCATGCTCTCTCACGCCAATCTAAACCACGCGGAAGCGTGCCTTGATGCGCTGGATTTTCTGGTGGTGCAGGATATCTTTCTTACGGAAACGGCACGCCGGGCGCACGTGGTGCTGCCCGCTGCCTGCTTTGCGGAGAAGGACGGCACCTTTACCAATACCGAACGCCGCGTGCAGCGGGTGCGCAAGGCTGTGCGCGCGCCGGGAGACGCATGGGAGGATTGGCGGATAGTATGCGCCCTTGCTTCTCGCATGGGCTACCCCATGGGCTATGCGTCCTGCGCTGAGATTATGCGGGAGATTGCCGCCGTGGTGCCTTTGTACGCGGGGATTCGCCATGCACGGCTGGAAGGCGGGGGGATTCAGTGGCCCTGCCCGGACGTGCGGCATCCCGGTACGCCCATTCTGCACACGCGGGAATTCACGCGGGGGAAAGGGCAGTTCCACGCTGTTGCGTGGGTGCCGCCCGCAGAGGTGCCGGATGCGGATTATCCGCTCATCCTCACCACGGGGCGGGTGCTTTTTCAGTACCATACCGGCACCATGACCCGGCGGGCACGGGGGCTTTCGCGGCAGGAGCCTGCCCCCTTTGTGGAGATTGCGCCACAGGACGCGCAGCGGGTGGGGGTGGTGCAGGGCGGCATGGTGCGGGTGGTATCGCGCCGGGGAGAGATAGAGGTGGCGGTGCGCATTTCATCCAAGGCAGTGGAAGGCACGGTGTTTGTTCCCTTCCATTTTGCGGAGGCGGCGGCAAACCGCCTGACCAGCGATGCGGCGGACCCTGTGGCGGGCATAAGCGAATTTAAGGTCTGCGCGGTGCGTCTTACGGCAATTCAGGCTTTGTAGCGTGCTGCGCCCTATCGTCCGGTAACTCGGTAGATAGTGCCATGCTGTTCGTGGGGCGGTGCATCCTGCTGCCGCGCGCGGCAAGGCATATCGCTTGCCGCCTTATGCGGCAGATAGGGCAAAGAAAAACGCCCGTCCGGCAGACCCGGAGCGCTTTGCGGCGTATCCGGGGCTCTTGGGCGGGCGCTTTTTGTGCGCTCTGCGTGCGGGGTTATTCCGGCAGAGTGTCGGGGTCGAGGATATAGGGAGCCATCATGCGGGTGCCCTTGTAAACCACAAAGCTCTCTACGGAGAGGATGCCGTCTACCTTGGACATTTCGTTGGAATAGAATTCCAGCAGACCGAATCCTTCCCGCAGCAGCAGGGTGAGGATGATGTCGAACCGTCCCGTGACCACGGCGGACGAGATGACGCCCTTCAGTTCGCTCAGCTCCTGACATTTTGAAAACAGATCGCGCTCGCTGAGGCGCACGCCCGTGTACACGATGGTGTGCCCGGGCAATTTTTCGATATCCAGCCGACCCACTATGTCCATCACGCCGTCTGCCTGCATCTTGTTGATGCGCGAACGCACGGTGTTTTCCGCAACGGAAAGCTCCTGTGCGATCTCCCTGTAGGACTTGCGCCCGTCAAGCAGCTGCCCCGCAATCTGGAAGCTCAGCTTGTCGATTTTCACTATTTCCTCCGGTAGTCTCTGTTACGGCGGGTGCGCTTTTCCGCAGCCCGGTACGCAACGCAGGGTGAGGGGAACAGGGCGAAAGCCCGGACAACCACGATAAACCATCTTCCGGCACGGCAGAACCGTAATGGAAATTACAAAAAAGTTCAATTCCCTGCCCTTCACAAAGTTGTTTTTGCTGAAAAGCGCAAGATTCAGCCTGCCGGAAACATTGTCGTTCCACCGGATGTGATGAGGTGGGCAGGTGCTTGTGCGCATTTAGGGATGCTTTTTTGCGGAAAAAAGCACTCCCCGGAGCGCGCATGGTGAAAACGGCAGGCCATTGCCGTTTGGCACATAGAGCAGGTGCCGCAGTGCTGCACAAAACGGCAGATGGCGTGTCGGTTATGGCTGCGCCGCTCATGACAAGGATGGAAAAAGTGTCGTTTGCCGCGTGGTTCAGTGTGCCCGGTGGGGTGCTGTGTTCGCATTGTCAGGAGCCTGAGTGTGCACTTGGTGGCACAGGTTGCGAAATTCCGCATCCGTCAGGGCGCGGTTGCAGCGGTCGGAAAGGGCGCGCACACGGGCGACCAGTTCGTTGACGGCATGTCGGGAAAGGCACCACCCCGCGTTGCGGGCCGCATGGGCAACGGCGGCGGCTCCTGATTTGCGCCCGAGCCGGATGGAGCGTGAGCCCTGCACCAGTTCCGGAGCATACGGCTCGAAAAGTTCGGGCGATTTGTGCATGCCGTCCGCATGGATGCCGCTTTCTACGGAAAAGATATCGGCACCTATGACCGGAAGGTTGCGGGCGAGGGGCATGCTCGTCAGCCCGGCTACCGTGTGCGCCAGCGTGCGCAGGGCGGCAAGGTTGTACTGCGGGGAGGCATCGGACCGGCTGTGCGCTCCCTGTGTGCCGGCCGCATTATGCGCTTCGCCTGTCAGGACGCGGGCGGCGGCAACCTCTTCCAGCCGGGCAATGCCTGCCCGTTCCCCCAGTCCCAGAATGGAAACGTCTGTGCTGTCCGCGCCACTGGCAAGGGCGGTTATGGCGTTGGCCGTGGCCATGCCGAAATCATTGTGAAAGTGGGTGGCAAGACGCACGTGCGCGGGCAGGTGGCGGCGGAAGAACCGTACCAGTTCAGCCGTCTGCATAGGCGTGAGAATACCTACGGTGTCTGAGAGGCGGATACGCGCCGCCCCGTGCGTCACCCCGTGCAGTGCCATGCGCAGGGCTGTCTGCGGCGCGGCGCGGGAGCAGTCTTCCAGACCCAGCGAGACAAAGCCGATGCCGCAGGTGCGGGCCAGACGCAGCACGGATTCCAGACGGGCGAGCAGGGCTTCTTCCGTTGTGCGCAGGCGGGTGACAATGTGCGCGTGCGATACGGGCACGCCTATGCTGATGCGTGTGACCCCCAGCGCGGCAACGGCGTGGATGTCTTCCTCGCGGCAGCGGCACCAGACGGTGCAGGGCATATTCGGGGCTGCGCGCCGGGTGTGCTGGAGAAGCTGCGGCAGGCTCTCCTGTCCCGCATAGCCCAGTTCCATTTCTTCTATGCCTGCGGCGTACAGCGTTTTTATGATGTGCCGTTTGGCATTCATATCCAGATAGACGCCGAAAGACTGTTCACCCTCGCGCAGGGTGGTGTCCAGCAGGGCGGGAGGGGTGGCGGGCAGCCGTTCGGTCTGCCGGAATATTTCTGTGCGCATGGTGCCTCCTGCATCCGGGGACATGGCCTGCTCCTTGGGTATGAAAATGGTGCGGTTTTACAACCGCCGCTCTTGCAGCCGCTTCAGTTGGCTGCCGACGGGGCAGCCTGACCAACTGACGATAGGTGTTTGCACTATCGGTGCCAGCCGGCACAGGCCGGTTGAAGGAAGGAGTCAGGCCCCGCGCCGGCAGCGGCGGGCCTTGTTTTTACCGGATGGGCGCGAGGGAGTCCGGGCCTACATTGTTGCCCCCAAAAGTGTAGGTGCACACACTTTTGTAGGGTGCAACAGTGTAGGCAACCGAACGGACATGAATGGCTTTTCTTTATAAATTCCTGTTATTGCGGTGTGTTGAGTGCTCTTTTGCAGTTTGGCACGCGCCTTGCCAAGGCGGGGTTACAGGGAGCGCGGCTCCCGCGTGCTGAAACAGCATTTTGTGCAAGCGCGCCATGTCCGACACATCCGGGCGGTCCGGCCTGCGGCGGGCATGGCGGGCGGTTTGTGGAAAACCGCAGGAAACAAGGCACCATCATACATGGAGGAAACCATGAGAAAAGTGGCCATTTACGGAAAAGGCGGCATCGGCAAGTCTACCACTACGCAGAATACGGTAGCTGGTCTGGCGGAATCTCTTGGCCGCAAAGTCATGGTTGTGGGATGTGACCCCAAGGCGGATTCGACCCGTCTGCTGCTGGGCGGTCTGGCTCAGAAGACCGTGCTCGATACCCTGCGCGAAGAGGGTGAGGACGTGGAACTGGACGATATCCGCAAGAAGGGGTTCGGCGATTCATGGTCGGTGGAATCCGGTGGTCCTGAGCCGGGCGTGGGCTGTGCAGGCCGTGGCATCATTACCTCCATCAACATGCTGGAATCGCTGGGTGCCTATGAAGAGCGCGAAGGGCTGGACTACGTGTTCTACGACGTTCTGGGCGACGTGGTGTGCGGCGGGTTTGCCATGCCCATCCGCGACGGCAAGGCCGAGGAAATTTACATTGTCTGCTCCGGCGAAATGATGGCCATGTACGCCGCCAACAACATCTGCAAGGGCATTATGAAGTACGCGGAATCCGGCGGCGTGCGCCTTGGCGGGCTTATCTGCAACTCCCGTAACGTGGATAACGAAAAGGAGATGATTGAGGAACTGGCCAAGAAGCTGGGAACGCAGCTCATCTACTTTGTGCCCCGCGACAACGACGTGCAGCGTGCTGAAATTAACCGCCGCACGGTCATTGAATGGAATCCCGCGTGCGTGCAGGCAGACCATTACCGCAATCTGGCCAAGGCCATCGACGGAAATAAGTTTTTCGTGGTGCCCACTCCGCTGGAGATTGAAGAACTGGAAAAGCTGCTCATGGACTACGGGTTGATGGAAGCCTAGGGGCCCGTCCTTCCGGATGACCATCCCCCCCCCGCACTGAACACCAAAGGAGAGAGACGATGATCATGGTACGAGCCATTGTGCGCCCCGAAAAGTCCGATGAAGTTCTGGCTGCCCTTATGGACGCGGGGTTTCCCGCCGTCACCAAGCTTTCCGTGGCCGGACGCGGCAAGCAGCGCGGCATAAAGATAGGTGAAGTGACCTATGACGAAATTCCCAAGACCATGCTCATCAGCGTGGTGCAGGACCGCGATAAGGACTTTGTGGTGGAAACCATCATGAAGACTGCCCGGTCCGGTGCCAAGGGAGCGTTCGGCGACGGCAAGATATTCATCACTCCCGTTGAAGACGTGTACACCATAAGCTCCGGTGTGCGCGAAGGGCAGGAGGCTGCCGCATGAAAGAGATAGTGGCCATTGTGCGCATCAACATGATGAACAAGACCAAAAAGGCTCTTACCGAGATAGGCGTGGATGCGTTTTTTGCGCAGGAAGCCTTTGGACGGGGCAAAGGGCTGGTCAGTTCGCACCTGCTTCAGGGAGCCAAAAAGGGCTACGAGGAAGCGATAGAACTGCTTGGTGAGAAAGACCGTCTGTACACCAAGCGCATGGTTACCGTTGTGGTGCCCGACGAGCAGGTGGAAGACGTGGTGGAGGCCCTTATTGCGGCCAACAAGACCGGCAAACCCGGCGATGGCAAAATATTCGTGTGTCCTGTGCCGGAGGCGGTGCGCGTGCGCACCGGCGAAATCGGTGAAAAGGCCATCGTATAAGCGGGCCGGAAAAGGCCAACCGAATGAGGTGCAGTATGGCTGTTGAAAAGAAGAAGAAGGTATTGAGCGCGGAAGCGGTGAAGGAAGAGCTTCTGAAGAAGTATCCTCCCAAGGTTGCCCGTAAGCGCGACAAGCAGATTCATATTACCGGGGAGGAAGATTCCTCCGAGATTATGGCCAACGTGCGGACCATTCCGGGCATAATCACCATGCGTGGCTGCACATACGCGGGCTGTAAGGGCGTTATTCTGGGACCCACCCGCGATATCGTGAACATTACGCATGGTCCCATAGGCTGCGGATTCTATTCGTGGCTGACCCGCCGTAACCAGACCAAAGCCCCTTCCGCCACGGACGAAAACTTTATGCCGTACGCATTCTCCACAGATATGCAGGACGAGGATATTATCTTCGGCGGCGAGAAGAAGCTGGAGCAGGCGTGCCTTGAGGCATACGAACTGTTCAAGCCCAAGGCCATGGCTATTTTTGCCACCTGCCCCGTGGGGCTTATCGGCGATGACGTGCACGCCGTGGCCCGGAAGATGAAGGAAAAGCTCGGCATCAACGTGTTTGCCTTCAGCTGTGAAGGGTACAAGGGCGTGTCTCAGTCTGCCGGGCACCACATCGCCAACAACCAGATTTTCACGCACGTGGTGGGTGAAAACGATACGGTGAAGATGGGCGAGTACAAGATCAACGTGCTGGGCGAATACAACATAGGCGGCGATGCCTTCGAGATTGAACGTATACTGGAAAAGTGTGGCATTACCATGGTTTCCACGTTCAGCGGCAACTCCACCTACGAGCAGTTCGCCACCGCCCACACGGCGGACCTGAACACCGTTATGTGCCACCGTTCCATCAACTACGTGGCCGAGATGATGGAGACTAAATACGGTATTCCGTGGATCAAGATCAACTTCATAGGCGCGGAAGCCACGGCCAAGTCGCTGCGCAAGATTGCCCAGTACTTTGGCGACAAGAAGCTCATTGACCGCGTGGAAGAGGTTATTGCCGAAGAAATGCCGCAGGTGCAGGCTGTCCTGGACGAGGTGTTTCCCTTTACCAAGGGCAAGACAGCCATGCTGTTCGTGGGTGGCTCGCGCGCGCACCACTACCAGGAACTCTTCAACGAGATGGGCATGAGAACCCTCTCCGCCGGGTACGAGTTCGGCCACCGCGATGACTACGAAGGCCGCCACGTTATCCCCGACATAAAGGTGGATGCGGACAGCCGGAACATTGAGGAACTGGAAGTCACGCCGGATACCGCCCGCTTCAGCCCCCGCAAGAGCGTGGAGCAGCTGATGCGGCTTGAGGCAGAAGGGCTGAAGTTCAAGGATTACGAAGGCATGATGCCCGAGATGGACAAAGGGTCCATCGTCATTGACGACCTGAACCAGTACGAGGCCGACAAGCTGGTGGAACTGATGAAGCCCGACATTTTCTGCGCGGGCATCAAGGAAAAGTTCTCCATCCAGAAAATGGGTGTGCCCATGAAGCAGCTGCACAGCTACGACTACGGCGGACCCTATGCAGGCTTTAAGGGTGCTTGCAACTTCTACAAGGAAATCAAGCGCATGGTTACCAGCAAGGTCTGGTCAGGCATGAAGGCTCCCTGGGAAGAGAATCCGGAACTCTCGGCCACCTATGTCTGGGAATAACGAAGGACGGGTACATACATGCTGCTTAGACACACACCTACTGAAATAAAGGAGCGCTCCGCGCTCAGCATAAACCCGGCAAAGACCTGCCAGCCCATCGGGGCCATGTATGCAGGTCTGGGCATCCACGGGTGCCTGCCGCACAGCCATGGTTCGCAGGGCTGCTGCGCCTACCACCGCAGCACGCTCACCCGGCATTACAAGGAACCCGTTTCCGCTGCCACCAGCTCCTTCACCGAGGGTGCTTCCGTGTTCGGCGGGCAGGCCAACCTGCTGCAGGCCATAGATAACATCTTCACCGTATATGAGCCGGAAGTGATTGCGGTGCACACCACCTGCCTTTCCGAGACCATAGGCGACGACCTGAAGCAGATTGTGGACAAGGCCCAGAAGGAAGGCAAGATTCCCACCGGCAAGAACGTGGTGTACGCCTCCACCCCCAGCTATGTGGGGTCGCACGTTACCGGGTTTTCCAACATGGTCAAGGGCACGGTAAACGTTCTGGCTGAATCCACGGGCAAGAAGAACCACAAGGTGAACATCATCCCCGGCTGGGTGGAACCTTCCGACATGGAAGAGCTGAAGCGCATCTGCGCCATGGTGGGCGTGCCCATCATCATGCTGCCCGATACTTCCGGTGTGCTGAACGGTCCCATGACCGGCACATACGAGATGTTCCCCAAGGGGGGCACCACGGTGGCGGAGATAAAGAGCACCGGCGACAGCATGGGCACTCTTGCCCTTGGCGAATGGTGCTCTGCGGACGCCGCCCGCACGCTGGACACCAAGTTCAAGGTTCCCTGCCGCGTGCTGGACATTCCCATAGGCATTAAGGCCACGGACCGCTTTGTGGATGCCCTGCGTATTGCAGGCGGCACCTCGGTGCCGGAAACCGTGGCGTTTGAACGCGGGCAGATGCTGGATATGATGGCGGACTACCACCAGTACTTCTTCGGCAAGAAGGTGGCATTGGTGGGCGACCCCGACCAGCTTATCGCGATGACGGAGTTTTTGCTCACGCTGGACATGAAGCCCGTGCATATTGTCACCGGCACACCGGGCAAGAAGTTTGAGGCCCGTATCACCGAACTGTGCAAGGAAAAGGGCTATGAGCCCAACGTGCGCGCCCACGGCGATATGTTCCTGCTGCATCAGTGGATGAAGAATGATCCTGTGGACCTGATTATGGGCAACTCCTACTGCAAGTATATTGCGCGGGACGAGGATCTGCCATTTGTCCGGTTCGGGTTCCCCATTCTGGATCGCCCCGGACACCAGTACTTTGCCAGCGTGGGCTACAGGGGCGGCATGCGCCTTATGGAGAAAATGCTCGGCGTGCTGCTGGACCGCAAAGACCGCGACTCACCCGAAGAAACCTTCGAACTCGTCCTCTAACACCGCAAAGCGCGGAACCTTTCCGCCTTTTGCATTGCAGACACAGAGCCCGGGACGCCCCGGTCCCGGGCTTTCTCAAGATTGTTTTGTCCGAAACCGAGTCACAGGAGCCAGCCATGACCGCCTCTCACCCCTGTTTCAGCCCGGATGCCCGTTCCACCCATGGACGGCTGCACCTGCCGGTGGCACCCAAGGCCAACGTGCGCAGCCGGTACGGCGATGCTATGTTTGTGGCCGCAGGCAGAAACCTGCTGGAAAAGGCTCCGCAGACTCTTTCGCCCGCCGAGGCTCTGGCCTACGCGCAGCGGGTTGCCGCCGGGGGGGTGGAGCTTGCCGTGGTAGGCATTACCGGCCCCGGAGACCCCTTTGCCACTCCCGACCTGATCCTTGAAACCCTGCGCCTTGTGCGCGGTGCCATGCCCGGTGTGGACCTGTGTGTCACCACCAACGGGCTGAATGTTGCCCCCTATGCCGGAGAGCTTGCCGCATTGAACGTAGCACACGTTACCATTCTTATGGACGGCGTGGAACCTGCCATTGTGGAGCAGCTTTGCGGCTGGATACGCCCCGGCACCAGAACCGTTCCGCTGGCGGAAGCCGCAGCATTGCTTGTGGAATCTCAGAAGGCAGCCATTACTGCCCTGCGGGATGCCGGAGTGACGGTGAAAGTGAATACCACCGTGTATCCCGGCATCAACCATGCCCATGTGGGCGAGGTGGCACAGTGTGCCGCCGCGCTGGGGGCGCGTATCATCCATGTGGTTCCCTTCCTGCCGCCCTGGGAGGGTGCGGAACCGCCGGACGCGCCCGCGCTGCCGAAGCCCGACGATGCCGTTATGGCATCCGCCCGGGCTGCCGCCGCTGCTCATCTGCCGGTCATGGAAGCCCCGGAGCATTGCGGGCAGATGATTGTGGGCGTGATGGGCGAAAGCTGCGGCACCGGACCGGAAGCCGTGACTCCGCAGGCCGGTCTGCCCGTGCCCGGCGGCGACAGGCCCAATGTGGCTGTTGCCAGTTCGGACGGGTTTGATGTGAACGAGCACCTGGGCCATGCCCGAAAGTTCCTTATCTACGGTCCCAAGCAAGGCCCTGTTTCGTTGCTGGAGGCGCGCCCCGCCCCGGCACCGGGAACGGGAGACGATCGCTGGGAAATACTGGCCCAAACCCTGCGGGATTGCCGGTACGTGCTGGTTTCCAGCGCGGGCGGACGTCCCCGTGAGGTGCTGGCAGCCCACGGCATACGGGTCATTCAGACGGAAGAGAACATAGAGGGACTGGTGGATGTGCTCTACGGTGGAGGTAAGGGCGGCAAGGGCGGCAAGGGACGCGGAAAGTAGCTCTTTACGGAACCCATATCTATTCAGAACAAAAGGGAAATATCATGCCGAAGCCGACATATCAGATAATGCTCTGTCAGAGTTTCCGTGCCAAGGGCGAGCCCAAGGGCGTCTGTTTCAAGCAGACCGACGGGTTTGCGCAGTACATCGAAGAAGAAGTGCTGGACCGGGGGCTGGATGTGCTCATCACCACCACGGGCTGTCTGAAAGCCTGTGAGGAAGGTCCCATTATGGTTGTGCAGCCCAACAACTGGTGGTTCAAGGGCGTGGACAGCACGGACAAGATAGACGCCATACTGGACGGCCTGGAAGAGGGCAGCCCGGCGGAAGATCTGCTGCTGTACGAAGCATAGCAGGGCGTTTTCAGCGTCACCGAAAACAAGGAAATTCAATGCCGTCTGGCGGCGCGGGCGGGGAGTGTATCCCCTCCCGCGCACAAAAGAACGGAGGGCACACGCCATGACCATACATGCCAAACCTGTTCCGAACCTCATGACGATAGCGGTGGACGGCGAACCTGATGTTATGCCGGACGGCGACCTGCTGGACGAGAGGCGTTCGCAGGTGCACCGCACGGGCGAGGGACCGCTGGACATGGCCTGCAACCGCGAAAGCCTTGCCGGGGCCGTGAGCCAGCGCGCCTGCGTGTTCTGCGGCTCGCGCGTGGTGCTCTATCCCATCGCCGATGCCCTGCACCTGGTGCACGGTCCCATCGGCTGTGCGGTGTACACATGGGATATTCGCGGCGCACTCTCCTCCGGGCCGGAACTGCACCGGCTGAGCTTTTCCACCGATCTTCAGGAAAAGGACGTTATCTTCGGCGGCGAACCCAAGCTCACTGCCGCGCTGGATGAGCTTATCGACAGGCATAACCCCAAGGCCGCCTTTGTCTACTCCACCTGCATTGTGGGCATTATCGGCGACGACCTTGAGGCCGTGTGCCGCAAGATGACGGCGACGAAGGGCATTCCGGTCATTCCCGTCATGTCGGAAGGGTTTAAGGGCAACAAGCGCGAAGGCTATGTGGCCGCGTGCAAGGCCATGTTCCGGCTGGTGGGCACTGCCTCCGGAAACGAAGCGGCCCCGCTGGAAAAGGAGGCCGTGCGTGCCGCCGTGCGGCCCATGACCCTGAACATTCTCGGCGATTTTAACCTTGCCGGGGAGATATGGATTATCCGTGAGTATTTTGAACGCATGGGGCTTACGGTCATTGCCAATATTACCGGAGACGGGCGCGTGGACGACATTCGCCGCTGTCATACCGCCGCGCTGAACGTGGTGCAGTGCAGTGGCGCCACCATGGATCTGGCCAAGATGATGAAGGAAGAATACGGCACGCCCTTTTTGCGGGTTTCGTATCTCGGCATAGAGGATATGGCGGATTCGCTTTACGACGTGGCGGAGTTTTTCAGCAAGGACGACCCGGACATAATGCGCCGCACGCAGGAACTGGTGCGTGGCGAACTGGCTAAGCTGATGCCGGAACTGGCCCGTTACCGCAGGGATTTGCAGGGCAAGCGGGTGGCTATGTACGTGGGCGGCTCATTCAAGGCCTTTTCGCTGGTCAAGGCGTTCCGGCATCTGGGTATGCAGGTGGTGCTGGTGGGGTCGCAGACAGGCACCAAGGAAGACTACGAGGAACTGGCAGCCATTACTGATCCCGGCACTGTTATTGTGGACGATTCCAACCCGCTGGAGCTTTCTAAGTTCATTAAGGAAAAGGATGTGGATCTGTTTGTGGGCGGCGTGAAGGAACGGCCCATAGCCTACAAGCTGGGGGTGGGCTTCTGTGACCACAACCACGAGCGCAAGGAAGCGCTGGAAGGCTTTGTGGGCATGTTGAACTTTGCGCGGGAGGTACATGCCTCTGCCATGAGCCCGGTGTGGCGTTTTGTGCCCCGGCGCGAAAAACGGCCTGCCCATACTGCCCAAGCGGCTACTGCGGCGACCGGTCAGGAAAAGAAGGAGGACGCGGCATGAGCAGGGTTCCTTACACATCCACCACCAATGCCTGCAAGCTGTGCACGCCGCTGGGCGCGGCGCTTGTGTTCAAGGGCATAGAAGGCGGCGTGCCGTTTCTGCACGGTTCGCAGGGCTGCGCCACGTACATGCGGCGCTACATCATAAGCCATTTTCGTGAGCCCATGGACATTGCCTCCTCCGCGCTGGGCGAAAAGCATGCGGTGTACGGCGGCGGACCCAACCTGAAAAAGGGTCTGCTCAATGTCATGAAGAAGTATTCTCCTGCGCTCATAGGCGTGGCTTCCACCTGCCTGACGGAAACCATAGGCGACGACGTGCAGATGATTCTGCACGAGTTCCGCAAGGAGTTTGGTGATCTGGAACTGCCGGAGATAGTGCATTGTTCCACCCCCAGCTACATGGGCACCCATATGGAAGGCTGGCACCGTGCCGTGCGCGCCATTGTGGACCAGATGGTCACGGACAAGGCACCCCCTGCGCATTCGGTGAATATTCTGCCATCGCTGGTTTCTCCGGCGGACATACGGCATCTCAGGGAGCTGTGCGCCACCTTCGGCATTGCGCCGGTCATACTGCCGGACATTTCCGATACGCTGGATGGAACCGCCAAGGAAGACTACGAGCCCATTCCCGAAGGGGGCACGCCGCTTGCCGCCATACGGGGCATGTCCGGCGCGCGGGCGACCATTCAGTTCGGTCGCACCCTTGCGGACAGGGACTCTGCCGGTGAATCGCTGCGCAGGCGGTTCGGGGTACCCTGCCATACCGTGGGCATGCCCATAGGTATACGGGAGTCGGACGCGTTCTTTGCCGCGCTGGAAGAGGCTGCGGGTGTGCCCATGCCCCGTGAGGTTGGGCTGGAGCGCGGCAGGCTGGTGGATGCCATGGTGGACGCGCACAAGTACGTCTTCGGCAAGCGGGTGGTGGTCTACGGCGAGGAAGACCTTGTGGTGGGGCTTACGGCGTTTCTGGCGGAAATAGGCATGAAGCCCGTGCTGGTGGCTACAGGTGCACGCAACATGGGGCTGGAGAAGCACATAGCGGACGTGTGCGCCGGTGTGGCGGGCGAGTTGCCGGAAATACACGAAGGCGTGGATTTTCATGACATTGCCGAGCGTTCCGCCACCCTCGCCCCCGATCTGATGGTGGGGCACAGCAAGGGCTATCGTTATGCCCGGGAATGGAATGTGCCGCTCATACGGGTGGGCTTTCCCATACATGACAGGTTTGGCGGGCAGCGGATGCTGCATATCGGCTACCGGGGCGCGCTGGCGTTGCTGGACCACATAGTGAACGCCATTCTGGAAAAGAAGCAGGAAGACAGCCCTGTCGGCTATGTCTACCTCTAGCTGACGGGCAACGATGAATAACGCCGCGCTATAACGGGATATAAGGAGGCGGACATGCAGATTGTGAAGAATACGGATAATCATCCCTGCTTCAACAAAGAAAGCAAGGGAAGCTGCGGGCGTGTCCACCTTCCGGTTGCACCCAAGTGCAACATTAAGTGCAACTACTGTAACCGGAAATACGACTGTGTGAATGAATCGCGCCCCGGTGTCACCAGCGGCGTGCTCACTCCGCCGCAGGCACTGGCGTATATGGAAAAGGTGCTGGAGGCTGAACCACGTATTACCGTGGCAGGCATTGCCGGTCCCGGCGACCCCATGGCGAACCCTGTGGAGACGCTGGAAACCATGCGGCTGCTCAAGGAGCGTTATCCGCAGTTGCTGTTCTGCCTTTCCAGCAACGGGCTGAACATGCCCCCGTATCTGGATGAGCTTGCGGAACTGGGCGTTACCCACATTACCGTGACCATGAACGCCGTGGACCCGGAGGTGGGTGAGAAAATTTACGGATGGGCGCGGGAAGGCAAGGTGGTCTACCGAGGCAGGCAGGCGGCGGAACGGCTTATTGAGCGGCAGTTGGAATCCATACGCGGAGCCAAGGAACGCGGCATGATGGTTAAGGTGAACACCATCATCATTCCCGGCGTGAACGATGCGCACATTCCGGAAGTGACCCGTGCGGTGGCGGAGCTGGGAGCAGATATTCAGAACCTGCTGCCCCTGTGTCCCACGGCGGATACAATGTTCTCGGACCTGCCGGAACCTTCTGCCGAGATGGTGAAGGCGCTGCGTGCAGAGGCAGGGGCGCACATCACCCAGATGACGCACTGCAAGCGTTGCCGCGCTGATGCTGTGGGGCTGCTGGACAAAGATCGCTCCGCCGAGTTGTGCGGTACGTTGCAGGCGTGTTCCAAGCTTACGTCCGCGCCGGAGGTGGATCGGCCGTATGTGGCTGTTGCCAGCCGCGAGGGCATGCTGGTGAATCAGCACCTCGGTGAGGCGGCGAGTTTTGAGATATGGGCCAGACGAAACGGCGGCTACGTGAAGATTGACGAGCGCGAGGCTCCTTCGCGCGGGTGCGGGCCGGACCGCTGGAAGCAGCTTGCCGCTGTGCTGAAGGACTGCCGTATTCTGCTTGTGGCGGCCTTTGGCGAGCACCCGAGGCAGGTGCTGACCGGGTTGGGGATTACGCCTGTGGCAGCCAATGGATTTATTGAGTCTGCGGTGGCAGCTGCCTTTGGAGACGGGGACTTGTCCGTGCTGCGCGGCAGGCGTCCGGAGGTAGCCGGTTCCGGCTGCGGCGGCAACGGCTGTGGCTGCTGAAACAAGGTTCTTCTTCCTCAGAAAACAACGCCCCTGCCGAAAAATATCGGCAGGGGCGTTTTCGTGTGCTTTACGTGTGTGGCGGGATTACGACGTGAGGATTTCCTTCACCCGGCCCACCAGCCCGTCTTCCAGCCGCACCTTGATGCCGCGTGAGTGGTAGGGGGCCTTGGTGAGCAAGGCTTTGACAATGCCTTCCGTGAGTTTGCCGGTGCGCTGGTCCTGCTTCTGCACTATACGCACGCGCTGACCGGGGCAGATGAGGCTGCGGTTTGTTCCGTCCATGGTTAGCGCTCCTTGGCGTTGTTGTTCTGTTCTGTAGCGGGCGGGGCATTCTTATGGGCTTCTGCGGGTGTTTCTGCAGTATCGGGTTGTAAAGGTGTCTCGTCTGCAGGTGCCTTATCGGACGTGTTCTGCACAGGCGGGGACGGTTTCGCGGCATCAGGTGTGATCGGCCCTGCGGTACCAGGTGGGACAGGTTCTATGATGCGCCGGTAATACGAGAGGCACAGCACCGTCATGGGCAGGGCAATGAGCAGGCCCAGCAGGCCCAGCAGTTTGCCCCACACCGAGAGCGAGAGCAGGATCATCCACGGAGAGAGCCCCATGGCCTTGCCCATGACGCGGGGGACCAGCACGGCGTCCTGTATGAGCTGCACCACGGCGAATATGGCAAGGATAAGGCCCATGACCAGCGAGAGGCTCATGTCCGTTTCCAGCCAGTGCACCACGCCCAGCATGACGGCGGGAATGAAGCCCAGAATTTGCAGGTACGGGACCATGTTTAAAAGCCCGATGAACAGGCCGAGCATGATGCCCATGGGCAGCCCCATGAGGGAGAAGGCGATGGCGAAAAGCACTCCCACAATGCCCGCCACCAACGCCTGCGCACGGAAGTAGCGGTTCATGCCCGCCTCAAAATCACGGACGAAAAGGGCTACCGGTTCCCGCCACGTGACGGGCAGCATGGACTGCCAGTTTTCCTGCACTTTGCGGAAGTCCAGAAGCAGGAAGACCGTGTACAGCACGATGATGAGCAGCCCGGTTATGGCCAGAATGATATCCCGTGCGCCCTTTACCGCTCCCCACAGGCCCGGAAGCACCTTTTTGGCCATGGTCTGCACCATGTCCAGCCCCTGTGAGGAGGTGAAGAATTCGCGCAGGTCGCTCTGGGTGAGTGCGTCCCGCAGTACTATCCACACTTCTTCCGGCAACTGGCGGGAGGCTTTGGCGGCAAGGTCGGAGTTGGTGGCAAAGGCTGTTATGAGCCGCCCCATGTGCTTCACTTCCGCCATGATGTACGGCATGACGAAGGAGAACAGGGTGGAGATGGCAAAAACGATTATGGCAAGGCTGAGCAGCACGGCTGCCTGCCTGTTGCGGATGCGCGTTTCCACCGCCATGACCAGCGGATGCGCCAGATAGGCGAGGATGAGGGCCACCACAAACGGGACAAGTACGTCGCTGAGGTACCCCAGAACGGTGACGATGCCCCACAGCAGACCCACCGTGATAGCAATGCGGATGACTCTGTCAAAGGTGAACGGTTTGTCGCTGATGACCATGAAGCTTCCTTGCGCGGTTTGGCGGCGCGGTGTTGTGGGGTTGCCTGTTCTGCTGGAAGATATACCCGCAGCGTGTCAGTTTCGCAAGATTCGCCTGCTGTGCTGTGCGCCATGCGCACCGGGCAATGACTTTACGGGGCAGCCCTTCAGGTTGGCCAGTACGGCGCGGACTGTCGGGTTTGTATGTCGGGCTGGCGCCGAACGGCGGGTTCGCCGGGTGTGTACGGTTGTGTTTGGGGTTGTCTGATGATGCTTGGGCGGGATGAGCATATCCTTCTTGCCTGCGGCAACGGTTGGGAATATAATTCCTCTTTTGAAATGATTCTGCCGTCTGAGTGGAGAAAACCTCGTGGACAGTACCCTGTGGGCCTTGCTGGGCCTTGCGTTTCTGCTGGTCATAACCCCCGGACCCGATACCATGCTCGTGCTGCGCAACGTGATGCTGCGCGGAAAGTTTGCAGGCGTGGCAACGGGAGTGGGCGCGTGTTGCGGCCTTTTTGTGCATGCCACCCTGTCCGTGTGCGGGCTTTCCGCCGTGTTGCTGTATTCGGCCACGGCGTTTACCGTGCTCAAGGTGCTGGGCGCGTGCTATCTGGTCTACCTTGGCGTGCGTTCTCTGTGGGGCGCATGGCGGACGGGGGTGTCGCCGGACGTTGCCGCTTGCGAGGGGGCGCCGCTATTGCGCGGCGACATGGGCAACCTGCGTCGTTCATGGGGTGAAGGGTTCATGAGCAATGTGCTCAACCCCAAGGTGGTGGTGTTCTATCTCGCGGTGCTGCCGCAGGTGATCGGCGAGCCTTCTCTTATCCTGCGCGATACCCTGTTCTTTGTGGGTTTTCAGTTCGTCATTGCCGTTGTGTATCTTACGGTGCTCTCCATGTGTCTGGGCAGGGTGCGGCATGTGCTGTTGCGTCCGGCTTTTCGCCGCAAGCTGGAGACGGTGACCGGCGGGCTGATGGTGGTTTTCGGCATCCGCCTTGCCATGGAACAGGCACCGTAGTGCGGAGAGGGTGGTGCCGCATGGATGACCGCAATCGCTTGTGGGATTTTGGGCGGGATGTCTGGTGCAGTGGCGGGCGGACAGCCGGACTTGCTTCCGGCCTAGTTTCCGGCCTGATTTCTCAGGCTTCCGGTCAGCCTTCCGCGAGGTATCGCGCCCTGAGAGCGCTGCTCTGTCTTGCGCTGGTGGTTTCCGGCATGTGTGGCCTGCTTGCTTTATCCGGTTGTCGTGAAGCCGGGCAGAAACAGGATGCCGCGCAACGGGACATGCCCCTGTGGTCCGACGAGTTCACGGAGCCTTCCGGAGCAGAACCGGGGTCTGGTGCGGACTTCGGGGCAGAAGCCGGTACGGTGGCTTCTTCACGTTTTACCATAGACATAGCCCCGTTATGGCGTGCCTGTGCACGGCGTTGCCTGCAGGACGATGAATACGGTATTCTGACCCGCCGCGGGTGTGTGGAAGGATGCCAGATGGCCTATGCCACCATAACAGACAAGGGCATGACCTACGGGTCCGCGGAAGGATGCCGCCGCGACATAGCCAGGATGAAGACGGACGAACGGGTGAAGGAGTTGCGGAAGCAGTGCACGGACCGCTGGAAGCATCTGTTCAAGCGGCGGGGATGTTCAGACGCGGTGGAGACGTATTTTTCCCCGTGGTCGGAGAGGCTGTGCGTGCCGGAGAATATGCCCATTTCCCCTGACCAATGGCCACCACTGGACTGAAAAACCGGGCTGACGGCCAGCGCCGGTGCGCATGGGAAGGCCCGGCAGGGCGCGTGTTGCACTTCGAATTCTAATGGTGCGGCGTTAACCGTTATCATAGTATAGCATCCGGTGTGCCTGCGGAGACCGCAGGCGCGCGAACCGTTCCGGGAGCGTCTTGTGCGTTCCGGCGGGAACAGGAGGCGTAAATGCCTGAGTGTTCAATACATGTATGCTGCACCGTCCGCAGGGACGAGATGCGTTTTTTCCGCGCACCGGACCTGAGAGAGAGCGGCGGCTTGGAAGCGGAGCCGCAGACGTTTGCCGGTGCTGCCCAGATTGCCAATTCTGCCTGCTCTGCCAATTCTGCCAACTTCTCTGGCTTCTGGCCCGTAACCGGCCTTGGGCGCAGGCCGTGGTTGCCCGCAGGCACGGTGCTGAGGGCCGTATCCGGTTCCGGGGGCTGCGCGGAAGGTGCGGATCTTTTCCGGGTGGTGTGCAATACGCAGTTGCCGGTGCCGGGGGCGGTGCATGCCGCGAAGGGCTTTTGGGCGCAGGCGCTGGCGGATATTCCTGCTCTGACCGGGGTGTCAGGCGGAACGGAGTCTAAGCCGCTGACGCTTGCCACGGCAAAAACCGGACTTAGTATTGCGTGGGTTACGCTTTCTGACAAAGGAGCAGCCGGTCAACGCACGGATGAAAGCGGACCTCTGATAGAGCGGCTGATGCGTGACTCGCTGAACGTGGGCTTCGCGCAGGGGTTTATCCTGCCGGATTCCGTGAGCGAACTGCGGCATGTGGTTACCGACCTTGCTCTCGGGCAGGCCTATGACGTTATTGTCACCACCGGGGGGACGGGGGTGGGGCCGCGTGATACCACGCCGGAGGCGCTGGGGAGCCTGCTGGAAAAGCGGTTGTACGGGTTTGAGCAGGCCATGATGGCAGCCAGCCTGAGCAAGACGCACAATGCCGTCATATCGCGCGCGGTGGCGGGCACGCTGGGGGGCAGCCTGATCATCACCCTGCCGGGAAGCCGTAAGGCTGTGGCAGAAAATCTTGAAGCCGTACTTCCTGCGGTGGCACATACCGTTGCCAAGCTGCAGGGAGACGGAGCGGACTGCGGCGGATAGCCGGAAGCCGTTTCTTCCGCCGGGGGGCAGGAGGAACGGCGTGGGCGGGCGGTACTGCCCGCAGGGATGAACACACACTGGGATTGAGACATGCAAGTCAGGCTTATTGATCTTATGGGCGTGCTATCGCGCGCGCTGGACCTTGTTTCCCGTATGCTGGGCAACCACCACGTGCATGTGGGGTTTCTTGCCGCCCGGTTCGCGGGCAGGCTGGGCATGGATGCCGCCACACAGCGCGATGTGCTGCTGGCGGGCATGGTGCACGATGCCGGGGCCATTGCCCTGCACACCGCCCTGGAATCTCTTGCCTTTGAACGGGACCTGTATACGCATGCCCGTGCGGGCCAGCTATTGCTGGACAACTGCCCGGGATTTGAAGGGGTCTCGTGGATGGTTGGGGAGCACCACACCCCGTGGGATGTGCTCCGCGAAAGGGATTCCGGCTCGCTGGGTCTGGGGGCGAACATCATCAATGCGGCGGATTTTGTGGATGTGCGGCTGCGGCGGCACAAGCCCTATGCCGTGCAGTTTGCCGACGTGGCTGCATCTGCAAAGCGTGAGGCGGGCAGGCTGCTTAACCCGGATTGCGTGGAGGTGTTCCGCGAACTGGTAGCGGAACATGGCGCCCTTGACGGTCTTTACGCACCCGCCAGCCATCTGTACACGGATGCAGAGGAGCGGATGGAGCAGGAGTATCTGGGCTGCGAAGACGTGGTGCGCCTCTGTTCACCCTTTGCGCAGGTCATCGATTTTCGCAGTCGGTTCACAGCAACGCATTCACGCGGGGTGGCGGTGGTAGCTGAGGATCTTGCCCGTGCCGTGGATTTTTCGCTGACCGAGCAGCGAACCATGCATGTGGCCGGGTTGCTGCATGACATAGGCAAGCTGGCTGTTCCGGGGAGCATATTGGAAAAGCCGTCGGCACTGGAGGATGCGGAGTTCGCTGTTATGCGCGAGCACGCCCGGATAAGCGGTGAGATTTTGGGCAACGTTGCGGGACTGGAACTGGTTTGCCAGTGGGCCGGGCAGCACCATGAACGTCTGGACGGCACTGGGTACCCGTTCGGCCTGCGGGGCGAGGCTATTTCCCTTGGGGCGCGGATTATACAGGTGGCGGACGTGTTTACCGCCATTACCGAAGACAGGCCCTACCGCGAAGGCATGCGGCCGGAGGCGGCAGCGGCGTTGCTGCGCAGACAGGCGGATGCACGCGTGCTGGACCCGGAAATTGTCTGCCTGCTGCTGGAACGCATGGACGACCTGAACTGCGCGCGCGAGCGTGAACAGCAGAAGGCCAGAGATGAATTTGAGCGCTTTTCAGGCGGGTTGCGGAACCTGCGGCATTAGCGGCGTGTAACCTGTAGCTTTTTTTCCGGAGCGTCATGAATCCCTTTGCAAATTTTGGTGCGGTGTGCCGCATGATCAAGATAGAACACTCGGTGTTTGCCCTGCCGTTCGCCTATCTGGGCGCGTTTATTGCCGCAGGGGGCTGGCCCGGATTGCTGCCTCTTCTTCTGCTCACCGTTGCCATGGTGGGCGTGCGGTCATTTGCCATGGCTTTCAACCGTGTGGTGGACCTGCCCTTTGATTCCCGCAACCCGCGCACGCAGCAGCGACCGCTGGTGACGGGCGAGATATCGCCCGCGCAGACGTGGGCCTTCATATGTGTGATGGCAACGGTGTTTGTGCTCGCCTGCTGGGGACTCAACCCGTTGAGCCTTGCCCTTGCCCCCGTGGCCCTGGCCGTATCTGCCGTGTACAGCCTGCTCAAGCGGTTTACGTGGATCTGCCATTTCTGGCTTGGCGGAGTGCTTGGGCTTTCACCCCTTGCGGGGTGGATTGCGGTGGACCCTCAGTTCACCGTGCCCGCCGTGCTCTTTTTCTGGGGGATTGTATTCTGGGTGGCCGGATTCGATATCATTTACTCGTGTCAGGATACGGAGTTTGACGCTTCCGCCGGATTGCATTCCGTGCCGGTGCGCTTCGGCATTCCGGCGGCGCTTATCATCTCCTCGTTCTGCCATGTGGTCACGTCTGTGATGTTTCTCATGGGCGGGTGGGCGGCAGGGCTTTCTTGGCCCTATTATCTTGTGTGGGCTGCTGTTTCCGGCGTGCTGTACTGGGAGCACTCCATTATTTCCGCAGAGGATATGAGCCGGGTGAACATGGCGTTCTTTACCCTGAACGGCTATATTTCCGTGGCGCTGTTTGCCGGTGTGCTGCTGGGCGTTTTTCTTTGATGCCCCGCCGGGCGGAGAGACCATGATATGCATTACGCCCCTGCGGAATACCGGTTCCGCAGGGGCTTTGTGTTTTGTCCGGACAGGCGGGATTAATGGTCGCAGGTATTGGCTCCCGCCGGGAGGGTGCCCTGCATGTAGCGGCTGACAACCTCTGAGGGGCCAATGCCTGTTCCGTTGTCGGAACGGGCACCGCAGATGACGGTGATGTTCTTCTCGTTGAACAGGGTCTGCGCCTTCTGCCCCATGCCGCCGGCGATGACCAGCCGCACGCCGAGCCGTTCCACAAAGGCGGGCATGACGCTGGGTTCATGGGGTGGCGGGGTGACCAGTTCGCTGGACAGGATTTCTTTGGTGTCGAAGTTGGCGGTTACCACCGCAAGCTGTTCGCAGTGTCCGAAGTGCTGGGTGAGCTGGCCCTTGGCAAGGGGCACCGCCACCTTGACAATCCCCGTTTCCGCCGGGGCGGGAGCAAATCCGGCAGGGGCGGCCACAGCTGCCTGTGCCGGGTCCTGCGGGTCGGGAAGCAGCAGGATGGGCTTGAGAATTTTTTGAATGGCCTTGGCGGTGGGGCTGTCTGTCTGCACCTTGAGGAAGCAGTATCCTTCGTCACCGGAGCGGACCACTTCCGGGTCCAGAGGGATTTCGCCAAGGAAGCGGACGCCGGTTTCCTGCGCAAGGCGCATGCCGCCGCCCTTGCCGAAGATGTTTTCCACATGTCCGCACTGTGAGCAGACGATGCCGCTCATGTTCTCCACTATGCCGAGCACGGAGTTGCCCACATCGCCCACGAAAGTGACGGAACGGCGGACATCGTCCACGGCGACACCCTGCGGGGTGGTGACGATTACCGCTTTGGCGTCCGCTCCCAGCATTTGCAGAACGGAGAGAGGCTCATCGCCGGTGCCGGGCGGGCAGTCCACGATCATGTAATCCAGATCTCCCCATGCGACATCTGCCAGCAACTGCTGGATGAAGCCCTGTTTGACGGGGCCGCGCCAGATGACCGGCTGGTAGGGATTGGGCAGCAGAAAGCCCAGCGACATGACCGAGAGGTTTTCGCTCCACGGTACCGGTTCTATATGGTTGGCGTCTATGTGCACCTTCGCGTCGCGCAAACTGAGCAGGCGGGGGATGCTGGGGCCGTGCACGTCTACATCCAGCAGGCCCACTTTTTTACCTGCGAGGGAAAGGCCCACGGCAATGTTGGTGGCCACGGTGCTTTTGCCCACGCCGCCCTTGCCGGACATGACGACGATTTTGTGCTTCACACGGCGCAGGGTGCGGTTCATGCGATCCTGTTCAGGGCTGATTTCCTGATGATGCCCGCCGCATCCGCTGCCGCACCCGCCGTGGTTCCCGCCCTGTCCGCCGTTACGGGACGGGGTGGTTTCGCCCGAGCAATCTCCTCCCGAGCAATCTCCTCCGGCGCAGTCCGAATTTGTGCAGCCACATGCTTTTTCGCTCATGATCGGTATCTCCTTGCAGTGTGTGTTCCGGTTGCCTGTGGGCGTTGCCCGGTGCCGGTCCTGTTCCGGTCCTGTTCCGATCCTGTTTCGGCACGGAAGGGGCTTGGTGCCGGGCAGGTTCTGTCCGGGCGTTGCAGCCAGTTCTGAAGCCGCTCTGCAGCCGTTTGGGCGCTGCTCTTTCTTCCGTATGCGGGAAGATGCAGGGCGGGTGCGGACTGTACGGACTGTACGGGTCGGGCGGACCATGCCGGGACACAGTATGATGTTGTCGGTTGCAGTCTTGTCTGTCGTTACATGCGGGCGAGCAGGGTTTCCCATAGCTGCTCAAACCGGGGTTTCCACGCATCGGGTCTGTATTCGGTAACCGCAAGCCCCAGCAACTGTGCCTGCGTGAAATCTTCTGTCCAGCCGAATTCGCCTGCCACAGGCAGGTTGTTCTCCGCGCACCATGCGCGCATTTCGTCCGCCAGAGCGGGGTGGATGTCTGCCTTGTTCAGCAGCAGCGCGGCAGGAACCCGGAAGTGCCGGGTAAGCTCCACAATCCGTTGCAAATCGTGCAGGGCGGAACGGGTTGGTTCCGATACTAAAAGGGCCATGCGCGTGTTTGTCAAGGAAGCGATGACCGGACATCCTATGCCGGGCGGGCCATCGGTGAGAATAACATCCAGACCCTGTTCCCGTGCCGTGTCCCCTGAGACGGTGCGCACGGTGGTGACCAGCTTGCCGGAGTTTTCTTCCGCTATGCCAAGTGCCGCATGAATCATGGTGCCGAAGCGGGTTTCGGAGCGGAACCACTGGCCGCAGAGCCGCTCCTGCATGCGGATGGCCCCTGCCGGACAGACATAGGCGCACATGCCGCATCCCTCGCAGTATTCGGGCCGCAGGCGGATATCTTCGGTTATGGCGTTAAAGTGGCATTTTTCATGGCAGATACCGCACTGTGTGCACTGGTCCGGGTCCAGAACAGCCCGCTGGCCACTGTGGAATGGGTGTGCCTGTGTTGTTCCGGGGACAACTCCCTGTGCCTGAGGGAGGGCAATAAGATGCAGGTCTGCGGCATCTACATCGCAGTCTGCCACAACCTTGGCGGGGCCGGTGGCGGCAAGTCCCGCCGTGATGGATGTTTTGCCCGTGCCGCCCTTGCCGCTGATGACAAGCAGTTCACGCATGATGCGCCTCCGATGCGGATTGAAGTGCCGCAGCATGCCTGGCAGCCTTGGTGTCAGTTTCGGTGTCAGGTCTGGCGTTAGTTTTGACGCCATGTATGGTCGTCGAGAGTGCGGAAGCTTTGGCGGATGCGGCTTCCCCGGTGGTTTCCGCTTCCGTTGTGTTCCGTCCCTGCGTCACAATCTGATGCAGGCGTTCCCACAGGGCGGCATACGCATCGCGCATCTGCGGCAGGGCGTTTATAAGCAGTTGTCCTTCTGCACAGACGGTGGCGGCCTGCTGGCTATGCGGAATGCGGGCCAGCACGGGTATGGCCTGTGCTGCGAGCCATTCATCTACCCGGTTGTCTCCCATGCCGCTACGGTTAATGACCACGCCGAACGGTTGCTTGAGGGTGCGTAGCGTTTCAACGGCCAGTTGCAGGTCGTGCAGGCCGAAAGGAGTGGGTTCCGTGACCAGAATGGTGTAGTCGGCACCATCCATGGAAGTGATGACCGGGCAGGAGGTGCCGGGAGGACAATCGCGCAGCACGATTTCTTCGTTTCTTCGCGGAACAGATACGCGTATGCGCTCTGCCTGTCCTGCATGCACGCCCATATCAAGCTGATCAAGCTGTTCAAGCTGTCCAAAGAGTTCGCGGATGAGCGGCGGTGACATGGCTTCTCCCACGCGCAGGCTGCCGGTGAGCAGACGCAGGGCCGGGGTGTCAGCCGTGTGGCTGTTTTGCGGGGAAATCGATTCCGCCCGAACAGCATCCATTTGGACAGTACCCATTTGGACTGTGCCTATGACCCGTGTGCTTTCCGTTATGGCTCCTGCCGGGCAGGCTTCCATGCACAGACCGCAGCCGTGGCACAGTTCGGGGAATTCCATGATCTCCCCCATCCAGATAAGGGCTTTGAACCGGCATTCCGTAACGCATATGCGGCAGGTTTCACCGATGCAGCGGCTACTGTCCACGGCGGGTACGGGGGCGTGGGCGGTGCGTGTCCATGCCCATTGCGGTTGGAAGAAGAGGTGCGCGTTGGGTTCTTCCACGTCGCAGTCCACGAGTGTGACGGGGAAGCCGCTGCGGGAGAGGTGGGCGGCAAGATTGACGGAGAGGGTGGTTTTTCCCGTTCCGCCCTTGCCGCTGGCTATGGCTATATGCATGCGATATCCTGTACAAATAGAATGTTTGTGCCGGGTTTGTTCTTGGGGCATGCTACCCCTGCATATCCCGGAGCGGCCTGCCGGCCTGCATGTGGGAGGAGTCGCCGGACCCGCTCCGGGATTGTGGTCGGCACGGTCGCAGGCAGGCGGACAGGCGTGCACTGCGTAACCCAACCGTGTGGAGTCGGCTGGGGACCGGGTTATCCGTGCCGTTGCAGCCTTGCGAAGTTGACCGTTGGCAGCCGTCTATTCTTCGGGCCGTTCGGGGGCGGTGCCGACACGCCTGCGGCAACTGCCGTCGCGCAGTCGCAGCCCTCTTCCGAAGCCGCCCCGTGTCATGCCAGCTGCCTGCGCGGGAGCGGCATCGTCCGTCGCGGGGTTTTCCATCAAAACATCGCTGCCAAATCTGTTGTTGCGGCGTAGCCGGTTTTCCTGCCCGTCTTCAGTCAGGTCGCCGCGATAGCGGCCTTTGCCGCACTGGTTGCCCCGCTCGTAGCCCGCTGTTTCGAAGCGTCTGCCGTGGCCGTTTCCGTGTCTTCCTGCGTTCATGGGTACCTCCCTTATCGTTGGTGAATTGGTACAGTCCCGCCTGCGTATCCGCTACCAATGGCCCTGCTTGTCGGCGTCCTGCGCGGGGATAAGCTCGCCTC
The DNA here is from genome assembly GCF_013340305.1 of Desulfovibrio psychrotolerans. NCBI lineage: Bacteria > Pseudomonadati > Thermodesulfobacteriota > Desulfovibrionia > Desulfovibrionales > Desulfovibrionaceae > Desulfovibrio > Desulfovibrio psychrotolerans. The sequence goes on from NZ_BLVP01000002.1 coordinate 250,122, forward strand.
TCGTGAAAGCGGCATAGGCGGCTTCCACGGTGGGGAGCTCTGTATAGTATACCGTAATATTGCCCTTGCTGAGGGCCGCGAAGGCCTTGGGGCCCACATGGCCGGTTATCACGGCCTCGACTCCGGCATCCTTTACATGCATGGCTGCCTGAATTCCCGCGCCCTGAGGCAGATTGAGGTTTTGGGCGTTGTCACGGTATTCGTGCGCGCCTGTCTGACCGTCCATTATGACGAATCCTGCGGCGCGGCCAAATCGCGGGTCCAGCGGACTTTGCAGGCTGCTCCCCTGTGCGCTGATGGCTATTTTCATTGTTTTGCTCCTTCTGTTGCAGTTTGTTGCGCCATTCTTTGTCTGCGGGGATGGGATTGCGGGCAACCGGGCCCAGGGCCGTTGCTTCCACTTTTTCCAATGTTCCCATTCCGGCCCGCGTCCTGCCCCCGTGCTGTGGGGCAGGCATCCCGCCTGCCGTTTCCATTGTTGCGGCATCCCGGCATGCGCAGAGATTCCAGCTGGTTCAGGCACAGCGCGTTCAATATTTCATCTGTTGTGCCGCAGACCCATGGCTCAACCTCCATTCCCGTCTGTTGCAGGCTGCGCCGGTCGCAGCCGCACAGGGCACCGCAGACGAGCAGAGAGACGCAGTGGCGGGTCAGAATGTCATTGCGTTCCGCTGGTGCCAGATGGGTTATGGGCAGGGTAGCCAGATGGCAAACCTGCATGTCCTGCACTTGATACAGGGCGTAGGTGTCGGCAGAGTCGAACACTGCCGCGAGTCGGTTATTGAACATGGCGAGACAGACAATCATGGCTACCTGCGGTCTTGCGTTCAACGTTGCGCAGGCCCTATGCCTGCTGCCGCGGACGCTCCCGACCGGTGTGGCTAGAGAAGCAGATAGCGTGCCATATAGGAATAGTGTTTTATGCCAGTATGTTGAGACGAGAGAAGGGAGGCGTGGTAGCGAGGGAGGGTGTGAGTAGGCTATTTTTTAGCCCGTTTTGGATGGCCGGAAGTGCCTATGGGCTAAAAGTTAGCCATTAGCCCAGAGCTTAGAAAGGGGTTGGAAAGAGCCTGAAATGAGGCTGCAACGGAGCTGTTAAGACGCCGGTTGAATCCTGTGCCCACAGTGGGGCAGGCGGTGGCGGCGGGTGGGTGCGGGAAGAATCACTCTGCGCTCTCTTCGGCATCCGGGCAGCGGCGGAGGATGTTGCGCAGCGTATCTTTGGTGATGCCGAGCTCGCGGCACGCAGCCATACGTTTGCCCTTGTTGCGCTTAAGCGCTGCCTTAACCGCGAGGCACTTAGCCTGCTCCATGGTCATGGGAGGCAGGGGAGCCGTTGTTGTTTCGGCGGGGGCGGAGTCGGTGGCGTGACGGGCGGGGGAGGCCGGATTCCGGGAATTTTTCATAGCCCGTCTGCCTGATGTGCTGTCCGCGGGGTGAAACTCCCCGGCTGCGGGTTGCAGAGATTCCGGCAGGTGTTCCAGCTGGATGAAGCCGGAGCCGCAGAGAATGAAGGCGAACTCGATGATGTTTTCAAGCTCCCGTACATTGCCGGGAAAATTGTGGCGCATGAACACGGCCATAACGTCTTCAGAAACGCCTTGTATGGACTTGTCGCGCAGCGTGTTCAGCTTGCGGATGAAATGGTCTGTAAGCAGAGGGATGTCGCTCAGGCGTTCCCGCAAGGGGGGAAGGTGCAGCCGGGCGACGTTCAGGCGGTAGAAGAGGTCCTGCCGGAACCGTCCTTCACGCACGCGTTCTTCAAGCTCCGCGTTGGTGGCGGCAATGATGCGGGCGTTTGTCTGCTCCGGGGCAACGCCCCCCAGCGGTTCGTAGGTGCGTTCCTGCAGCACCCGCAGCAGTTTGACCTGCACGGCGTGAGGAATGTCGCCGATTTCGTCCAGAAAGATGGTTCCGCCCTGTGCGAGCTTGAAGCGGCCGGGTTTGTCGCGCTTGGCATCAGTGAAGGCTCCCGCCTTGTACCCGAAAAGCTCTGATTCCAGAAGTGATTCCGGCAGCGCGCCGCAGTTAAGGGCCACAAAAGGTGCATCGGCGCGGGTGCTCAGATTGTGGATGGCGTGGGCTATGCGCTCCTTGCCGGTTCCGCTTTCGCCGGTGATGAGCACGGTGGAGTCGCTCTGGGCTATCTGCGGCAGTATGGAGAATATGCGGGTAAGGGCAGGGCTTTTGCCGATGATGTCTTCGAAGGTGTAGGAGGATTCCACCTCCTTGCGCAGCATGATGATATCCGTGAGGTCGCGGAAGGTCTCCACACCGCCGATGAGTTCGCCGCGTGCATCGCGCAGGGGAGAGGCGCTTATGGAAACAGGAACCCGGGTGCCGTCTGCCCGGACAATGAAGATGGACTTGCCGCTTATGTTCAGGGACTGCTCTATGCACTCTTCCAGCGCGCAGTTGCCGTCGCACAGGCTGGAGCGGAAGACCTGCCAGCACTTGCGCCCTATGGCTTCGGATGCCGGAATGCCCGTAATCTGCTCAGCCGCCTTGTTGAAAAAGGTGACGTTCCAGTCCCTGTCCACGGTGAAAATGCCGTCCGCAATGGATTGCATGACGGTTTCGCAGGGGATGTGACCGGGCAGCGGCATGGTCGGCTCCGGGGGCACCGCGTCTGTCATGGGCGGCAGGTGCCTATTGTTTTTTGGACTTCACGGCGGCGCGCAGCCAGTTGTACCAGTCCTCCAGCCCTTCGCCGGTGCGGCAGGAGGTAAGGAAGATGGGCATGTCCTTGTTCAGGTGCGTGGCAAACCGCTTGGCCCGGTCCACGTCAAAGTCCACGTAGGGCAGCAGGTCGCTCTTGTTGAGCACCATGGCGGCGGATTTTTCGAACAGTACGGGGTATTTTTCCGGCTTGTCATCGCCTTCCGGCACGCTGAGCAGGGCAATTTTGTGGTCTTCTCCGCAGTCGAATTCCACGGGGCAGACAAGGTTGCCCACGTTTTCCACGAACAGGATGTCGATTTCCGCAAGGGAAAAGTTTTCTATGGCGGCAAGGATCATGGCGCTGTTCAGGTGGCAGCCGCCGTCGGTGTTGATCTGCACGGCCTTGGCACCTGTGGCGGCTACGCGGCGGGCATCGTTGTCTGTCTGGCAGTCGCCCTCGATGACGGCCATGGAAAATTCGTTTTTCAGGTCGGTGAGGGTGCGCTCCAGCAGCGATGTCTTGCCCGCGCCGGGGGAGCTGATGAGGTTAAGCACCAGAATGGAGTGCCGGGCGAAGAGGTCTCTGAGCTGTCCGGCCACTTTTTCGTTGGCTTCGAAAATATTGCGTACAACAGGTATTTCCATGGAGCGACTCCGTTATTCGGCTTCCAGATGGTCGAGATAAATTTCCTTGCCGGAAAGCACCTCATGGGCAAACTCCCTGCCGCAGGAGGGGCAAGGCATGTAGAACAGGTCCGGATGCTCAGGGGTGAACTGGGTGCCACAGCCGCCGCAGGCCACGGTGACGGAAATTTCTTTCAGTTCAAGCTCGGCACCGGCCATGGAGGTTTCCTGCGTTTGCACCTCAAAGGCGAAGCGCAGGGCTTCCGGCACGATGTTGGTGAGCTTGCCGTGGCATACGCGTGCAGAAACAAGGCGCGTTGCACCGTGCTTTGCAAGCTCTTCTTTGATTATTTCTATGAGGCTGGATGCGATTGCCATTTCATGCATGCCCGGAACGTACTGGAAAAAGAAACGTCCGTCCAGAGGGTTAGCGGGAGAAGGGAGAAAGAGGCTGCATTGCCTTCGGCTTGTCCGTTACGGGGGGACAGCCGGAGATGCCCAGTTACCTTCGCCGTTGCCGTTCTTGGCGGGAACGGGCGGAGGAAATGGCTATGGGCCGGCAGGGGCTGGCAGGGCGGCGCAGGGATGTGACGCCGGACGTGGTCTGAGACCGGAACGGCGGACAGAGGAATTTGCATCCGGCGGACTCTATGATATAGGGGACAGGACGCGTAGCGGGTGCCTGTGTGCATTACGGGCGCGGGTATGAGAAGAGCGAGTCTGCGGGGGGCGTATGACGTTTGAAGGAAGAAGTGGAGTTTTCTCCACAAAGGGAAACAGTTGGATAGGGTCCGGAACGACCAAACGCAAGGTGGTTTCGCGGCGCTTCTGGTTCTGCTTTGAAATGCCGGGAGGCGGTGCATGGAAGGTGCAGCCCCTGACCAGCAATCTGGTTCCTGTGGGAACGCCGCGGCAGGTGGAAGCGCAGGAGTTTGCCGCCTCCTACAAGCATGAGCCTGATTTTTATGTTGATCCGAACAGGATTATATCGCTTATGCCGGAAGAGGACCGCCCCCAGGCGGCAGGACGGCCCGAGCCGGTTGCCGGAGCGGAAAGCGATATCGATGCGGAAAGGCGTATCAACGCAGAAGCGCAGGCTGCCATGCGGCTGCGCGAGGTGGAACGGCTTGAAAACGAGGCCCGTGCAGACTACGGCATGGGGTTGACGTTTTTCAGGGCGGGGAATACCCGCAAGGCCATGGAGATTTTTTCTTCCATTGCGGAGCGTGATATTGCATGGCAGCCGGAGCACAAGCACATGTTCTGCGAATTCGGCACCGGGTTGCGCAAGACGCGGCTTTTGGATGTGGCGCTGAAGCATTATTTCAAGGCGTTGGAGATGGCGCCTGAAGATGAGCACCTGCATCACAATATTGCACGCGTGTATTATGAACAGAATAAATACGACAATTGCAGGCAGTGGCTCGAGAAGTCGCTGGAAATAAACCCGGAACTTACGCCCTCCCAGCAGTTTCTGAGCTTTCTCAGAAAAACGGGCAAGCTGCCTTCTCCCAGAGTGTAGGCGGGCATTGCGCGGGTAGCGCGGACGGAGACAGTGCCTTGGATATAGATACCTTTCGCGGTGTGCACTCCACGCGGGAAGCCGACCGCACCACGAAGCCCCACGGAGGCGCAGTAACCCGTAAGCGGTATTGGCTTGTGTGGGACGAGATGGCCGAATCCGGCACGGTGACGGTGCAGCCGCTCTCTGCCGCTCTTGAGCCTGCGGGTGCCAAGCGTATCATCACGCGGGAGGAGTTTACGGCTCAGTATACGCCGGAACCGGGTATGGTGCCCTCGCTTGCGCGGACGCAGGATGCCGATGCCGGGGCGCGGGAACCCGCCAAGGGGCAGGCGGTGTCACGTTCCGAGCACAGGCAGACCATTGCACTGGACGACCTCGATTTTCTGGACCGCGAAGCGGAGATGGGTCTTGCCGCTCCCACCGCTGCCGGGGAGCGGCCACCTTTGGACGGCCCCTCCGAGGAGAAGGAGCGGGAGATGCGTGCCGACTTTGGCATGGGGCTTGTCTATCTGAAGCAGGGAGACAGCCGGAAGGCATTGCGGATATTTGAAAAACTTTTGGAAGAGCGGGAGCTTGTGCCCGGCCACAAGCACATGTTCACGGATTTTGGAATCAGCCTGCGCAAGAGCAGCCTGCTTGAGATGGCGCTTAAACACCATCTCAAGGTAGTGGAACTGAGCGGGGAGGATGATCACGCCCATCACAATGTGGCGCGGATCTATTTTGAGCTGGGCGACGAGAGCAGCGCCGTGCGCTATCTGAAGAAATCGCTTGAACTGAATCCTGAGCTTTCATGCTCCGAGCGTTTTATGCGGTTTATCCGCAAAAAGCGCGGCGGCGGTGGTCCCATAAAGCTGGATATGTAGAACCTGTAAAGCCGTATGCGCCGACAGCGTGCCGGCCTTTTGCCGCAACGAGGAATAAATGAACAAGAATGTCGCCATGCTTCTCCTTTCTGTGGTGTTGCTGGCCATGATTCTGATCGTGATCAACCAGTGGGCGTTCAGCCCGACGCAGCCGCCTCAGAGCGGTGCTGATTTTTCTGATATCCTGAAGAAGTCGCCGGTGGTGAAAGTGCCGGATGACGCCCCCGGGGTGCGGGTGGCTGTGCCGGAAGGGGGCATGCAGGGCGGTAATGCTTCGGCTGCGGCCTTGTCGGCTCAAGGCCTTGCGGGCGCGGCAGGTGGAATGGGGCAGGAGGCACCGGGTATGTCTGAGGTGCCGCGCGAATCAGCTGCCTTGTCCGCAGCGCAGGACGGGGCCGTAACTGCCTCCCCCGGTATTTCCGGAGGGGCAGGCACTTCCGTGTCTCCCGCTGTTCCGGCAACTTCCGGTACAGGAGAAGCCGCAGGGGGTGTGGTGGCAAAGAAGCCGGAAAGCAAACCGCAGCAGCCTGAACAGAAGGTGGCTCCCAAGCCCGCAGTGAAACCTGCTGACCCCACGCCGGCAGCGCAGGCTCAGGTAAAGACTTTGGCGGTGAATGAACTGCAGGCAGTGAGCTTCAGTGCCGCCGGTGTGCTGGAGGTGCGTGCCGCAGGTGCCTTTGGCTACAAGGTGTTCCGGCTTAAGCAGCCGGAGCGTATTGTGGTGGATATTACCGGCAACTTCGGCAAGCTGGTTAACCCCGTGGTGAAGCCCAATTCCATGATAACGGGGGTGCGTGTTGCCAAGCACGAAAACAGTGTGCGTATTGTCATGGACATAGCCGGGCACAACGAGCGGACATGGACAGCCGCACAGCCTGCGGGTAACAGGCTGGCCGTGACGCTCAAATAGCGGGCGGCTTACAGAATGCAAAAAAGCGAGGGGATGGCCCCTCGCTTTTTTTTGCTGAACAGTGTGCCAAGTGGGGGCGGCTGCCCGCCGCGCCTTAATCCGGCACTTCAAAGCCGATGTTGATTATGGCTTCACGGACTTTGGCCTTGTCCACAGGGGCGTTTTCAGTCCATGACGCTTCGCCTTTGAGCAGGTCCACATTCACGGAGGCAACTCCAGGAACCTTGGAGACAGCCTCTGTCACGGATGCCTTGCAGTGGTTGCAGGTCATGCCTTGTACGTTAATGGAGGGCATAGCGGTTCTCCGTCTGTTGCGGCAACTGCGGCGGAGTGCATATTGGCGGGAATTTTCGCGTAAACGCTCCGGGCGGTTGTCTTGTTGCGTATATTCCTTATTGTAGGTCGTACAAACTGATTACGCAAGCAGCGGAGAGCAACCGGAGGCCCTGCAGCACCTTGCAGCACCGCAGGAATATATCGGAGGACATTCCATGACTGATGCATCCCGTCCCCACTCCCCATCGCAAACGGCTGATGCCGCCACTGAAGCGGAAGGTTCTTCCGCGGCTTCCTCCACGCCTTCAGCCACTCCTGTTGCAGCCATGCAGCCTGCCGGGGGTGTGTCTTCCAGAGCGCTGCGGATGCCCGTGCGGGGCATGACCTGCGCGGTGTGCGCGGGACGCATAGAGAAGGTGGTGGGAAGAATGGAGGGAGTGGAGGCTGCCTCCGTGAATCTGGCCTCCGAACTGCTGGACGTTCGTTTTCTGCCGGACGCAGTGACGCCGGAAGCCATTGCGGAGCGGGTGCGGGCCATAGGGTTTGAGGCTCTGCTGCCTGCGTCGCAGGGGGCTGAAGATCCGGAGGATGGGGATGTTCTGCGTTTCGCCATACGCGGCATGACCTGCGCAGCCTGCTCCGCACGTATACAGCGCGTGGTGGGGGGGATGGATGGTGTGGATGGCGTGGAGGTGAGTCTTGCCACGGATACCGCCACAGTGCGGGTCCGTCCCGGCACGGTGCACCGTGAACTGGTGGATGCCATTGTGGCGCGTGTGGCCCAGATGGGATTTGAAGCGCAGTATCTGACGCACGGTCCGGGCGATGTGGCCTCCATGTGGGAGATGCAGCAGAAAGAGACGGCAGGCCGCCTTGCGGCCATGAAGGCGCGGCTGGTTCCCGCCTTTGCCTTTGCGCTGCCGCTGCTGGTGCTCACCATGGGCGAGATGCTGGGGATGCCGTTGCCGCAGGCAATCTCTCCGCACCATAATCCGTTAGGGTTCGCACTGGTGCAGCTTGCGCTTGTGCTCCCCGTTATGTGGTCCGGAAGGGAATTTTACCGTGTGGGGTTTCGCAATCTGGCGCAACTGGCCCCGAACATGGATTCGCTCATTGCCGTAGGAACCGGAGCAGCCTTTGTTTACAGCCTGTGGAACACGCTAGAGATAGCTCTTGCCGGGTCCCACGCTCCGAGAAACATGGAGCTGGCCATGGACCTGTATTTTGAGGCGGCGGCCGTGCTTATTGCCCTTGTTTCGCTGGGCAAATATTTTGAAACGCGATCGCGGGCGCATACCTCTGACGCCATCAGGGGGCTTATGGAGCTGACACCCGACACTGCCATACTGCTGCAGGCAGGCGAACAGAAAGAGATTGCCATTGCAGAAGTGCACCGGGGCGATCTGCTGCTGGTGAAGCCGGGCGAGCGTATCCCCGTGGACGGTACGATCACGGACGGGCGTTCCGCCGTGGATGAGTCCATGCTAACGGGGGAATCGCTCCCCGTTTCCAAGACAGCGGGGGATACCGTGGCCGGTGGCACCATGAATATGAACGGCGCACTGACCATGCAGGCAGACCGCGTGGGCGCGGACACGGTGCTGGCCCGTATCATCCGGCTGGTGCAGGACGCACAGGGCTCCAAGGCTCCCATCGCCAACATGGCGGACCGGGTGAGCCTGTATTTTGTACCTACGGTTATGGCACTGGCCGTGGTTTCCGGCCTGGCTTGGCTTCTGGCTGGGGCGGAGCCTGTTTTTGCATTGCGCATTTTCATTGCTGTGCTGGTCATAGCCTGCCCCTGTGCCATGGGCCTAGCAACGCCCACATCCGTGATGGTGGGCACGGGGCGCGGTGCACAGCTTGGCGTGCTTATCAAGAACGGGGCCGCACTTGAGGCGGCAAGCAAGGTGAAGACCCTTGTGTTTGACAAGACAGGCACGCTCACCCACGGCAAGCCGGAGCTTGTGGCTGTTGTACCGCTTGGCGAGTTCGCACCGGGGGGGGGAGAGGATGCGGGAGGCGTTGTGTTGCGCATGGCGGCATCGCTGGAGTCTGTTTCCGAGCATCCGCTGGCGGCGGCTGTTGTGCGGGGCGCCCGCGAGAGGGGGTTGGAACTGATGCCCGTGCGTGATTTTGAGGCTGTTCCGGGAAAGGGCGTTCAGGGGGTGGTGGACGGCAGGACGGTCCGCATTGGCAATGAAGCCTTTGTCTTGCCGCAGGAAGAAGGGACGCTGAGCGCGCAGGGTGCGGAGGGCAGGGTCGCCGGAGACGTACGGGATGGTATGGACGAGCAGGCGAACATGGGAAGGACACCGCTGCTGGTTTCCGTGGACGGAAAGGTGGCTGCGCTGCTTTCTGTTGCGGACACATTGAAGCAGGAAGCCCCCGGCGTGGTGCGCAGGCTGAAAGACATGGGCATAGCCGTTGTCATGCTTACGGGTGACAATGCGCGTACTGCGCGTGCTGTGGCTGCGGAGGCGGGCATTGATGAGGTTATTGCCGGTGTGATGCCCGACCAGAAGGATGCCGCCATTGCCGCCTTGCAGGAAAAGAGCGCAGGCGTAGGCATGGTGGGCGATGGCATAAACGATGCGCCCGCGCTTGCCCGCGCCGATGTGGGAATAGCCATGGGCACGGGCATAGACGTGGCTGTGGAGGCGGGAGACATAGTGCTCATGAAGGGCGCGCTCGGCGGTGTGCTCACCGCGCTGGCCCTCAGCCGAGCCACGGTGGCGAATATACGCCAGAACCTGTTCTGGGCGTTCGGATACAACGTGCTGGGCATTCCCGTGGCCATGGGGGTGTTGTATGCATTGTTTGACGGACCGACTCTTTCTCCCATGATTGCGGGCGGGGCCATGGCCCTGAGTTCTGTTTCCGTGGTGTCCAATGCGCTGCGGCTGCGATTTTTTAAGGAATAGCAGGAAGAAAGGCAGAGAGAAGAAGCAGGTCCGGCGGCGGTCCTGTCTGAAGGGGGGGCTGATAGCCAGCTCGTCAGGCAATATCTGGGCGCATCACATCGTATCAGCGCCCGTTCGGGCGCAGGGAAGGAAAATCAGGGCGCGGGCTGGCGGTCTAGTACTGCTTGATGTATTCGTCCAGACTTTCCGCCGAGCAGTTTTTGCTGACCCAGAACGCAGCCGCCCATACCATAAGGGCGGTGGCCTGCGTGTCATCCAGACGCCTGAGCTTGGCTTCAAGACTGGCCTTGCTTGCACCGTGCTTGACGTGGACATTGCCCACCTCGCACGCATCGCGGGTGCGCAGCAGCAGATAGTCCAGCCGGGTGTTTTCCGGAAGCAGCTTGGTGTCTTTGTGGGCCTCGACAATGGTTTTCAGTTCGGGAGCGGAAAACAGGCTTTTAATCTGCATGGTCGCACGGAAGAATGTGTCGACCGCCCATGGCAGAATGAACTCCGCACCGGCGCTCTTGGTGCGGAAATAGTCCTTTAGCCACTTTTCCTGATCATTGGTTATCCGTGCGGCAACTTGTGGCATTCGCGGCCCCCATGCACATGGGTAGGGATTTCTTGAAGATTTTTCCCCCATGACCCCCCGGGAATCATGGCATTTGGCGCAATGCTACATCGTTTACTGCGAATACTCAAGAAACTATCTAGAACACATCTCAAAATTGACAGCGCGCAGGTTTGGCGGGGCGTGCCTTATTCCTCGATGAGTATGTCGTGGTCTATGCGCATGCCTGCGGGCAGGCGCACGGGCAGGGGCGAATAGTTGCGGATGACCACATCGCCAACCACCGTAATGTCTGCACCAAAGGTTACATCGCCCTGCACGGTCAGGGAGCGGCATGCCGCCAGCGAAGGGGTGCCGTGCGGGAAATGTGCTTCCAGCCCCTCAATGGTTCCGAAATGGGCCTTGTCCAGTTCGATGACAATGGGGGGCAGCAGACGGGCGGGGTTGGGCAGCAGGGTGGCATCGCGCTTCATGACAAAGCAGTCGGACATGACAGCCAGCAGGTCTGAGCAGGACTTGACCGGAAGAAAGCGTTCACGCGATGTCCGCACTGCGCGTGCGCCGGGAAAGCACGAAATGGCAGAACCCATGGCGCTTTCTACCTGATAGACCTTGGGGGAATGCATGTCTCTGGGGTTCACGGTCTTGGGATTCAGAATCATGGGGAGCCTGAGCAGCCCGTGACGGCGGATATGCTCTCGCAGGGTGCGCAGGTCTATCCAGATATTGTTGGTATTGAACAGTCCGTACCGTTCAATATTTTGAAACTTATCCAGATCCTCAGGCGGGCATTGGGCCAGTTCGCGCAGGACAAGGCCTCCTGACGCCGTTCGGGCCAAGTGGCCGCCCTTGCGGTCGGAGACGGTGCGGGGGGCTACTTCCATGAGGAAGGGTATGCCCTCGGCAGCGATGTAGCCCAGCAGGCGCGGGTCCAGCGTGGCCCCAAGATTGTCGGAGTTTGAAATAAAGGCGTAGCGGCGGCCCTGCCTGAGCAGAGCGTCCAGCACGCCGGAAAGGGCAAGGGCGGAAAAAAGGTCGCCGTGGCCCGGCGGGTTCCATTCCAGTTCCGGGTTTTCCGGATAGGCGGCGGGGAGCAGCGTGGCGCGGTCTACCTTGGGGAATTTGTGCTGGGTGAAGCAATAAGGCAGCACATGGGTTGCCTGCATGGCCTGAAGGGAGGCTCGGGTGTCTTCGTCCGTGCTGAAGCTGTTCATCAGGGCCAAGGGTATTTGCGCACCCAGCGTGCTTTGCAGGGCTTCCGTCTGATGGACGATGATTTCAAGGAATGTCAGCCCGTTGCGAACGGGGATGAGCGATTTGGCGTAGGTCATGCCCATGCCGGTTCCCAGTCCGCCGTTCAGCTTGATGACCACGGCGTGTGCCGCTTCCGCCCGGCCCCGTGCAGCATACTGGGCCAGAGAGGATATGCAGGGCAGATCTTCCCTGCCGACGGGCAGGATGTCTGCATCGGCAATCATGCCGGTATGGTTGCGGAGGATTTCTTCGTAATAGGAATGGAACAGCGTGATGAGCTGGTGCGAAAGACCCTGTGCGGCCATTTTTTCCGCAAAGAGGGTGAAGGGATCTTTTCCGGCTGCGGGAAGGGAGGTCGCAGTGGTCTGGTGCGGCACGGCTGCGGTGTGTGGCCGCATGGGGCGGAGAAGGGTGGCGTTGTGGCTCATGGGCACTCCGTCGGGAATATGTGTTCTGTCATGCTGCCGCAACGATGTGACAATCGGAGTGCGGGAACATGACCGGACGGTCAAATTAATGCAAAGTCCATACCTTTGGGGGGGGGATAGTGCCTTCCGGAAGAGGGGGCGGCCGTGTCTGCGCAGGCGTGCTGTGCCTCTTTTCAAAGGGTATGGAGTGCTGACCATAACACAGATAATTGCAAAGTGCATGATATTTTGGGTGGGGCGGGACAAAACGAGAACGGCCCCCGAAGGGGCCGCAGAGTGCAGTAAGATCAGAGTATTCCGTGCAGGGGGCCGCCCGGCGCAGCAAGGGTGTCTACGCGGCGGGTGATTTCCGGGTCTTCTTCCAGAGGCGGAGCATGGAAGGACTTGAGGCGGGCATCAATGATGAGCGGCCCGGCGCATCCCCAGTGTTTGCAGTGGGTGAAGGCACCCGCGCCGTACATATCTGTTGCCGGGTCCGAGCGGGTGAAGGTGACCCACAGGAAGTTGTCCCAGTCCTTGGCGGTAAAGGCCGCATCGTCTGCCACCACCACAAGGGGCAGGCCTGCGAGCGGGACTTGCTGTCCTTCGCCATCTCTGCCCTGGATACCGTGCAGATGTTCCGCCAGCCTGAACATGGCGTTGTCGTGTTCATCCCGCGCGGCCGTGTGGCGGGGACCCTGCACCACGGCTACTCCGGGCATGAACAGGCGGGCATCGGAAAAGCCCTGGGGCAGCGAGAACCCGGTGGGCAGGGATTCGCACAGGGGGCGTTTGCGCGGGCCGCATGCCGCCCAGATGAGCTTGGAGCCCTGATTGAGGCTTATGCCTGTATAATCCAGCGTGTCTATGGTGGTGCGGGTAATGTAGTGCAGGTCACGGGTAAGGTCGGTGCGCTCCAGCATGTGCCTGAAGAAGCGGGGAAAATCGTGCGTGTGCAGATCTGGCGCATCTTCGTGCGCTGCAATGAGCACGTACTTGGAGAGTGATGTCTGCGTGGTGCCCAGCAGGGAGAGCCCGCAGGTGATGAGTTCCTGCGGCTGGCGCTCCGCAGCGTAGGGCACGTAGCGTTCGCTGCCTATGGCCAGCAGCAGGGGATGCACCCCGGCCTGATCCACGGCATGCACCTCGCGCACGCCGTTGAAGACCGTGGGAACGAGGTCGGCAGTGAGTTCGTGGATGAATGCCCCGAACACCGTGTCTTCCTGCGGGGGGCGGCCTACGGTGGTGAAGGGCCATACGGCGTCCTTGCGGTGGTAGACGGCATCCACGCGCATGAGAGGGAAATCGTGGGCAAGGCTGTAGTAGCCCAGATGGTCGCCGAAGGGGCCTTCCGGTTTCTGTTCACCGGGGTGCACCGTGCCGCAGATGCAGAAGTCGGCCTCGGCAAGCATGGGCAGTTCTCCGGGCCTGTGGATCATGGGAATGCGGAATCCGGCCAGCGCACCGGCAAAGAGGATTTCTGCAATGCCTTCCGGCAGGGGCATAATGGCGGCAAGGGTCATGGCGGGAGGACCGCCCACGAATACGTTTACCTTGAGCGGCTGCCCCCGGCGCAGTGCTTCTGCGTGATGGTAGCCTATGCCGCGATGAATCTGGTAGTGCAGGCCCACTTCTTTGTCCGTTTCAAACGAAGGCCCGGTGAGCTGCACCCGGTACATGCCGATGTTGGAACTCATGAATCCGGGCTTGTCAGGGCTTTCTGTATACACCTGCGGAAGGGTGACGTAACCGCCGCCGTCCATGGGCCATGAATAGAGTTGCGGGAGCTTGGAAACCGTGGTTTCGGCTTCCATCACCGGGCCGGTGCGCACCTTCTTGGGCATGGTGGAGTAGACGGCGCGCGGGACTCCGGCATAGCGCCACGGCTGCTTGAAGAAGTCGAACGGGTTGACCTTGAGCGCGAAAACACCCTCCAGAGCGCGGAGTGAGTCGCGGAATATCCACCGGGTGCGCTCCATGGTGCCGAATACATTGCACACCATGGGAAACGTGGTGCCCTTGACGCGGGTGAAAAGGATGGCAGGAGCCTTGGCCCGGTATGCGCGGCGCTGGATTTCCGCCACTTCGAGGTAGGGGTCCACTTCCTGCGTAACGCGGATGAGTTGGCCGGTCCGTTCCAGATCGGCCAGAAGCTGCTGCATGTTTTTGTATCGCACGGGGCACTGGTCCTTGGCTGTGGGTGAATGACGCCCGCCGGGCAAACCGTGGCAAAGGTGCTGCATTTTGCGATGAAAGGCAAGCGCAAGAGGTGGCTACCGGACATGCCCGGATATGCCCGGATATGCAGTGAAATGTCCGGACATGCCAGAACAGAGCCGGGGACAGGGCCGGACATGACCGGACATGACCTGAACGGAGAGAACAGGACAGGGGCCGGACAGGATAGGGGGAGTCCGGAGCATCGCCGGGAGAGGTGGCCGGATGAAGATGCCCGGTTAGGGGCGGAAAACGTAACCGCTGCCGCGTACGGTAAACAGCACGGGTTTGCCGAAGCCGCCGTGCAGCCGCGACCGCAGGCGGCAGGCCAGAACATCCACAAGATTGGGACGCGGATGGGCCGTGTAATCGAAAAACTTGTGCAGAATGGTCTCGCGGGAAAGTATCTGCCCCGGTGCGCGCATAAAGGCTTCCAGAAGCAGTGCCTCGCGCGGGTGGGGACGCAGTGCCCTGCCCTGACGGTAGGCGGCACCTGTGGCGGGAACAAGGCGGATATCGCCCGATTCCAGCATCTCGTGGGGCAAGCCCTTTGCGGCCCTGCCCGCCAGTGAGGTTCCCAGTTCCAGCGAAGCGATGCAGAAAGGCTTGCGTATGCGCACCGCGTGTGGCGGAACGGCTGGTTCGTTGGGCATGGGATGCTTGGAATCGGTCAGAAGTGCCAGCGGCACCGGCTGGGAGCGGCGGGCCGTTTCGTGCAGGTGTTCCGCTGCCTCGTGCGCATGGGGAAAGTTCATATCCAGCATGACCGTGGCGGATGGCACGGGCTGGGAAAGATGCTTTGCCAAATCCTGAGCGGAATCCACAAGCACAAGGGTGAAGGGGGAATTGCGCAGCCCTTCTTGAGCGAAAGAAATGATCTCGTGCGCGGATGAGGCAAGATAAATATGCATAGGCCATAGTTATGGCATAGAGAAATGTGTTGCAACCGCATTAGAAATAAAAAAGGGCCGGTATAATCCGGCCCTTGGAATGGTGTTGCGCTTCACCGCGCGCCGCGAGGACTAGTCAACCTTGTAGAAGGCCTTGGGAGCGGCACCGCAGATGGGGCATTTGTCACCCTCGAAGGCTCCTTCATGGGTGTATCCGCATACAGAGCAATTGTAGTAATCCACATCCACGGGGTTTTCCATAGTTTCGAGCATTTTCTTGTACAGGGTGGCATGTACCTGCTCCGCCTTGTTGGCAAAGGTGAAGTAGCGTGCTGCCACCTTGTTGCCTTCGGCTTCCGCATCGGC
Source organism: Desulfovibrio psychrotolerans (assembly GCF_013340305.1). NCBI lineage: Bacteria > Pseudomonadati > Thermodesulfobacteriota > Desulfovibrionia > Desulfovibrionales > Desulfovibrionaceae > Desulfovibrio > Desulfovibrio psychrotolerans. The sequence goes on from NZ_BLVP01000002.1 coordinate 265,598, forward strand.
GATCATGGCGGGGTACATGCTCTCGAACTCATGGGTTTCACCGGCGATGGCGTCCTTGAGGTTGGACAGGGTGTCGCCTATCTTTCCCGCGTTGCGCAGGTGGCCGTGAGCGTGGATGGTTTCTGCGTCCGCTGCTGCCCGGAAGAGCTTTGCAACCTGAGGAAGGCCTTCCTTTTCTGCCTGCTTTGCGTAGGCAAGGTACTTGCGGTTGGCCTGAGATTCGCCTGCGAATGCTTCCATCAGATTGTTGAGGGTCTTGCTCATGTCGTGATTCTCCTTGAATTTGATTGTATTGGCGTTCGGTATATCAAGGGTGCTTCGGGAGTGGGTTCCCGGCCCCTTTTCTTGTTAGGAATGATTACTGTTTATGCGCCTTCCTTATGGTTGTAAAGGAGAAAATGAAAAAAAGAGAAAATTCTTTGCAGTCCGGGAAAAACTGTGCTCCCTGAGACTGCGGTTGCTCTTTGGCGGTCGGGTGTGCGCCTGATTACACTTCGGGTTCTACGTCCGGCCCGGTGTGCTGTTCCGCGCCCATGTCTGCATCTCCACGGACCGGACTCTGTCCTGCGTTGACGCAGCCATCTCTATTGTCATCGTTGCTGCCATCGCCATTGTAATCGGCTGCCGGGACGAAAACCGGCTTAACCTGTCCCTGTTCCAGCACCAGCCGTGCCCGGAAAGGCTTGCCTGCGCGGGAAACAAAATCCAGCGGTTCCCGGGTGCCTCCCGTGGTCAGGATTTCCCGCACGGTATCTTCCGCAAGGGTCCGCCCGAACATGGTTTTCCAGATGGTGAAGGGGCAGCCGCCATCGTCACGCTTCCAGCGCGCGCAGCCGAAGCCTTTTTCACGCTCCACCACCTCGCCTCCGCACAGGGGACACAATCCGTCCGGCGAACGCTCCGGTTGCAGGCGGGCTTTGGCGGCAATAAGGATGGAAGAGACGCTGCGCCCCTTTATGTGCGTTATCCCCCGGCTGACCATGGTACGTATTTCACGCATGAAGTCCGGGTAGGTGTACTGCGCTGCTTCCATATCCTTAAGCTTTTTTTCCCATGCGCCGGTCATCTCCGGCGATGCCACTTCCGGCAGCAGGGCGGTGACCATGTCCGCCACCTCCAGCCCTCTGTCAGAGCAGATGAGCTTTTTCCCATCCTTTTCCACGTATCCCCGGCTGAGCAGGGTTTCAATGATTTGTGCGCGAGTGGCGGGTGTGCCCAACCCCCGCTCCTTCATGGCGTTGCGCAGTTTTTCGTCTTCCACGAACTTGCCTGCGGTTTCCATGGCGGCGAGCAGCGAGGCATCTGTAAAATGGGCGGGAGATTTGGTCTGCCGCCGCACCGCCGTGACGGACGAAGCGAGCACGCGCGACCCCTTGCGCAGGGCAGGCAGGGGGTTATCCTCCGCCGTGCGCCATGGTTCCACCGCCAGCCAGCCCCGGTCGCGGAACACCTTGCCTTTGGCAATGAAGGTATGGTTGTGCACGTTCACATGCACCGTGGTGGCTGAGAAGGTGGCCTCGGCACTGAACGTGGCTATGAAGCGGCGGCACACCATATCATATATATTGGCTTCTTCCGCAGACAGGCGCGATTTGTCCGCCTTGTTGGCAGTGGGGATGATGGCGTGGTGGTCGGTGACTTTCTTGTCATCGACGCAGGCGAATTTTTTGCCCTGTCCGCCCTGCGTGCTGTCAGACCGGATGCGCTCCACGGCGGGGACTGTTTCCTCCGGGTACAGGTGGTAGATGGCGCGGAAGTGGGTGAGGATTTCCCCATACAGTTCCTTGGTCAGATAGCGCGAATCGGTTCGCGGATAGGTGAGCAGCTTTTTCTGCTCGTAGAGAGCCTGCGCTATGGACAGGGTGTCTTTTGCGGAATAGCCGAAGCGGGTGTTGGCCTCCCGCTGCAGGGTGGTCAGGTCGAAGGGCAGCGGGGGCTTGGTGCTGCCTTTGCGGCTGGCGGCAGACTCCACCACGCCTTCCTGCCCCGTACAGGCGGTGGCGATTTCCTGAGCGCGTGGTTCGCGCGGGATGCGTGTTTCCTTCAGCTCCGGCGGTTCGTGCCACGTGGCGGCAAAGCCGGTGCCTTCCCGCTCAAAGGTGGCTTCCACCGTCCAGTAGTCCTGCGGCACAAAGAATTCAATCTCGCGGCGCCTGTCTGCCAGCAGTTTGAGCACCGGGGTCTGCACCCTGCCCACGGAAACTAGTGTGTTGGCTTTAATGGTGAAAATGCGGGAAAAATTCATGCCGATAAGCCAGTCCGCCTCCGCGCGGGCAAAGGATGCAAGGCCCAGATTGCGCTTGGAGGCATCGGGCAGCAGTTTTGCAAGGCTCTTGCGCAGTCCCTGTTCGGTCATGTCGTTTGCCCAGAACCGCTGCACGGGCTTTACACATTCCGCCATAAGGTAGATGCGCCGGAAGATAAGTTCCCCCTCGCGCCCGGCATCGGTGGCATTTATGACGGCCTGCACATCATCGCGGTGGAGCAGTTGCCGCAGCACCGTAAACTGCCGGCGGCCATCGTTCAGCACGGCAAGCTTGAACCGGGCGGGAATGATGGGCAACTGTTCCAGCGTCCATTTGCCCTTCCATGCCTCATGCTGTTCTTCCGGTTCGGCAATGCCCACGAGATGCCCCACTGCCCAGCTTACGAGGTATTCCGGGCCTTCCAGATACCCTTCGCGGCGGGTGGCGGCATGAACAAGGGGCGCGATTTCGCGTGCAACAGAGGGTTTTTCTGCGATGATAAGCGTTTTGGGCATGATGGGGAGGATGTAGGCTGAATGGGCTTCGGGGTCAACTCGGGGTGGCCGGGCATTCTGCCGCACCGCAGCGGATTGCGTTTTTTCAAAGGCCTGCTATGCCTTGCCCATGACATCGCGCTACCCCATTCCGGCCCCTGATTGGCACAGAACTGAGGAAATTCTGAAGAAGAGCCGCTTCATCGCCACAGTGGCCCATGCCCCTACGACGGAAGAGGCCCGCGCCTTTATTGAATCGGTGCGCGCAGAATTTCCGGATGCCACCCACAACTGCTGGGCGTTTCAGGCCGGACCACCCGGCAGCACGGCCCGTGTAGGCATGAGCGACGACGGCGAACCCCACGGCACGGCAGGGCGTCCCATGCTGAACGTGCTGCTGCATGCGCCTGTGGGCGAGGTGGCCTGCGTGGTGACGCGATACTTCGGCGGGATAAAGCTGGGTACAGGCGGGCTTGTGCGCGCTTACGCGGGCATGGTTAAGGCCGCACTGGAAATCCTGCCCCTGCGCGAGCGCATTGTTCCGGTTATGCTGGAGGTGGTGCTGGATTACAACGCCATAACGCTGTTCAAGCGCATGCTGCCGGACTTTGAGGCCGTGGTGACGGAAGAGGAGTTCGGGGCGGATGCGCGGTTTGTCCTGCGTTTGCCGCAGGAGCGTGTCTCTCCGCTGTGTGCCGCGCTGGAGGAGATGACCGGCGGAGCCGTGCTCGCTGAGGTGCGGAACATGGACTCAGATGGCTGAACGCGCATCGCGCCGTCATCCTGTCGTCCTGTCATCCCGTCGTCCCGTCATCCTTTCGTCCCGTCATCGTCCCGCCCGAACCTTGGGGCTTGCCCTGTCTTCCCACCTTGTATTGCCTCGTGTTCAGCCTTTGCGCGCCGCTTCGTCGATAACCCAGATGAGTTCGCCGTTTACAGGGCGTACCCTCTGTGCGGGCAGGTCGGGTGTTGCCAGCAGGTTGAGCGCCTGAGCCAGCACGGCGTGCTTTTCCGAGCCCTGTACCATGAAGATGCAGCAGCGGGCGTTGTTCAGCACGGGCAGGGTAAGGGTGATCCGGTCGCTTTTCAGTTTGCGGATGCGCTGGTCCACCACCAGTCTGTCTCTGATGTTTATGCCTTCCTCTTCCGGGAAGAGCGAGGCGGTATGCCCGTCTGCGCCCATGCCCAGCAGCACGCAGTCGAACCGGGGAAATTCCCCCGGAGCAAGGTCAAAGTGCTGGCGCAGCAGGTTCTCATACGCCTGAGCGGCTTCCGCCGGGTCCAGTTCGCCCTTCATGCGGTAGAATTTGGTCGCCTCCACCTGATGGAGCAGGGCATCGCGCGCCACCCGGTAGTTGCTGTCCGGGTGGTCCGGGTCAACACAACGCTCATCAACCCAGTAGAACAACACTTTCTCCCATGGAATCCGGCTTCTGTACTGCGGTGTTGCGAGAAGCCGGAACAGGTTGGTGGGTGTTGTGCCGCCTGAAAGTGCCAGCGTGAATCTGCCGTTGCGGGCAATGGCTTGCTCGCAGTGATAAATAACCAGATTTGCGGCAAGTGCAGCCAGATCTTCAGGCGTTTCCGTTACGTGCAGAGAAAGCTGTGTGGATGAGGGCATATGTAATGTCTCCGGCAGGTTCGGACGGGGTTATTTTTTGTGAAGGGCCGCAGGAAAAGTCCTTTTCTACCATGGCCAGGCGCGCTGCCGCATGGCTGCGGTCAAACAGGTGCGGCGCCGGCGAATATTCCTGCCTGCGCAGCAGTCTGCCATATTCCGTCCTCACTGTGAATAGCAGGCAGGCATGGAGTCGGATTGTGCTGGGGATAATCTGCTGTTTAGAGTGGTCGTCAGCATCGTTACCGTGTTTGTGAGGGGGCCGGGTAGGCAGCAGAGAGCGTGGAGGGCTTTTAGCCATCTGGAGTGTGTTGTAATGCTGCAGGCAAAGCAAAAACGTCCGTAACCGCAGGGGAATAACCACAGACGTCGGTGGACATGCGGCAATGCCTGAAACTTTGCAAAAGTGTACACATGGGCGTAAGAGTGCAGGTAGGCGCATTTTGGAGGCCCAATGTTGACAATAGTTGATTGTGGGTGTTAACTGTGGCGAGAAATATCTGATAACCGCAGCTTGGTGAGCTTGTAAGGGTGTTTTTCGTTCCCTGTGTGGTTCCCGGTGCTGTTTCTGATTGTGCCAAGGCGCAACCGACGAGGAAACACGAGCAACGATGACAAAGCAGACCTACACCCTGGGTGAGGCGGCCGACCTGCTCAGCTGCCACAAGGAAACCATCCGCAGGGCCATCAAAGATGGCTCGTTGCGGGCAGCCAAGCTGGGGCGCGGGTATCGGATATCCCGTGCCGATCTTGAGGCGTTCTGGAGTTCCATGGGGGGCGGCGCTTTGTTCGAAAAGGCGGAGCAGGCCCCGGAAGCGGAGCATGAGCCGGAACCGGTACAGGAAAAGCCCAAGAAGCCCCGTGGGCCGGAACAGCTAACTTTGCCCACCTAAGTATAGGAGGTTCGGGTATGAGCAATGAACAGGCTAAAGCCGTGATGGAGGAAATCACCCTGATGAATGATGTCGGTGCAGACATCACCTTCCGGGGGCGGTTGTACTCCGAAAGCTCATACTATGACGAAGAGTCCGGCGTGATGACCCGGCAGCGGCTGTATGTGACGGAGCAGAACCAGCAGGTGTATTCCATTGTCACCAGCGACGGCGTGAATAAGGATCGCCGGGTGTACCTGCTGCAGGTGGACGGAGACATGTGCCGTATAAACAACGGCCTGTTTGATGTTACCGTGCAACTGGATCTGCTGATGACTGCCGTGCGCGGTCTTTGCGGTCTTGATGGTTCCGGGCGCAGCGAGGAGTTCCTCCAGTCGCTTGAGGAAACGCTGAGGGCCGTGAACCAGTAACAGCCGTGGTCGGGCTTTCCTCAGCGAGTTGCGGGGAAGGCCCGGTGCCAGTGTTGCCAGCCTCTTTCTGACCGGAATTTTCCGGCAGCCTTGAGCTGTGCCCTTGTTCTGGGCGCGGCCTATTCTTTTTCCCTCCCTCTCCCTTTCCGCATAGTTCTGTTCAGGTGGCCGCGCAGCAGCTGGTGTAAGCTCATGGCCGCCACTCCCCTTTATTTCGGCCTTTCCTCCAAATATCATGGGATTGTCGTGGAAACCCCCTGCATATTCGTGTATGCAGAGGACAGGATGAGCGTGAGTCTGATTTTTCAAGGAGGTGCGACATGTCACTGAACAAGCAGTTTCTGAAAAGCAAGCCCGTGTGCAAGGTGAAGTTTCGCCTTGAAGGGCAGGAAGCCAACGGCTGCGATGAGTTCTTCGTGGTGGGCGACTTTAATGAGTGGAACGAGAAGGCGTGTCCCATGAACAGGCTGAAGGACGGTTCCTTTTCCGCCACGCTGGATCTGGAAACTGGGCGTGAGTACCGGTTCCGCTATCTTGGGATGTGCGCGGACAGCGGTGTTGTGTGGTACAACGAGCCTCAGGCGGACAGGCACGAATACTGCTCCTACGCTTCCGCCGATAATTCCGTTATAGCGCTGTAGTGGTGGCTCCCCGCCTTGCCAATATGCGTATCGTCCTGTATTCAGTGAAGAATACAGGCGGATAGGGCCGCTTGTTCGATACGCATGGCGGTGCATATGGCTGAAATTCAAAAGGATTTTGATATTCTGGAGTTCCCGCTGGAAGGCGTGGCCGCGTATTGGCTCTCGCTGAAGAAGCTGGTGGGCAGCAGGCGGAATTTTAAAATTCTGGAGGAAGAGGCCGCGTATACGTCTGAACCCTTTGTCAGACATCTGCTTGATGTGGGTTTCCGTGGGTTTTCTGACGAGCGGGTGCGTCTGCTTGCCGCAGCCAAGGCGGATGTGCTGCTGGATGAGGTTGCCAGACGGTTTAACCTCATGCGCATTGCCATTATGGATGTGGCCACGGGAGAGAATCCCCACCGCACGCTTGCCAAGCTCTACGCCCAGTTTCCCGTGCCGCCCGTAAGTGATGATAAGGCTATGACGCTGGCTCAGGAGCTGCTCAAGCTGTTACCGGAGCATCAAGCCGGACAGGAACGTTTTTATGACGTGGCACATAAGGCGCAGGACGACAGGCTTGTTGTGGCCCTGCTGTTTTATGTTCTGCTTTCACGGCACGAAGGCAAAGCCGGTTGCCAACCCCTGCTGGGATATGTCTCTTCCCGCTTCTTCCGTGAGGGGCTTGCCATGGTCATAGACGGATTTGATGCCCCCTTCGTACGCAAGTGGCTCAAGGAGCACAAGGCGGTGGTACTTGCCGCCGCCCGCCGCAAGATGGTCATGTCCACGGAGATGTGCATAGCCATAAGTGCGCGTTTGGACTACGAGGACGTGTTCCGGGTGGCGCGTTCTTACATGCGCTGAGTGCGTGATATGCCGTGAAACGGGCGTGGCCGGTACGAACTGGGGTGGTGTGGCCGGGGGCGGGTCCGGGGGCAGCGTGTCTGAGGTAGCCGGATTGCAGGGCTCTGGGGCGGATCAGGTTGCAGGGCCGGACACCGGGGCGGTTTGCCGGGGCCAAACGGAGGGGAGCTATGGAGTGGCGGTTCTTCGGCATAAGCCGCACACGCGTCAAGCGGTTGCTGCAAGGCGTTGTTCTCGGCTTGGGAGCGCCTGCGGGTTGGGCCATCATCTCCGCGCTGGGAGATATTTCTCCGCAGCATCCCCAGTATCTTTTCTGGCTCTTTACCTACATGACCTTCGGTACCATCAGCATTTTCGCGGTGTTCGGCTTTATCATAGGCCGGCATGAGCAGCGTTTTGCCGAACTCAGCTTTATAGACTCCCTCACCTCCCTGTACAATACCCGGTTTTTCCATATGCGGTTCCGCCAGGAGCTTTCCCGCAGTGCCCGCCAGCATCAGCCGCTGGCCTTACTCATTGGCGACATAGATTTTTTCAAGCGGGTGAACGATACCTACGGGCATCAGGCCGGTGACGGGGTGCTGTGTCAGGTGGCCGCGTTGCTTGTTTCTTCCGTGCGTGATGCCGATGTGGTGGCGCGGGTGGGCGGGGAGGAATTTGCCGTCATCGTGCCCGCCACAGACAGTGCAGGGGCCATGGTGCTGGCCGAGCGTATGCGGCTGAATGTGAAGGACGCCTCCATCTGGCTGGATGACAGCAGAAGCATCCGTATAACCATGTCGTTCGGAATTTCGGTCTACAATGGCAAAGACCCCATTGCCGAACCGGATATGCTGTACGGCGTGGCGGACCGCGCTTTGTACCGGGCCAAGGCCAACGGGCGTAACCGTGTGGAAATGGGCCGGACGGACGATGAGGGCGGAACGGAAGCGGCCGGGCCGGAAATGAGGAAGGCGTAGGGATGGTGTCCGGAGCATCGTTCTTTTCCGGGCGTAACATTCTTTCTGATGCTCGGCCCGAAGCCCGGCCCGATGCTCGGTACGGTTCGGAAGCCTGCCCGCAACTCAAACCTCTGCGCATACTTGTGGCAGATTCCAACCCCCTTGGTTGCAAGTTCATTTGTGCCATGCTCAGCAGGCGCGGTCATCACGCGGCAGGAGTGCAGGACGGGGCAGCGGCTGTGGCCGAACTGCTGCGGCACCCCTATGACGCACTGGTGACGGAGCTGGCGTTGCCCGGAGTGGACGGCGCACAGCTTGCGCAGGCGGTGCGTACCAGCACCGCGCCGAATCTGGACCCGCAGATGCCCGTGCTGGCCCTTGCCGCCCGCGATGCGGAAGAGGACAGGCAACGCTGTGTGCAGTCGGGCATGGACGGGTATCTGGTGAAGCCCGCGGGGGCCCGTGAATTGCTCCGCGCGCTGTATGAGGCCCTGCTCGGATACGGCAGGGATGCGCGGGCGAAGCATCCTGCTGAGGCGGCACGGATGATGGGCGCCGCCTTGCGCCCCGTGCCCATGGTGGAGGAAGATTTTGGACTGGAAACGGAAGATGTGCGGACCTTGTATGCAGTGCTGTGCGGAAGTCTGCCGGATGAGTTGGCGACACTGCGCGATGCCGTAGCACAGGGCGACTTGGAGCGCGTGGCCGGTCTTGCCCATGCGCTGGCCGGATCCGTTCTTGATATTGTGGCGGAAGGGCCAACGTTGCTGGCGCGGGAAATGGAATATGCCGCCCGCAACGGTGATGCGGAGGAGGTGGTGGACCTCTGTGCCGAGCTTGAGCCGCAGGTTCGCCTGCTGCACGGTCTGCTGTGCCGGGGTGTTGCCGGAGCGTGATGGAAGCTCTGCCGCTCCCCCGGACGGCCCTTGCCTGACGCTGAACTGTGATATATGTAGCCCCGACAGGACTCTGCGATTTCGCAAGGCAGGGCGCGGCCGGACGCATCCGCCCCCCTGCCTTTCTTGATGATAACCGTCGAATACGGGCCCGGAGGATATGCATGACCAAGTTGTACGGCTTTGAGCTTGTGGATGAACAGCCGGTGGAGGAACTGGCGACCGTTGCGCGGCTGTGGCGGCACACCGTGACCGGATCGCAGCTTCTTTCTATGGTGAACAGTGACGAGAACAAAGTGTTCGGCGTCTCCTTCCGCACTCCGCCCAAGGATTCCACAGGCGTGGCACATATTCTGGAGCATTCCGTGCTGTGCGGTTCGGAGAAGTATCCCGTCAAGGAACCGTTTGTGGAGCTGCTCAAGGGGTCCTTGCAGACCTTCCTCAATGCCTTCACCTATCCCGACAAGACGTGCTACCCGGTTGCCTCCACCAATTTGCAGGACTTTTACAATCTGGTGGACGTGTATCTGGACGCCTGCTTCTTTCCGCGTATCACGGAATCCATTTTTAAGCAGGAAGGCTGGCATTATGAGGTGGAAGGTGAGGAGCGTCGCCTTATCTTCAAGGGGGTTGTGTTTAACGAAATGAAGGGCGTGTACAGTTCGCCTGACAGCGTGCTCGCGGAACAGTCGCAGCAGTCCCTGTTCCCGGACATTACGTACGGGCTGGATTCGGGCGGAAACCCGCTGGTTATTCCCGACCTGACATACGAACAGTTCCATTCTTTCCACGAAACCTACTACCACCCCTCCAACGGGCGTTTTTATTTCTGGGGAGATGATCCCGAAGAGGAGCGGCTGGCGCGGCTGGGTAAACTGCTGGACCGTTTTGGTCCTCTTGCCGTGGATTCTGCCGTGCCCTTGCAGCAGCCCTTTGCAGAGCCGCGGGCTGTGGTGGCCGGATACGCTGCCGGTGCCGCGCAGGAGGAAGAGAGCGGGCGGGCCATGTTCACCGTGAACTGGCTGCTGCCGGAAACCGTGGATGTGGAGATGAACTTTGCTTTTCAGATGCTGGAGCACATCCTCATAGGCATGCCCGCATCGCCGTTGCGCAAGGAGCTTATCGAGTCCGGACTGGGCGAGGATGTGACGGGGACCGGACTGGAAACCGAGTTGCGGCAGATGTATTTTTCCACGGGCCTCAAGGGGATTGACCCTGCCGATGCGGACGAGGTTGAGGCGCTGATTTTCGATACTTTGCGCGAGCTTGCCGAGAAGGGGATTGACCCTGCGTGCGTGGAGGCTGCCGTGAACAGCGTGGAGTTTTCGCTGCGCGAAAACAATACGGGACGCTTTCCCGTTGGGCTGGCGGTCATGCTGCGCGCCCTTTCCACATGGCTGTATGATGGCGACCCGCTGGCGCTGTTAACGTTTGAAAAACCCCTTGCCGCCATTAAGCAGCGGTTGCAGGCGGGCGAAAGGGTTTTTGAGGATCTGATCACCTGCGCTTTGCTGGGTAATCCCCACCGGTCCACGGTGTTGTTGGTGCCGGACGAAGAGTTGCAGGCGGTGCGCCGTGCACAGGAAGAAGGCCGCCTGGCGGCTGTTCGTGCAGGACTGGACGATGCCGGGTTGCGTCAGGTGGCAGAGCAGGCGGAGATGCTGCGTCTGGCTCAGGAAGCCCCGGACAGCCCCGAAGCGGTGGCGGCCATTCCCCGTGTGACCGTACGTGACCTGCCGCCGGAGAATAAGCGTATTCCCTCTGCAACAGAGGAGCGGGCAGGCGTGCTGGTCATGACCCATGACCTTTCCATCGCAGGTATAGTTTACGCCGACCTTGCGCTGGACATGCGCGCCGTGCCGGACGATCTGCTTCCCCTTGTTCCCCTGCTTGCGCGCTGCTTTACCGAAATGGGAACGGCGCGGCGGGATTTTGTTGAACTGGGCATGCGCATTGCCGCCAAGACCGGCGGCATAGAGGGAGACACCCTTGTCACCACCGTGCTGGACAGCCGTGCTCCGGTGGTGAAGCTGGTCATGAACGGCAAGGCCACGGTGGAAAACGCCGGGGCACTGTTTGAACTGATGGGTGAGGTGCTGCTGGAAACGCGCCTTGACGACAGGGAGCGGTTCCGCTCCATGCTGCTGGAGGAAAAGGCCCGGGCAGAGGAGCAGCTTGTTCCTTCCGGGCACGCGGTGGTCATGTCGCGCCTGCGTTCGCGGTTCAGTGTGGCCGGATGGGTGGGAGAACTGACGGACGGCATAGCCGGATTGCAATATCTGCGCAGGCTGCTGCCGCGCGTGGAAGCGGATTGGGGCGGCGTGCTGGAACAACTGGAGCGGTTGCGCGCCATTCTGGTCCGCTCTGACGGCGCACTGCTGAACATTACCACGGAAAGCGAAGGCTGGAAGCGCGTTGCCCCCCATGCGGAGGCGTTTCTGTCGTCCCTGCCGCGCCGTGACCTGCCCGATTCCCTTTGGCTTCCCGATGCTCTGCTGGGGGACGAGGCGTTTGCCGTGCCCGCACAGGTGAACTATGTTGGCAAGGCGGCGAACCTGTATGATCTGGGCTATGTGTATCATGGTTCGGCCAATGTTATTTTTAAGCATCTGCGCATGGGCTGGTTGTGGGACAAGGTGCGCGTGCAGGGCGGAGCATATGGCGTGTTTGCTGCCTTTGACCGCCTGAGCGGTACGCTGGCGCAGGTTTCCTACCGCGACCCCAACCTGATGAAGACGCTGGAGGTGTACGATGCCTCGGCGCAGTATCTGCGCACGCTTTCTCTGAGCACAGAGGAACTGGAAAAGGCCATTGTGGGAGCCATAGGCGAACTGGACGCCCATCTGCTGCCGGATGCCAAGGGCGCGGCAGCCATGACCCGGTACCTGACGGGCGACAGTGATGACAGACGCCAGCGTATGCGTGAGGAGATTCTGAGCACCACACTGGACCGTTTCCATGCCTTCGGCGAGTTGCTCGCGGAGGCAGCGGCGCAGGGTGCGGTGTGCGTCCTTGGCGGCGCAGGTGTGCGGGAAGCCGCGCAGGAGAACGATTGGAAGCTTGTCGAGCTTTTGTAGGCCATGCGGCATCCTGCCTGCATTGTTCCCCATATTGCGGTTTTACCGCTATCGGGCTAGCATGCGGGGCAACTGAACACTTCAGCCTGGACGGGAAGCATGAAAGAGCCAGCACAGGTTTTCACGGAGTATATTGCCAAAAACGGACTGAAGGTTACGCCACAGCGGTTGCGCATTGTGGAGGTTTTCCTGCGGGAAGACGGGCACCTGACCACCGAGGAACTGTATGAGCGGGTGAAGAAGGTGGATAATACCGTGGGGCAGGCTACCGTGTACCGGACCATGAAGCTGCTGTGCGATTCCGGCATTGCCAAGGAAGTGCACTTTGGCGACGGGGTGGCGCGGTATGAGAAGAAATACGGCAGCGAGCATCATGACCATCTTATTTGCGAGGCGTGCGGCAAAAATCTGGAAGTTATTGATGAGCAGATAGAATTGTTGCAGGAGCAGTTGGCAGCGCGGCATGGGTTTGTGCTGACGAGCCACCGTATGTATCTTTATGGTGTGTGCGATGACTGCCGGGGAAAGAAGTAACTTTCCGGAAAAGTCGGTTTCTGGAATATGACGCTGTGCTTTGCGGGGTTCCGCATGGTGTTTTGCGGGTATTCGCAGTAGTGGTTGTATGGGGCGGGCACGGGGTGCCCGCTTTTTTTTGAATGTTTGAGGCGAGGGGATGGCAGTGGCATTTTGTTACGAACTGGATGTCTGGGTACTGGACCCGGTTATGGGCAACCGAATGCTGCTGGCGGGATGGGTGCGCGCGGAGGCGGACAATCTGGACATGCGTTGCCGTTTTCATGCGGTGGCGGATGCCGGGGAGCTAGGCGGCACCCTGTGCGGGCTGATATTGGCTTCTGATGCGTTTCCCGTATCGTCCGTGCGCTCTCTGCCGTTGCCCGAACCGTCCGGATTATCGTCGCCACGAGTGTATCCCCGCGAGCCTGGGGCGCCGGATGTTCCGGGGGTGCCGGGTGCTACGGGGGGGCAGGAGACACATGGTGTGCAGGGGGTGCTTTGCGTGTATGCCGGTTCGGAAACGGGCAGGGGTGAGTCTATGCGGCTTTCTGAGGGGCCGGTGCGCCTGACGTGGCCCGTGCCGCGCAGGATGCTGCGCAGGCTGATGGCGGCGGCAGTTGCTGTAGTATCACAGATGCCGCCTGCCGGGTTTGCCGGACCTGCAGGGCCTGCCCTGTTCGGACATCCCCTGCCTGCGGAATTGCGGGAATTTTCCGGAAGGTTGCGGGGAGCATTGCAGGAACTGCACGAGGGTTGTGCAGCCGCATTGCAGGGAGGCGACTGCGCTGGAGGCGAACGCACCGCCCATACGCTGAAGGGGACGGCCATGTCCTTTGGGCAGTTGGTGCTGGCGGAAGCGGCGGATGCCTTGCAGGATGCCTTTGCCGCTGAGGATACGGCTGAGGCGGCGTGGTGGCTGGATGTGCTGGCGCGGCTGGGCTGTGCAGGGGATGCGCCGGTCTGACTTCTGCACGGCACGGATGGTCAATGGCCGGTCAGGGCGGGGTGTCCATAAGTCCGTTATCCAGTGCCACGGCGACAAGGTCGGCTGTGGAGGTGGCGGCGAGTTTTTTCTTCAGGTTGGCTTTGTGCTTTTCCACCGTCTTATGGCTGATACACAGTATCTGGGCAATGCTCTTGTTGCCCCTTCCCTCGGCGATGAATTTGAGAACCTGCTGCTCCCGTTCGGTAAGGCTTTCCAGCGGGCCTTCCTGCGGAATGCCGCCGCCTTTGCGGTATTGTTCCACAAGGTGGCTTGAGATGTCCGGGCTGATGTAGCTTTTGCCGCCAAGAACGGTGGAGATGGCTTTGACCAGATCTTCGCAGTTGGCGCGTTTGAGGATGTAGCCGTCTACCCCTGCGTTCAGGGATTTGAAGAACATCCTGTCCTTGCTGTCTGCCGTAAGGGCGATGATTCTGGTCTTGGGCAGAGTTTTTTTTATGCGGCGTATGGCATCCGGTCCGTCCATGTTGGGCATGTGCAGGTCCATGAGCACCACGTCCGGCTTCAGGCTTTCCGTCAACTGCACCGCCTGCAGGCCGTCTGCCGCTTCTCCTATCACCGAGTACCCCTGCTGCGCGGAAAGCAATGCGCGCAGTCCTTCTCTGACAATTTCAAGGTCTTCCGCAATGAGGATGGAAATGCTCATGCACACGTCCGTTCGGGTCAGGCTATCGGTGAAAGGAAGCGGCTTGCCGCAGGTAATTGGGCGGCAGGGTGACCGGTCTTGCAGCAGTATGGAGAAATGGGGACGGAATGTAAAGATATCTGAAAACGGAAAAGGAGGGGAAACCCTACCTTGAAAAGTGGGGTTTTGCCTAATATCTTTTCTTTTGCCGTTGTTCCATAGTGCATTCGTCCGGACAGACTGCCGAGTACAAAAAATGTATGCAACGGGTGTGCTGTCCTCTACAGGACATTATATGTTGGCACGCTTCATTGTTATGAAGCATCCAGGGGGCGATCCGAAATTCCGCATGAATCATGCTCCGGCATGGGAATCTACGGAATTCTACGAGGGAGCGGCGCAAGCTGCTCCTTTGTTTTGTCTGCAGGCCAGCGAAGTATCGTGCGTGCGGTGCTGCAAAGAGGGTTGGCTGCATGGGGATATACCGCGTTCTGAATATTCTGCATGCGCGATGCGTTGTATGATTATGCGGCAGCGCATATGCGCTGTGCATTTTACACTGGAATGCAGGGGTTTTTATCAGGCGTGGAGCCAGCAACGCACGCCGTGCCCCGGAACGGGATAAAAGAGGGGCGGTTCCCCGGTGGCACAGGGGGCGAACGCTCTGTCGCAGCGGTCGCTGAATTTGCAGCCCGCAGGCAGGGCGTGCAAAGGCGGCACCGTGCCGGGAATGGTTTGCAGCGGCGTGCGGCGTGCAGAACCGGGGGCACATGCGAGTGTGGAACCGTGCTCCGCTTCATGTTCCGGGCGCGGCGTTGCTTCGTCTTCCGGTGCCTGATTCGTGCCGTGCCCTGTGGTGTTCTGGTGTTTGCCGCAGGGAAGGCCGCCGGGCTGCCGGGCGGGGGAAGGCAGTGCGGGAATGGACCGCAAAAGTCCCTGCGTGTAGGGATGCAGCGGATTGGCAAAAAGATCGGCCACCGGGCTTTGCTCCACGATGCGCCCGGCGTACATGACGATGACGTCTTCCGCCGATTCCGCCACCACGCCGAGGTCGTGGGTGATGAGCAGAAGGGCGGAACCCGTCTCACGGGAGAGGGTGTTCATGAGGTCAAGAATCTGGCCCTGAATGGTCACATCCAGCGCGGTGGTGGGTTCGTCCGCAATAATCAGGCGGGGGGTGCAGGCAAGGGCGATGGCGATCATCACCCGCTGGCGCATGCCGCCGCTCATCTGGTGAGGGAATTCGCGGGCCCGCTGCTCCGGCGAGGGAATGCCCACCTGCTGCAGCAGGTCTACAGCCTCTTTCCATGCCTCTTTTCTGCCGAGCCTTTTATGCAGCCGGATGACCTCCGCCACTTGGTCGCCCACCCGGAAAACCGGGTTCAGGGAAGTCATGGGTTCCTGAAAAATCATGGAGATGTCGTTGCCGCGCACGGTACGCATATCTTTTTCCGGCAGGGCGAGCAGGTTTTTGCCGTTGAACAGCACCTCGCCGCGGGTGGTCTCTCCGGCGGGATGGGGCAGCAGGCGCATGATGGAAAGAGCCGTTACGCTTTTGCCGCAGCCCGACTCGCCCACCAGTCCCAGCGTGCGGCCGGGGCGCAGGGAGAAGCTTACGTCGTCCACGGCGGTGACATCGCCTTTGGCGGTGTGGAAAACGGTGGTGAGGCCGCGCACATCCAGCAGCGGGGCAGGCGTTGCCTGAGACGCTGCGCGGGGGGCGGTTTCAGCATCGGTGCCGGGTGTGTGGGCCGGTATCTGTTCCATGGGCAGGGACGCTCCTTGTTCCGTACTATGCATATTTCCGGGGGCTATCCTGTGTGGCCAGCGCGTAGTAGGTTTGTGCTCTTGTGCCTGTAGCGGGCGGAATGTGCAAGGCCTTGCGGAACAGGTTGCGGACAACAGCCCTGCGGGGGAGTTTTCAAAACGGGCGTCCTTAACGGCCGGAAAAAGGTATGATTTGTCCATACGAAGTTGACAAAGTGGTGATATTGAAGAGAGATTGGGCTTCCGACAGGGCCGCTGGCGGAATGGCCGCGCGGCAGGCTATACGGAATTCTTCCCCCCTATGACCCCGGTTGCCATCATGGATCTTTCCAGTTTTCTGCAATACCTGTTCTCCGGCCTTACCGTGGGAGCCACCTACGGCCTGACGGGGCTGGGCTTTACCATTATCTTCAACACCACCGGCGTGATTAACTTTGCGCAGGGCGAGTTTGTGATGCTGGGCGGCATGCTGGCGGTGGCGTTTCAGGCACTGCTGGGGCTGCCGCTGCCCGTTTCTGTGGTGCTTGCGGTGCTGGGAGCCACGCTGACAGGCGCGGTGGTGGAGCGGCTGGCCATACGCCCGGTGCGTACTGCGCCGCATATAAATCTTATCATCATCACCATAGGCGTATCCATTCTCATCCGCAGCCTTGTGATGCTGCTGTGGGACAGGGACACCCATACCCTGCCGCATTTTTCCGGCACTGAACCCATAACCGTGGGCGGCGCTACGCTTATGCCGCAGAGCCTGTGGATTCTGGGCATAACCGCACTGGTGCTGGTTGCGCTGCGGGCGTTTTTCAGCAGGTCCATCTTCGGCAAGGCCATGCTGGCGTGTGCGCATCAGCGCAAGGCGGCGTGGCTGGTGGGCATTAGTGTGGAGCAGATGGTGCTGCTTTCGTTCATGATTTCCGCGTTTGTGGGGGCCGTGGGCGGTGTGATTCTTGCCCCCATGACCATGACCGCCTTTGACGTGGGGATTCTGCTGGGGCTGAAGGGGTTTGCGGCCTGTATTCTCGGCGGGCTGGGCAATCCCTTCGGTGCGGCGGCGGGCGGACTTTTGCTGGGCGTTCTGGAATCCTTCGGGGCGGGGGTCATATCCTCTGCGTATAAGGACGCCTTTGCTTTCATCATCCTGCTGTTACTGCTGTTCGTGCGTCCTTCGGGCCTGTTCGGCAAGGCTGAGGTGAAGCGCGTATGACCTGTGCCCCGTCCTCCTTTTCCGTGCCTGCGAGCTACCGCTCGCTGGTGTCTGTTTCGGTCTTTTTCGTCTGCCTGCTGGCCATGCCGTATGTGCTGCCCAACCCCTACTACGTGAGCACGCTCACCCTTGCCTGCATTAACGCCATTATCGTGGTGGGGCTGAATCTGCTGCTGGGATTCGCCGGTCAGATATCGCTGGGGCACGCCGCCTTTTACGGCATAGCTGCCTATGCCACGGGCATTGCCACGGCTACCTACGGCCTGCCCATGGAGGCGGGGTTTTTCATCGCCGTGGGGCTGACGGGGCTGGTGGCGCTGCTGGTGGGCATTCCCACGCTCAAGCTCACCGGGCATTATCTGGCCATGGGCACGCTGGGTTTCGGGATCATCGTCTTTATTTTTCTGAACGAGTCCATTGAGCTTACGGGAGGGCCTTCCGGCATGGTGGGCATCCCGCGTCTTGCCCTGTTCGGGTATGAATTCTGGTCTGACAACGCTTATTTCTATCTGGTTTCCGCCGTGCTGTGCTGCATCCTGTTGCTGTCGCTGAATCTTATCCGTTCCCGGTTCGGCAGGGCGCTCAAGGCCATACACACCAGCGAGAAGGCCGCCATGTGCATGGGTGTGGATATTGCCCGCTACAAGCTGGCGGTGTTTGTGTTCTCCGCACTGTATGCGGGGGTGGCGGGCTTTTTGTATGCTCACTATCTGGGGTTTGTGGCGCCTTCTTCCTTCGGGTTTCATTTTTCCGTGCAGCTCATCGTGATGGTGGTGCTCGGAGGCATGGCATCTGTGTGGGGAGCGGTGGCGGGTGCGATTTTTCTCACCGTGCTGCCTGAGTTTCTGCGGGTGTTTGAAACCATTGAACCGCTTATCTATGGCAGCATTCTGGTGCTGAGCATGATGTTTATGCCCAAGGGGCTGGCAGGCGGTGCGGAAATGCTGTGCCGCAGGGCGCGGCGGCTATGCGGAGGGCTGCGCGCCCCGGCAGGTGCCCCGGAAGCCGGACCGCAAAGCGGACCTGAAAGCGGACAGGAAAACGGTTCCACCGGCGCATTGCCGACGGGCCAACCCCCTGACGCGGGTGCGGTGCGGGGAGGTTCCAATGGCTGATACGCTGCTGCGCTGCTCTGACATTTCCGTGAGCTTTGGAGGCGTGAAGGCCCTTGCCGGCGTTTCCTGCGGGCTGGAACAGGGGCGCATTACCGCCATTATCGGTCCCAACGGTGCGGGAAAGACCACGCTGCTGAACGTGATAACCGGCATGGTGTCCAGCGAGGGAGGGGTCATTCTTCTGCGTGGCGGGAAGGCTGTATCCGCCGGGCAGGGCAAGGGGGACACCCCTTCCCGGAACGGGGAAGAGTGGGAGGATATGGGCTTGCTGCCCCCCTTCCGCAGGGCCATGCGCGGGATTATGCGCACGTTTCAGAATCTGGAAATTTTTACCAACATGAGCGTGCTGGAAAACGTTATGGCGGGCAGGCACCGCAAGGGCGGCTACAGTGTTGCGGACGCCTTTTTCAAGACACCGCGATACCGCCGTGAGGAACGCGAGGCCGAAGCTGCCGCCCTGCGCGCGCTTGAGTTTGTGGGGCTGGCGGACATGGCCCATATGCCCGCAGGCGAGATGGCCTATGGCAGCCAGCGGTTGCTGGAGATTGCCCGGGTGGTGGCGGCGGAGCCCGTGCTGCTTCTGCTGGATGAACCGGCGGCCGGGCTGAACATGCGCGAGACGCAGCAGCTTGGTGCGCTTATCCGTCGTGTGCGGGATGAGCTGGGCATAACCGTGGCGCTGGTGGAACACGACATGGAGCTGGTTATGGATATCAGCGACCATATTGTGGTGCTCTGTTTCGGTGAGGTGCTGGCCACGGGCACGCCGCTGGAGATTCAGCGCAACCCTGCCGTTATTGCCGCGTATCTGGGGGATGACGAGGACGACGGGGGTGCCGGAGGTGCATGTGGCGGCGGTGACGCCGTGGCCGCCGGGAATGTCGGGAATGCCGGGAGCGGGCGGGACCATGCGTCCCTGAACGCGCAGACCGGCACGGGAGGAAACTGACATGCTGCGGCTGCGGAACGTGGACCTTGCCTACGGGCGTATTCAGGCGGTGCGGCGGGTTTCGCTGCATGTGGGGGCCGGGGAGATTGTTGCCCTTATCGGGGCCAACGGCGCGGGAAAAACCACCCTGCTTACGGCTGTTTCCGGCCTGATGCGGCCTGCGGGCGGCGTGATGGAATTTGACGGCGGCGACCTGACGCGCATGCAGCCGGACGCCATTGTGCGGGCCGGGATATCCCATGTGCCGGAAGGAAGGCTGGTGTTTGGCCCCATGACCGTGGAGGACAATCTGCTGCTCGGCTCCTTTTCGCGGAGGCGGTTCGGGAGGCGGCTGGACGTGCGGGACGAACTGGACCGGATGTATACCATGTTTCCGCGTCTGCACGAGCGGCGGGCGCAGGCGGCGGGTACGCTTTCCGGCGGGGAGCAGCAGATGCTGGCCATAGCCCGCGCGCTTATGGCAAAGCCCCGCATGCTGCTGCTGGATGAACCCGGCATGGGACTGGCACCCACGGTGACGAAGGAGATATTCCGGCACGTTGTGGAACTGCGGGACGCGTTGGGCCTGACCGTGCTGCTGGTGGAGCAGAACGCGCGCGCGGCCCTGCGCATAGCCGACCGGGGCTATGTGCTGGAGACGGGGCGCATTATTTTGCAGGGACAGGCGGGTGAACTGCTGGCCAACAGGGATGTGCAGCGCGCCTATCTGGGCCGTGATCTTGACCGGGAAACCCAGCCTGCAAGGGCGGAATGACCGAGGTGACGAATATGTTTTTTGAACAGGATAAAGAATGCATGCCGCGTGAGGCTCTGGAACAGCTCCAGCTTGAACGGTTGCAGGCCACCCTGAGCCGGGTGGCGCGCAGTGTGCCCCTGTACCGCAGGCGGTTTGCGGAGCACGGCGTGGACCCGGACGATTTTCGATCGCTGGAGGATCTGCAGCGTCTGCCGTTCACCAGCAAGCAGGACATCCGCGACAATTATCCCTACGGGCTGTTCGCCGTTCCGCTGCGCGACGTGGTCCGGCTGCATTCGTCATCGGGTACCACGGGCAAGCCCATTGTTGTGGGGTATACCGGGAATGATCTGAACAGCTGGGCGGCCATGGTGGCGCGGATTCTGGTCATGGGCGGGCTTTGCCGGGACGATGTGGTGCAGATAGCCTTTCACTACGGCATGTTCACGGGCGGGTTCGGGTTGCACGCGGGGGCGGAGCGGCTGGGGGCTTCTGTCATTCCCAGTTCCGGCGGCAACGCACGCAGGCAGATCATGATTATGCAGGACTACCGGACCACGGCCCTGTGCTGCACGCCGAGCTATGCCCTGCACCTGGCGGACACCATGGAAGAGATGGGCGTGAACCCCAACGCCCTGCACCTGAAGCGGGGATTGTTCGGCGCGGAGGCGTGGTCTGAAGCCATGCGCGAAGAGATTCAGGAACGCCTGAAGATTACGGCTACGGATAATTACGGCATCTCCGAGGTCATGGGACCGGGGGTGGCGGGCGAATGCCTTGTCCGGCAGGGGCTGCATGTGAATGAGGATCATTTCCTCTTTGAGATCGTGCATCCTGAGACGGGGGTTCCCGTGCCGGACGGCGAGGTAGGGGAACTGGTCATAACCACGCTGACCAAGGAAGCCTTTCCCATGGTGCGCTTCCGCACTGGGGATCTGACCCGCATGATAGCGGAGCCATGCTCCTGCGGGCGCAGCTTCCGCCGCATTGCCCGCGTGATAGGGCGCACGGACGACATGCTTATCATACGGGGGGTAAACGTGTTTCCGCTGCAGGTGGAGTCTATCCTCTTCGGCATGGAGGGGGCGGAACCGCATTATCAGATAGTTCTGGAGCGCGAGGGCAGGCTGGATACGGCCACAGTGTTTCTGGAGGTTTCTGAGAACCTGCTGTTTGACCGCATGCGCGTGGCGCGCGAGGCACAGGAGCAGATTAAGCGGCAGCTTGCCTCGGAACTGGGCGTTTCGATGGACGTGGTGTTTGTGGGGCGCAAAACGCTGGAACGCACGGAAGGGAAGATTCGTAGGGTGGTGGACAGGCGGCAGCTATAGGTCTTTGGCAAGAAGGCATTCTGCGGCGTTGCCGTGAGATGATCAAATGATCAGCTGATGGAGTAGGGCGTTATACGCGCTGGCAGGGGGTTGGGACTGAACGATACCTGCATATTGCCGATATCTTTTTTGGGCGGCCCGCGGTTTGACTTTTTTACAGTCAGAAAGCGGGCCGTAAAAATTTTGCCGAGAATGCTATTGAAATGTGATGCAGGTCAATCCGCCGGGCAGAATGAGAATTAGTTTCATTTTGGCGGCAGAGGAACTTGACATTCAATTTCAACTGGAATAGTCCATAGGGACGTTTTCGGAGGGATTTTTATGGCTTGTTGCACGTTGGATAAACTCCCCGCAGGGTGCAGAGCGACCATTAAGGGGTTTTGCGGATGCCGCAAGTCCCGGGGACGCCTCTGCGCCATGGGGCTTACGCCCGGTACCGTGGTGGAAGTGTGTGCTCCGTGCAGTGTGCGGGTTCGTGAATCGTGCCTTGCTCTCGGACGCGAGATGGCGGGGCTGGTAACCTGCGAACCTCTTGAAAACGAGCCCCGCTCCGGCTGTGCGTCAGCCGATGCGGTGGGGTTGTAACCGGCTTTTTCCGTTCCCGGAGAGAGCAGGGAGGCTGTTATGTGGGATACACTTGCGGTTATCCTTATTGTTGCTGTGGCCGCCATATATTTGGTGCGCCGGTTTGTGAGGCGTGACGGTTCCGGCGGCTGCGGCTGCGGTGGTTCCGGCTGCTGCGGATCTGGTGGTCAATTGAAAGGCGGTCAGTCGAAGGACGGCGGGCTGAAGCGTTTTGACGGAGATTCCGGCAAGGCGCGTGAAACGTCTTCTGCCTCATGCGGTTGCGGCGGCAAGGGCGGCTGCCATTAGAAGGGGGCGGTCTTAAGGGCAGGGGTGTCTTGCTCCGAAAACGTGATGCACGGCGTGCATTTTTTTTGGCACCACCTGTTGAGATCGACTATCAACATCATTTTCAAATTTACCCAAAGGGATTGGTCTGCCACGCGGCAGGCTTGATCGCATATGAGGAAACGCTATGTCTACAGTCATTCCCTTGCGGAAGCTGCAGGTCGGGCAGAAGGCCCGGATACAGACCGTTATGGCACACGGTGAACTCGGGCGCAGGATTCGTGACATGGGACTCATTCCCGGCGCGGAGGTGGAAGTGACCGGGCGTGCGCCCCTGCAAGACCCCGTGGCTTTGCGGCTGACCGGGTTCACGCTTTCACTGCGCAATAACGAGGCCGACTACATCACGGTGGAAGTTCTGTAGAACGGGGCACGCCCAAGTAACCTGAGGGAAGGAAACCATGTCCAAAAAGATTACCATTGCCCTTGCCGGTAACCCCAACTCCGGCAAGACAACTGCATTTAACGCCATAACCGGGGCCCGCCAGCATGTGGGCAACTATCCCGGTATAACCGTGGACAAGAAAGAGGGCACTGCCGTTGTTGACGGGCAGACGGTGCACGTGATTGACCTGCCGGGTACGTATTCGCTGAGTGCGTACACCATGGAAGAAGTGGTGGCCCGCAACGTGATAGCGGACGAGCGGCCCGACATGGTTGTGGACGTGCTCAACGCAGGCGCGCTGGAGCGTAACCTGTATCTGGCTGTGCAGCTTATGGAAATGGGCGCGCCGCTGACCCTTGCCCTGAACATGATGGACGAGGCGAAGAAGCAGGGCATGCGCATTGACGTGCAGAAGCTGCAGAGCCTGCTCGGAATTCCGGTGGTGGAAACTGTGGCACGCGTGGGCGAGGGTATGGACAACCTCATGCGCACGGCAGTGGAGCACGCGCGTGAAAAAGCAGGGAAGCCTTGGGAGCCGCTGATCATATCCTACGGTTCTGATCTTGATCCGGTTCTGGATGAGATGGTGGCCCTGATCAGCAAGGAGCAGTTTCTTACCGACCGCTACCCCGCCCGCTGGGTGGCTTTGAAGTATCTTGAGAATGACGAAGAAATGCTGCGCATTGGGAAGCCTTTCGGTGCCGTGGCCACCGAGCTTGAGACACGCGCCCGTGAAGTGTCGGAGCACCTGGAAGCCACGCTCAAAACCTACCCTGAAGCCGTTATTGCGGACTACCGCTACGGATATATTTCTTCCCTGCTGCGTCAGGGCGTGGTTTCCCGCCTGAACGATCTGGAAAACCGCCTTGCCACTTCAGACAAGATGGATCAGGTGCTCACCCACAGGATGCTCGGCCCCATGATTATGCTGGGGCTGCTGTTCCTTATCTATCAAATTACTTTCACCATTGGCGAAGTGCCCATGGGGTGGCTGGAATCCTTCTTCGGCTGGCTGAACGAAACCGTTTCTGAGGCCATGCCCGACGGCCTGCTGAAGTCGCTTGTTGTTTCCGGCATTATTGACGGCGTGGGCGGCGTTATGGGCTTTGTGCCCCTGATCATGTTCATGTTCCTGCAGATAGCCTTCCTTGAAGACAGCGGGTACATGGCACGCGTGGCCTACATGCTGGACAGGGTGTTCCGCTTCTTCGGCCTGCACGGCTGCTCGGTTATGCCGTTTATCGTATCCGGCGGCATTGCAGGCGGCTGCGCTGTTCCCGGTGTTATGGCCGCGCGCACTCTGCGCAGCCCCAAGGAAAAGCTGGCAACGCTGCTCACGGCTCCCTTCATGGCGTGCGGCGCGAAACTGCCCGTGTTTCTGCTTATTGTGGGCGTGTTTTTCGCTGAGAATCAGGCGCTGGTCATGTTCCTGCTTACGCTGGCGGGATGGGCTTCTGCGCTGCTGGTCTCCAAATTGCTGCGCTCCACTATCATAAAGGGCGAACCCACTCCGTTTGTTATGGAGCTTCCACCCTATCGTGTTCCTACCTTCCGGGGTCTGCTTATCCACACGTGGGAGCGCACATGGCAGTACATCAAGAAAGCCGGTACTGTTATTCTGGCCATATCCATCCTGTTGTGGCTTGCCATGACCTTCCCGCAGCTTTCCGATGAGCAGATGGCTCCGTTTGAAGCCCGTCAGGCAGAGATTGCCGCGCTGATAGAGGCTGCCGGGGGAACTGACGTGCCTGCTGCCGATGAAGCTGCCGCTGCCACTGAAGCTGGCGCTGAGGTCTCCGGTGAAGAACAGGCTGAGGAAGCAGGGGTGCTGGTTGCGGAAAACGAAGCCGCTGTTTCTGAAGTGGATATGGAAGCGTTGGAAGAAGAACTGACGGAGATTGAAAACGCTATGAGCGAGGCCGGGCTGCGGAATTCCGTTGCCGGACGGGTGGGTATTGCCCTGGAACCTGTCACAAAGTGGGCCGGTTTTGAGTGGCGGACAAACATTGCTCTGGTGGGTGGCTTTGCCGCCAAGGAAGTGATTGTTTCCACGCTGGGTACTGCCTATTCGCTGGGTGAAGTGGATGCGGAAGAAGCGCAGCCGCTTGCCGAGCGTATAGCCAATGACCCGCACTGGACGCATGCCAACGCTGTTTCCCTGCTGCTCTTCGTGCTGCTGTACGCCCCGTGCTTTGTCACGGTGGTCGCCATCAAGCAGGAGGCCGGTTCGTGGGGGTGGGCTATCTTCTCCACCGTGTTCAACACAGCCTTCGCGATGGTGGTGGCTGTGGCGGTGTACCAGATAGGTTCCCTGTAACAGAAAGATAGAGCGTTAGATTAAGGGCCGCCGTTCCGGGAAGGAGCGGCGGCCTTTTTGCATGGGACGAGGGGCGTCAGCGCGGTTTCTTGAGGCCGAACTTGCGTATGCGCGATTGCAGGGTGGTGGGCGGAATGCCGAGCAATTCTGCTGCGCCGCCAGCCCCCTGAACCCGCCAGTTACTGGCTGTGAGGGCACGCAGGGTGTTTTCGCGCTGCAGCTCATCCATCTGGGCATCGGTGAATATGGCGGTATCTGCCGCCGGAAGCGTTCCGGAAGGGGCAGTTGCGGCAGGTGCTGCGGGAAGCCCGGGGGATATGGGGCTGCCTGTCTCCGGCTGGGAGAAGTCCAGCCTGCCGCTGTGCGACATGATGAGGGCGCGTTCGATGACGTTTTGCAGTTCGCGCACGTTGCCGGGCCAGTCGTACGTCTGCAACTGCTGGATGTGGCGGTAGTGCAGTTTGGGTTCCGGAACATTCAGCCGCCGGGCCGCGTTGGCTATGAAGTGGTGGGCGAGAACCGGTATGTCATCAAGCCGTTCACGCAGGGGCGGGTTGCGGATGGGAAAGACGGACAGGCGGAAATAAAGGTCCTGCCGGAAAAGCCCTGCGTCCACGTCTGCGGCGAGGTCGCGGTTTGTGGCGGCGATGATGCGCACGTCCACCTTGCGTGCCCGGTCATCGCCTATGGGTTCGAAGGTGCCCTCCTGCAGCACGCGCAGCAGCTTGCCCTGCAATTCCAGAGGAATTTCGCCCACCTCGTCCATGAAGAGGGTACCGCCGTCTGCCATGAGAAAGCGCCCGGCCCGGTCACGCACGGCACCGGTGAAGGAGCCTTTGACATGGCCGAAGAATTCGCTTTCGAACAGTTCGTGCGGAATGGCGGAGCAGTTTACGCGGACCAGCGGCCCTGTGCGGCGGTGGGAACGGGTGTGGATGGCTTCTGCCAGAAGCTCCTTGCCCGTGCCCGATTCGCCGAGAATGAGCACGGTGGCGTCTGTGGGGGCCACCACTTCTATCTGCTCCATAACCTTGTTCAGGGCAGCGGAATTTCCCACGATGTGGTCGTCTGCATGGGCTGTGCGCACGGCGCGTCTGAGGTGTTCGTTTTCCAGTTCCAGCTCGCGGCGCAGGGCATGAATTTCTTCAAACGCGGCGGCGTTGGCAAGGGCGGCGGCCAGTGAGTCTGCATAAATCTTGTGCATCTTGCGGTGCATGAGCAGCATGTCTGCCTGCTCGCCGGTCATGGGCCTGTCGTAGAATACGGCCATAACACCTAAAAGCTCGTCCTTGTGCATGATGGGAAAGGCGGAATAGGCGTGGTAGCCGTGCTCCACTGCCCAGTAGGGGCGTTCCCATTCATCGGCCGAGGCGGCAAATGTGGGTTCGCCCGCCGTGCTGGGGCCGAGGATAGGGTCGGTGAAGGGAACGAGGTCATACGTGCCGTCCGGATGACGCCAGAGCGACGGACGCGGTTTGCCCATGCCGGAATAGGCCATGAGGCGGAGTTTGCGGTCTGCGCCGGGCTTGCTGTGCTCCGACGTGCCGGTAATGCGTTGTGAGGCAACAATCCACAGACCGCCGAAAATTACGTGCTTGCCCCTGTAGGTGCGTTTGGTCAGGCGCAGAATGCCGTCTATGGTTCTTTCGCGGGCGATGCCCAGCATGAGGTCCAGAAAGGGGCTGACGTCTATGCTGTGCAGGGTGGGAACCAGTTGCGGGTCCGGCTGCCCGAGCTGCTGCCTTGCAGGGTGAGGGCGGGGAGCGGCGACTGGTGATACTGCCGGGGATGCCGTGGGCGAATCTGCCGGTGAGGTGGTATCGGACATGGGTGCTCCGTACGGTTGTGTTACGAATTTTCGTTACGATTATTCGTAGTATACGAAATTTCGTAGCGTGTCCAGCCGGACGGGAAGCGCCGGAACGGGCACGGGGCGCGGGTTAGCGCACGGTGTTGCTTTTGGCACACCGTGTGCAAACGGAATAAGACAACAAACGGTCTTATGTCCGTGTGGTCCCTCGCTTCGCGGACTTTGATTCAGTCGCTTCATTTTGACAAGCCCCCTGAGATTCCCCTCTCAGGGGGCTTGTCCGTTTGGGATACACGGCAGGCGGACGACAGGAACGCAGTGGGGAGGCGAAAGCGGAAGATCAGGAGCGGGTTGCGTTCTGATATGCTCTGCCCTATGGTGCATGGAAGACTTGGGGGGAACGAGGGCGCTGTAATGGAAGAGTGCGTATTTGCCTACGGCAAGGCGGAGACGGAACAGGCGGAAAGGATACTGACGGAACGGTTCAGGCATGCAGGCACAGAACATCCGTTGCTGGCTTGGCTGTATGATGAGGCACGGCTCCGGCTGCTGCCGGTGTGCGGGTGTGACGCATGCGCACCGGAAGCGGTGAATCCGCTGCGGTCCAGAGAGGTGTTGCCCAAGCTGGTGTCGCCCCCGGCGATTCCCGCCGGAGAGGAATCCTTTGAAGTCATTGCCGCAAGCGTGAAGCTGCCTGCCATGCCGCAGGTATTTCACGAACTGCAGAGTCTTATCGAGCGCGACGATGTCACCGTGGATGAACTGGGCAGGGTGATCAGTCTGGACCCCAAGATGACCAGTTCCATTCTGCGGCTGGTGAACAGCGCCCTGTTCAGCTTCCGTTCCTCCATTGACACGGTGTCGCGGGCGGTGGCGGTGCTGGGAACGCGGCAGATTTCCACCCTTGCGCTGGGGACGCTCATGCTCGGGCTGTTCAGGGAGCGGCCGCCGGAATGCATCAATCTGGATGTGTTCTGGAAGCACTCCATAGCCACGGGCATGACCGCCCGGAGCATTGCCCGTATTGCGGGAAGTGAAAACCCTGAAAAATACTTCGTTGCGGGATTGCTGCACGACATGGGGTGGCTGGCGCTGTGCTGCACCCATCCCGGCATGGCGCAGCAGGTGCTGGACGTGGTGGAGACGCGGCGGTGCACTTTTCCTGAAGCGGAGCGGTATGTTATGGGATTTGACCATGCCCGGCTGGGGGGCAGGATATTTGAGAAATGGAATTTTCCCCCCAATCTGGTGGCTGCGGTACTGCACCACCATGCGCCTTCGCGCTGCACGGAGCATGATGAGCCTGCCATAGTGCATGTGGCGGATACGGTGGTGAAGTCGCTGGGGCTTGGGGCGGTGGCGGATGCCCGCGTGCTGCCGCTGGACCATGCCGTCTGGGATAAGCTGGGCATGGAGCCGCAGGCGCTTGGCGGAGTTCTGGCATCGCTGGAAGGAGAGCTTGATCAGGTCTGCCGTGCCCTGCTCATGCCTGACGCAGGGATGCCAGCACGGACGTGAGCTGCTGCCACGCCGCCTGCTCGCGTACCTGCATACGCAGGAAGCCGGGAGGCATGCCGGGAATGTTGTCGCACACCCGCACCAGAATGGCGTGTTCCAGCAGCCCGGCATAGACTTCCGCCGTCTGACCGGGGTGCCGAAGCCGTGCCGTGATGAAGTTGACTCCCTGAAAAATCCTGTCTTCCATGAACATGCCCGTTGCCGTAAGGGCGGCTGCAAAGGCTGCACGTTCGCGGCGCATGTCCTTCAGACGCGCCCGGTAAGCGGGCAGAGTCTTTTGTTCATCCATGAACGCCAGCCCTGCCTGTTCCGCAAAGGCGGACACTGTCCACGGTGTTTTGCCTTCTTCCAGCCGCCGTGTGAGTGATTCCGAGCTTACGGAATACCCCAGCCGTACCCCTGTGCAGTAGAAGAACTTGGTGAAGCTCTGCACCGTGACAAGCTCTGTGTGTGGGGGCAGCAAGGGGCTGTAGGCGGCATGGCGGTTGGCTGCGTATTCGGGCAGTCCCCAGAGAAATTCGGCGTAGGTGTTGTCTACAACCACGGTCCGGGCGCGTACGGCTCCCAGAATATCCGCCATATTTTCATAAGTGACGCAGGCGGGATTGTTGGGCGAGCAGATGATTGCCATATCCGCCGGATGCTCCGCCAGCAGGGCAAGTTCGCGGGGGGTGCAGGCAAAACCGTGTTCTTCCCGGCAGGGGATGAGGGTGTATTCCACGCCGAACGCCTCGCACGCCCGCACGTATTCCGAAAAGATGGGAGCCAGCAGCACGGCGGTGCGCGGGCGAAGCTGCTGCACGGTCAGAAAGATATTCTCGGAGGAGCCGTTGCCTACCAGGACGGACGCCGGGGAAACCTGTTCATGCTTTGCGAGCCGGTCCCGCAAGGCGGAACACCAGGTGTCCGGGTAGTGCCGGTAGGAGTAGGGAATGGCTTCCAGAATGGCGCGTGTGAGATCGTCGCACAGGGAATTGGCGTTGCTGGAAAAATCGAGAATGGCGTCCGGGGAAACGCCGAGGCGGCGGGCCAGCCGGTACACCTCGCCGCCATGTGCGCCCTGCGCTTCCTGAGGAACGCTGCTGCCGGCGGTGGTATGGAGGTCTGGTGTTTTGTGGGGCCGGTTGTCTGCCATGCGCGAATCTCCGCTGTATGTGCCGTGCGGAACGGGTGAGGGGGCGTATTTCCGTTTTGTCTGCCGCAGCTTGTGCGGTTATTCCGGGAGCAGCTTTCGGGCTGCGAACAGGTTGCGGTAGATGGATTCCATGCTTTCTGCCCGGTTGGAGATGGAGAACAGTGGTGCGCGGGCTTTGCTGTTGGCGGCCCAGTGCTCCCGCGCCGTTGCGCTGCCGCGCATTTCTGCCATGGCCTGCGCCATGGCTTCCGGGGAATCCGGCGGAACCAGAATGCCGCAGTCGGCTAGCAGTTCGCCCACGCCGCCTACATCTGCAGCGACCGAAGGCAGGCCCATGCGGATGGCCTCCAGCAGCGTATTGGGCATGGACTCGGAGCGCGATGGCAGCACGAAGGCATCCATGATGTTCAGGTAGTCCGCCACATGTTCCGTGTGCTCAATCATGCGCACGTCGTTTTCCACTCCAAGCTCTGCGGCAAGGTCGCCCCACTGCGCGGGAGAGACGCCCACCATGACCAGTGAGGTATTGGGCAGGCGGGCTGCCGCGAAAGCCCGCAGGAGGATATCTGCGCCTTTGACCGGATTGTTGCCCGCCACCGTGCCGAATATGAAGCGTGAATCCGGGATATGCAGCTGTTTTCGCATTTCCGTTGCAGGAGTGTGCGGAACCGTGCGTGCATCCGGGATGCCGTTATACACCACATGCAGCCGGGCACTGCCCACGCCGCACCGGGACAGCACGCGGGCGCAGGCCTGCGAATTGACGGCGAAGGCGCCGATGCCCGGCGACCAGTAGGGAAGAGGATTGCCCGGTTTGTAGACCACGCCCCGGTGGGCGACACAGACCACGCCGCGCGAACGCCACAAAAGACCCCACCATGCTGCCTTTTTGACCGCCTTGTTGTGGAACGCATGGAACACGGCGGGAACGGGTTTGCCTGCGGCAGAGGGAAACGCCGCCTCGATGGCTGCGCGCCAATGGCGGGGGCGTTCTGGCAGGTCGGCCCATGTTATGGACGCATCCAGCGAGCGCAGGGTGGAGTCGGCGGGAGTGAAAAAGGTGAGCGTGTGCCCGCGCCGGATGAATTCCTGCGCCAGATACAGTGCCTGACGTGAGCCGCCGCTTTTGGTGCTTGAGGAGGTGCAGAAGATGATGTGCATGTGGTGGCTATCCGTTATTCCGGGGCGGTGTGCCGCCCGGCACGAGGTCTGAGAAAAAAAGTTCCAGCTTGCGGGCCTGCACGTCCAGCGAGAAGTGATGCACGCATTGTTCCCACGTAAGCCGCTTCCATTGCAGAACCGTCTCCGCCGGGGCGGTGAGGATGCGTTCCAGCACGGGGAAGAAGGCATCGGCCGCTTCATCGCTTGTTGCGGCAGTGTCTGCAACGAGAAATTCCGGCAGGACGGCGGGCCATACCTCGGCTATGCCGCCCACGTTGCGGGCCACCGGCACCAGACCTTCCGCCATGGCCTCCAGCAGGGTGTTGGGGAGCCCTTCGCTCAGGGAGGGCAGGGCGAAGATGTCTGCAGGGCGCAGGATGGAGCGCACGTCCTGCGTCCAGCCGTGCCATGTTATGCAGTCCGACAGGCCCAGTGAACGGGCCTGCGCGTGCAGGGCTTCCTGCGACTGGCCCGTGCCTGCCACATCCCAGTGGAAGGCGTGGCCCGCCGCCTTGAGCCGCGCAAGTGCGAGCATGAGTCCCGCATGGCCCTTGTCGGGCTTCAGCTGGCTGGTGGTGGCGATGCGCAGCGGCGATCCCATGCGGGCGGGCGGGGTATCGGCAGGAATTTTTGCCGAGTGGATGACCGTGGTGTCCGCAGGGTTGATGAAGGGCAGGTTCTGCAGGAGTCCGTCGCGGTTGAAACGGCAGGGGCAGAGGTAGTGCGGGCGCAGCAGGTGGTGCAGGGCGCGTACCTTCCAGACGTTTTTCATGTCGCCGGGCAGGCCGATGCGCTGGATGAGCGGGATGCCGCACAGACGGGCGGCAATGCCTGCTGTGCGCAGGTCGCGGCCCACGTTGACCAGCACGGCCTGTGTGCCTTCCGTTCTGAAAAGATGCGCAAACCGGGCAATGGCAACGGGATTGTAGTCCGGCCCGAATTCCGTGGGGCGGGCGTCCAGCCCCAGCGACAGGGCGCGCTCGATGAACGGTCCCGGCCTGCCGAACACTGTGACGGAGTGTCCCAGCCCGCTCAGGGCGGAGGCGAATTCGAGGGTCCATGTCTTTACGCCGCCCCAGCTGCGGGTAGCGTTGAAGAAGGCGAGGCGCATGGGCTACTCTTGGCCTAGGGTGTTCAGGAGTTTGGCGGCGAACACTGCCGCTCCGTAGCCGTTGTCTATGTTCACCACACACAGGCCCGCCGCGCAGGAATTGAGCATGGCCAGCAGGGGGGCGATGCCGCCCGCGCCTGCGCCGTAGCCCACGGAGGTGGGAACGCCCACCACGGGGCTTCCGCACAGGCCCGCCACCACGCTGGGCAGCGCACCTTCCATACCTGCCACCACGATGTGCAGCCGCGCTGTGTGCAGGGCTTCCAGATGGGGGGCCAGACGGTGAAGACCCGCCACGCCTACGTCAGGGATAAGGCCCGCGTCAAGCCCGTAGAATTGCGCGGTGCCCAGTGCTTCCAGCGCCACGGGCATGTCTGCCGCGCCGCCGGTGACCACCAGAACATCGCCCTGCGCCTTGTAGGGCGGGGTAAGGCGCAGTTCCCTGCCCACGGAGAAAAGGCGGGCTTCCTTGTGGTAGTGCCCGTGGGGAACTTGCCGCAAAAGCAGTTCGCCCTGCGTTTCGGACACGCGTGTGACCAGAACGGGCGCGGGAGCGTGGTTCTTGTCCGTGCTGCCGGAATGCAGGCAGCGCACGGCGGCGAGCAGGCGCTCATCGCTCTTGCCTGTTGCCAGCACCGCCTCTCCCAGCCCGGTGCGCAGGGCGCGGTGGTGGTCTACGTGCACGCCGTTCAGCACCGCTTCGCTGGGGGCGGTTTTCAGCCGCATGGTTGCCTGTTCCGGCGAAAGATCGCCTGCGGCAACCAGCCGGAGGAGGTCTGTAAGGTCTTTGTGGAGCATGGGGGGAGTCCTGTGTAGGCTGAACGGTTCCGGGCCGGTGCGGCAATCAGGCTGAAAGGCTACGGGAGCGCCCGGAGGAGGTCAATACCATGTTTTGCCAATTGCAGCATTTTGTGCCATGGTGCATGGCTGATTCTTGCGATTCTTTCCGCATGAGGTTATCAGGTAAGGCATGTCACTGAGACGTATACTTTTTCTCGCCCCGGCGGCTTCCGTGACGCACATCTTTCCCCGGCTCAAGGAGGCGGGGTACGAGGTGGGGCTGGCGGAAAACCTTAAGGGCGCTTCCGCCTTCATCCGCAAGTCCGGGCCGGGGGTTATCTTCTCCCGTCCGCAGCTTCCCGGATACAAGGTGGAGGATCTGCTGGCCGTAAGCCAGGATGATCCGGCGTTTCCGCCCGTCATCGTATTCAGTGACAAAGGGTCTGTGGATGAGGCGGAGCGGTTTCTCGGCCTTGGCGCACATGACTACTGGCTGGAACCGCTGCTCTACGAGAAGGTTGTTGCCGCTGTGCCTTCCGCGCGCAAGGCCGCACCGGTGCCGCAGGCAACCACCCTTGGCGGGCGCAGGCCGCTGCCTGCCGAGCAGGGTGGCGGCGGGCTGAATATTATCGGCAGCAATCCTGTTATGCGCCGGGTGCTGGCCCTTGCGAGGCAGGTGGCACCTTCTCGCGCAACGGTGCTCATTTCCGGCGAATCGGGCACCGGCAAGGAAATGTTCTCCCGCTATCTGCACGCCTGCAGCGACAGGGCGCAAGGCCCGTTTGTGGCGGTGAACTGCGCCGCGCTGCCTGAGCATCTGCTGGAAAGCGAACTTTTTGGCCATGAGAAGGGCGCGTTTACGGGGGCCATAGCCCGCAAGCTGGGCAAGTTTGAGCTTGCCAGCGGCGGCACGTTGCTGCTGGACGAAATTTCCGAGATGGATTTAGGGTTGCAGGCCAAACTGCTGCGCGTGCTGCAGGAGGGCGAGGTGGACCGGGTGGGCGGCACGGAGACCGTGAAGGTGGACGTGCGCGTGCTGGCTACCACCAACAGGAATTTGGAGGACTGGGTCCGCGAGGGCAAGTTCCGGCAGGACCTGTTCTTCCGGCTGAACGTTATTCCCCTGCGCCTGCCCGCCCTGCGGGAGCGGGGGGAGGATGCGATAGAACTGGCCCGGTTCTTTGTGGATATGTATGTGCGGGAGTACGGGCTGGGCAGGTTGGAATTTTCGCAGGAAGCACTGGACTGGCTGACGGAATATGACTGGCCGGGCAACGTGCGTGAATTGCAGAACCTGATGGAGCGCGCCTCGCTGCTGGCCGGTCGCGGGCCTGTCCGCAAGGAGCATTTTCTGCTCGACCCTGACAGCTGGCCCCTGTTTGCAGAGGACGACGGCGCGGGTGAGAGCGCAGACGGGGCAGAGGGCGGATATGCCTCTGCTGCGGCTTCGGGTGCTGCTGGCGGTATGCCGGGAGTGTCGGGTGTGTCGGGGGGGCTTGGGTCAGATGCTGCCGCAGGCGCGGGAGATGCCGTGTTCGGGCAGGCTGTAATTCCCCTGCACGAGATGGAGCGCATTATGATCCTGAAGGGGTTGGAGCTTACCTCCGGCAACAGGACGCAGGCTGCTGAAATTTTGGGTATTTCCGTACGTACGTTGCGGAACAAGCTGAATGAGTACAGGGGCGCGGGGCTGGATATCCCGTAGGACCAAGCCTTTGTGCGGCGGATGGAACGGGGGGCGCAGGCGCGGACGCAGCACGATGAGTCTTGCCGGGTGGTACCGGACCTTATCGGACCCGATAAGGGATGCGCCCTGTGCGGCGTGGCGAAGACCGCAGGCAAGGCGGCATGAGGGCGGCGGAGAGATGCCTGACGCAGGCAGGACAGGCTCCGGGCGCATGAGAGATGCGCGGGAGTCTGGTTTTTTGTAGCAAGCAAGCTGGCGGTGACGCCTCCGGCAGACCGGAGGACGGGTGTGGAATCGGCCGTCGGCAGATGGGTGGCGGAGCGTTGCAGCCGCCGCAATCTTCCCCGTGCTGAACGCGTTTTACGGCAGTGCCTTTTCGCAAGGCAGCCGCATGGGCGCACCGTCCGCGAAACAGAATCAAGCAGGAAAAGCAGCATGACCATGAACGTTACGCAGAAGATAATCGCAGCGCATCTCGTTTCCGGGGAGATGGTTCCCGGCGGGGAAATAGGCCTGCGTATAGACCAGACCCTGACGCAGGACGCCACGGGAACCATGGCCTATCTCCAGTTTGAGGCCATAGGCGTGGACCGCGTGCGTACTGATCTTTCCGTGAGCTATGTGGACCACAACACCTTGCAGATGGGCTTCCGCAACCCGGACGACCACCGTTTTCTGCGTACCGTGGCCAGGAAATACGGGGTGGTGTTTTCGCCTCCCGGCACGGGCATCTGTCATCAGCTTCACCTTGAAAATTTTGCCAAGCCGGGGGCGACCCTTGTGGGTTCGGACAGCCATACCCCCACGGCGGGCGGCATAGGTTCGCTTGCCATGGGCGCGGGCGGGCTTTCCGTGGCGCTTGCCATGGCGGGCGAGCCGTATTTCATCGCCATGCCCAAGGTGGTGCGGGTGAGGCTGGAAGGCGCGCTGACCGGGTGGGCTTCTGCCAAGGATGTTATCCTGCATCTGCTGGGTCTGCTTTCTGTGAAGGGCGGCGTGGGCAGGGTGTTTGAGTACGCCGGTCCCGGCGTTGCCACGCTCTCTGTGCCTGAGCGCGCCGTGATTACCAACATGGGGGCGGAGCTTGGCGCCACCACATCGGTTTTTCCCAGTGACGGGCAGACCCGCCAGTTCCTTGCCGCCATGGGCCGCGAGGGAGACTGGAAGGAGCTTGTTGCCGATGCGGACGCCACCTATGACGAAGAAGTGGTCATTGACCTTTCCGCACTGGAACCCCTTGCGGCGCAGCCGCACATGCCGGACCGCGTGATGCCCGTGCGGGAGCTTGCAGGGCTTGCCGTGCAGCAGGTGGCCATAGGTTCGTGCACCAACTCTTCCTATGCGGACATGAAGTCTGTGGCGCAACTTTTTGCCGCCGCCAAGGTCAGCCCGGAAACGGACACCCTTATCAGCCCTGGTTCCAAGCAGGTGCTCAAGATGCTGGCACGCGAAGGGCTGGTTGAGCCGCTGCTGGACGCGGGTGCGCGTTTGCTGGAATGTTCGTGCGGTCCGTGCATAGGCATGGGGGGATCTCCCGTTTCCGGCGGCGTTTCCGTGCGCACCTTTAACAGGAATTTTGAGGGCCGTTCCGGTACCAAGGATGCCAAGGTGTATCTGGTAAGCCCCCTGACCGCCGCCATGGTGGCTATCCGCGGTGCGTTTACCGACCCTGCCACGTGGGGAACCGCTCCCGCCGTGCCCGATCTGCCCGCCGATGTGCCCAGCATACGGGACATGTTCCTGTATCCGCCGGCGGACGGCGACGGCGTGGAGGTGCAGCGCGGACCGAATATCGTGGCGCTGGAGAAGTTTGAAGGGTTTGGCGATGTGCTGGAAGCGGACGTGCTGCTCAAGGCGGGCGACGATATCACCACCGACCACATTATGCCCGCAGGGGCGGAGATTACCGCGCTGCGGTCCAACGTGCCCGCCATAAGCGCCTACGTGTTCAACCGGGTGGATGAAGAGTTTGTGGCCCGGGCCAAAGCCTGTGACAACGGCGTTATCGTGGCGGGCGAGAATTACGGTCAGGGCTCTTCACGCGAGCACGCGGCCCTTGCACCGAGGCATCTGGGAGTTCGCGCCGTCATTGCCAAGTCGCTTGCGCGCATTCACCGCGCCAATCTGGTGAACTTCGGCATTTTGCCGCTTATGCTGGAAGACAAGGCGGACTATGATGTGCTTGCCCTCGGGCAGCGGCTGACCGTGCCTGTGGCCGGGATTACGGCAGGCGGCATAGTGCGGGTTGCCGTTGCGGGCGGCGGCAGCGTGGCCGTGAGGAATGATTTGACGCAGAAGGAATTGGACATTATTCGGGCAGGCGGACTGCTTAATTATGTCCGTCTGTCAAAAACCGGCGTTGCGTAGCATTACGGCGCCACACGTCAGAACGAAAGGAAACGGAGCATGTTGGACTCTATTCGGCAGAATGCCCAGTCGTGGGGCGTAAAGATTGCCTTTGCCCTTATTATTATAGTGTTCGTATTCTGGGGCGTGGGGTCCATGAGCCCCTCAAAGAACGCGAGCGTGCTCGCCACCGTGAACGAGAAGCCCATTCTGGTGCCTGAATTCAAGCAGGCATACGAGCAGCAGTTCGCCATGATGAAGCAGCAGATTCCCGGCCTGAAGGCCGAAGATCTGCGGCAGATCGGGTTCGGGCAGCAGGTGCTGCAGCAGCTTGTGACCAAGAAGCTGATTCTTCAGGAAGCCGAGCGCATGGGCGTGACGGTGACCCCCCACGAACTGAAGAAGACCATTGCTTCCATTGCCGTGTTCCGCAATGAGCAGGAAGTGTTTGACGGCGATGTGTACAAAAAGGTGCTGGCTGCGCAGGGTATGACCCCCGGGCAGTTTGAGGAAAGCTACCGTCAGGACCTGCTGCTGGAAAAGATGCAGGACTATGTGACCCTGCCCGCAGCCGTGACTGCCGAAGAAGCGCGCGCCGCCTTTGCCTTTGCGGGTGAGCGCCGGTCTATAGAGTACGCTGTGCTTGCAGCCGCCTCTTTTGTGGAAAAGGCCACCGTTGACCCGGAAAGCGTGCAGCAGTTTTATGAGAACAACAAACAGCAGTTCAGCCAGCCCGCGCGCGTGAGCCTTGACTATATTCTCATTACCCCGCGCAGTCTTGCGCGCCCCGACGAGGTGTCTGACGCAGACGTGGCTGCCTATTACGAAGCCAACAGCGAAAGCGCTTTTGTGCAGGAAGAATCCATGCAGGCACGGCACATTCTGGTGCTTGCCGATGAAAACGCTCCCGAAGAGAAGGTTGCCGAAGCCAAGGCAAAGATTGAGGCCGTGAAAGCCCGTATTGCCAAGGGTGAGGACTTCGGGGCAGTGGCCAAGGCTGTTTCCGAGTGTCCTTCCGCTCCGCAGGGTGGCGATCTGGGCACCTTTGGCCGGGGAGCCATGGTCAAGCCGTTTGAAGACGCCGCCTTTGCCCTGAAGGCCGGGCAGGTTTCCGATGTGGTGCGCACGCAGTTCGGCTTCCATATCATAAAGGCTGAAGCCGTGACGCCCCGCAAGGTGAAGACCCTTGATGAAGTGGGCGATGATATCCGCAGGCGCATAGCCGAAGACAGAGCGGCAGACAAGGTTGCGGACACCATGGATACCGTGTTCGAAGAACTGCTTGCAGGCAAGGCGCTTGCCGCAGCGGCTGACGAGCACAAGCTGGAACTGCGTTCCACGCCGGAATTCCCCCGGTCCCGCGCGCAGGACGTGGCCGGACTGAAGGAAGAGTCCGCTGCGATCGTTTTCAGCACTCCGGCTGACAGCCTTGTGGAATCGCCCCTTGAAGTGGAAGGCGGGTATATTCTTGCCCGTGTGAACACCAGCAAGCCTGAGAGTTTTGTGCACTTTGAGCAGGTGAAGCCCGCCATTGAAGGACGCCTGCTGCAGGAAGCCGCCACCCGCATGGCGGGAGAGGAAGCCAGAGCCATTGCCAACGATGTGAAGGCGGGCAATCTTCCCAAGGCACTGGCGGATACCGTGCAGACCTCGCCGTTGATTAACCGCAACGGGGTGGTGCCCGGTCTGGGACAGGCTCCCGAGCTTATGGAGGCCGTGTTCTCCGGTACCGCAGACACGTGGTCCGGCCCCTTCATGAGCACCGCAGGTGCCGTGTTCTTCCGCGTGAAGGACGTGGCGGCACCCACTGAAGAAGAATGGAAGAGCGCGGAAGAACGCGTGATTGCCTCCATGCTGAACGCCAGAAAGCAGGAACTGTTCCGCGCTTTTGTCAACGAACTGGTGAAGAAGGGCAAGGTGGAAATCCATAATCAGGATTTCGTGGCCAATCTTTAGCAGCTTCCGGTTCAATGAAGAACAGGGGAGGGCGGCCATGCGGCTGCCCTCTTTTTTTTTGTGCGGTCAGCGGAGGCGGCAGTGAATGGCGTAGTAGAGAGATGTTACCCTTGCGCGGGAAAATGGTATAGGGTGTACCAAACCAAGGAGGATTTCTCGATGGCAAAGAAACTGTTGCTCATTTGCGGCGATTTTGTGGAAGACTATGAAATCATGGTGCCCTTTCAGGCCTTGCAGGCCATGGGATATGCGGTGGACGCGGTGTGCCCCGGCAAGAAGGCCGGAGAATCGGTGGCGACCGCCATCCATGACTTTGAAGGACACCAGACCTATTCGGAAAAGCCGGGGCACAATTTTACCCTGAACGCCACCTTTGACGAGGTGGTACCGGAAAAGTATGATGGACTGATCATTCCCGGAGGGCGTGCGCCTGAGTATCTGCGCCTGAACGACAAGGTGCTTGCCATGGTGCGCCACTTCTACGACTCCCGTAAGGTCATCGGCGCTGTGTGCCACGGTGCGCAGCTGCTGGCGGCGGCGGTGTCGCTGGACGGGCGGCGGATTTCCGCCTATCCTGCCTGCTCTCCGGAAGTGCGTCTGGCAGGGGCCGAGTATGTGAACCTGCCGATGGATGAGGCTGTTACGGACGGCAACATAGTGACCGCCCCCGCATGGCCCGCGCACCCGCAGTGGCTGCGCAAGATTGCCGACCTGCTGGGATAGGCTGCGGTAGCACGATCTCGCAGGGTGCCCGGTTGAAGGGCGCGGGTGTGAGGGTGCCGGAGTCCGCCGGGGAGAACGCGGCGGTCTATGGTGTTTGCCGGTGCGCTGTATGGAACGGCGAAAAGAGAGGTGCCATAATGTGCCGGATTTACGCTTCCACCGAACCTGCGGAATACGAACAGGTAACCCGCTCTGTGCGTCTGCATGGCGGCGTGACCAGCGTGCGGCTTGAGCGGCGATTCTGGGCTGTGCTGGAGGAGCTTGCCGAGTCGGAAGACACCTCTTTGCCCAAGTTTCTGGAGGCACTGCATGACGAAGCGGTTGCCCTGCACGGCCAGATAGGCAACTTTGCCTCGTTGCTGCGCGTGGTGTGCGCCACGTATCTGGACACGGTGCGTTCCGGGGGATATGTGCGCGAGGTGGCGGACAGACCGCAGCCGTAATTGCGCCTTTTGCCTTGAACAATGTCCGGAAGTTTTTGAGCCGGAACGGATCGACACACAATGAACAGCCCCCGGCCTGAGTCCGCCATGCGGAACCGGCCGGGGGCTGTTGTTTTGTGGCTACTGCCCGAACAGAGTCTGCTGCGCGCGCCCGCCGCCGCAGGTCATGATGATTTCCTCCACCGGAATGCCGGTGTCTGCGCGCTTGGCTGCTTCGAACACGGCCTGTGAGAGGCCCCGGCAGCAGGGGACTTCCATGCGCAGCACCGCGATGGAACGGATGCCGCTGGTGGCGAGGATGTCTGTTATCTTCTGCACGTAGGCGTTGGTATCGTCAAACTTGGGGCAGCCGATGAGCACCACCTTGCCGCGTGCGAATTCGCTGTGGAAGATGGGGGAGGCTGCGGAGGCGCAGTCTGCGGCCACCAGCACGTCTGCACCCTTCAGGTATTCCGCCGTGGGCGGCACAAGGCGAATCTTGAGCGGCCAGTGGCCGGGGCCGGAAACGGGGCCGCCTTCTACCGTTACGGCCTGTATGCCGTCTGGTGCTGACTGCATGGGGGTGATGCGCTTGGCCATGGAGCCGGGGCAGCCGCACCCATGGCCGCCTGCGTGCGCATGACCATGTTGAGCACCGTGGCCGGCGTGCCCGATGTGAGCAGGGCCGTGACCGTGCGGGCCGTGTGAAGCGTGGGAACTGTGGGACGGGGTGGCCTTGCCATCGCGCCGGGCAACCCATGCCAGAGCGGCTTCCTCGTCAAAGTCGTCCGCCTCGCGTTCGATGATGTGCAGGGCGTTTTCCGGGCATGCGCCGATGCACGCGCCCAGTCCGTCACAGAAGGAATCCTTTACGATTTTGGCCTTGCCGTCCACGATGGCCAGTGCGCCTTCTGCGCAGTCCACGATGCACAGGCCACAACCGGTGCACTTTTCTTCGTCAATTTCGATAATCTTTCTTTTGATCTTGGACATATTGGTATCCCCTGTGGATAATTGATTTTGCATATTTTTGTTGGTGCCGGGCCCTAAGCTGTGTCTGGTGCCATGGTCGGCGCCTTACTTGGTTCCGGGACGGGCACTTGGGTTGCGGTGCTTCACCCGCTCTGGTGATGCCCGGTCCTGTGACCGGCCAGCGCCGGAATGGGTGCTGCCGTTGGTTCGGAGTTCCGTCTTGCCGGGTGGTGGGAAGAATGCAGGACATCGGGAGGGGAGAGGAGGCACCCCTCCCGATGTTCTGATGGGATTAGCCCAGAATGGCCTTGAGGTCTTCGTCAGGCGTGGAGATGGGCTTGATGTTATAGTTTTCTACAAGGAAGTTCAGCACGTTGGGGCTTACGAACGCGGGCAGTGAGGGTCCGAGGCGGATATCCTTGATGCCGAGCGCCAGCAGGGTGAGCAGAATGACCACGGCCTTCTGCTCGTACCAGCTGAGCACGAGAGAGAGGGGCAGGTCGTTCACGCCGCAGTTGAATGCGTTGGCAAGCGCCACGGCGATCTGCACGGCGGAGTAGGCATCGTTGCACTGGCCCACGTCCAGAAGGCGCGGAATGCCGCCTATGTCGCCGATCTGCTTGTCAAAGAACCGGAACTTGCCGCATGCGAGGGTGAGCACCACGGTGTCCTTGGGGGTCTTTTCCACGAACTCGGTGTAGTAGTTACGTCCGGGCTTGGCACCGTCGCAGCCGCCCACCAGGAAGAAGTGACGGATGGCACCGGCCTTCACGGCGTCGATGACCTTATCTGCCACGCCGAGCACCGCGTTGCGGCCAAAGCCGGTGAGCACGGTCTTGCCGGGCTTGTCTTCGGTAAAGCCGGGCAGTTCAAGGGCGCGCTTGATCACGGGAGTGAAGTCGCGGTTTTCGCAGTGGACCAGACCGGGCCAGCCCACCAGGCCGGTGGTGAACACGTTGGCCTTGTAAGAGTCCTGCGGCTTCTGGATGCAGTTGGTGGTGAACAGGATGGCACCGGGGAAGGCCGGGAATTCCTTGTGCTGGTTCTGCCATGCGGTGCCGAAGTGGCCGTAGAAGTGGGGGTACTTCTTCAGTTCCGGGTAGCCGTGGCAGGGCAGCATTTCGCCGTGGGTGTATATGTTTATGCCCTTGCCTTCCGTCTGCTTGAGCAGTTCGTGCAGGTCCTTCAGGTCGTGACCGGAAACGAGGATGGCCTTGCCCTTCTTCTGCCCCAGCGGCACTTCCGTGGGAACAGGGTGGCCGTAGGTGCCGGTGTTGCCTGCGTCCAGCAGTTCCATGGCGCGCAGGTTCACGTTGCCGCATTCCAGCAGCAGGCCCACCCATGCATTCAGGTCGCGCTCTACGCCGTCGTATCCGGCCGCAAGAGCCTTGTACAGGAAGTCGTATACCTTCTCGTCCTGCTGGCCGAGAATGCCCGCATG
The DNA here is from genome assembly GCF_013340305.1 of Desulfovibrio psychrotolerans. NCBI lineage: Bacteria > Pseudomonadati > Thermodesulfobacteriota > Desulfovibrionia > Desulfovibrionales > Desulfovibrionaceae > Desulfovibrio > Desulfovibrio psychrotolerans. Next base: position 307,579 of record NZ_BLVP01000002.1, read on the forward strand.
GTCGGCGTAGGCGGCAAGGCCCTTGAGCCCGTAAACCAGAAGCTGCTTGACGGAGCGGATATCGTCGTTGGAATCGAAGTCGGCAACGCCGTGACCTTCTGCCTGTGCGACCAGCCCGTCGATGGTGGAGGCGGGCTTGTAGGTGCCGGGACCTGCGGGCAGGGATGCGCCGCCCTTGGTAAGCAGTTCATCGCGCTTGGCGACGATGTCGCTGATGAAGGTCTGGAAACGTGCGGGGTCGAAGTTGACGTTGGTGAGGGTGGTGAAGAGCATCTTGGCAGTGAAATGGCCAAGGGCCAGATCCTTGTTGCCGGTCTTCAGGGCCGCAAGGGAGAGACCGCGCAGGGAGTAGACCACGAGGTCCTGAATGTCGGACACTTCGGGCTGCTTGCCGCACACGCCTATCTGGGTGCAGCCGGTTCCTTTGGCAGTCTGTTCACACTGGTTGCAAAACATTGCATGCTCCTTGTTGGAAGAGGGTTTCTGTTCGCCGCTGGCGGCGTTGCCGGTAAAGAAGGAAAGAAATTTTTTGATCATGGTCTGCTCCCGTTTTTCCGGCTGCGCTGAGGAGGTCTGAAGCCCATGCTGCCGCGCCGGTTATTTGCTTGCGTTGTCCGGCGTGCGTATGTTCCGTGCGCCGTTGAGTGCAATCTAGGCCGGATGGCCCGTGCGGTATGTGACACGCATCAAAAAGGGAGAAATCTTTTCATCTTTTTCCATGCTCAGGGAAAATTGGACATTATATATGGGAAAAGGTGAGGGCGGAGGAGGAATCTTTTGGAGAAAAAATGATTTGGCTGCGATTTGGGCTTGACGAAGGTGGCTCATGTGCGTAGATACCATCTCCGCCGTAACGGTGTAGGCGCGTAGCTCAGGGGTAGAGCACTACCTTGACACGGTAGGGGTCAGCAGTTCAAAGCTGCTCGTGCCTACCACACTGAATCGGAGCAGAGGGAGGCGGAAATGCCTCCCTCTTTTGCGTTATTCACATCATTTTTCAGGAGAAGCCATCGTGAACGTGTCTATTGAAGGACAGGTTGTTGAGGTTGCCGCAGGCTCGCTCTGCCGCGACGCCCTGAAGGAAACGCTGAGCGGAAAGAAGCTCAAGCAGGTGCTGGCAGTCAAGTGCGGGACGACCATGCTTGACCTTACTGCCGCCGTTCCCGCCGGGTGCGAAACCCTCACCCCCGTCTATCTGGACACTCCCGAGGGCGTGGAGCTGCTGCGGCATTCCACGGCCCACATCATGGCTGACGCGGTGAAACGCCTTTTCCCCGATGTGAAGGTGACCATTGGACCCTCCATCGAGAACGGATTCTACTACGATTTCGAATTCAGCCGCGCCTTTACGCCGGAGGATCTGGAAGCCATTGAAGCGGAGATGGCAAAGATCATTGAGGCGGCGCAGCCCTTTGAACGTTCGGTGTGCACAAAGGACGAGGCGCGCGAGCTGTTTGCCGGTATGGGCGAGACCTATAAGCTGGAGCTTATTGACGCCGTGCCGGATGAGACGGTTTCGCTGTATCGCCATGGTGACTTTGTGGACCTGTGCCGCGGGCCGCATATTCCCGACACCGGGTTTGTGAAGGCGTTCAAGCTGATGAGCGTTGCCGGGGCCTACTGGCGCGGGGACGAAAAGAACCGCATGCTCTCGCGCATTTACGGAACCGCCTTCAGCGATCCCAAGGAGCTGAAGAAGTATCTGACCATGCTGGAAGAGGCCAAGAAGCGCGACCACCGCAAGCTGGGGGCGCAGCTGGACCTGTTCAGCTTTCAGGAAGAAGGCGGCGCGGGCATGGCCTATTGGCACCCCAAGGGCGCGCTTATCCGCACCATCATTGAGGACTTTGAGCGCAAGGAACACCTGAAGCGCGGGTATGACATAGTGCAGGGGCCGCAGATTTTGAAGCGCGAACTGTGGGAGCGTTCCGGACACTACGCCAATTACCGGGAAAATATGTATTTTACGGAAATTGACGAAGTGCCCTATGGCGTGAAACCCATGAACTGCGTGGCGCACATGCTGATATACAAATCGCAGCTGCGCAGCTACCGTGAACTGCCCAAGCGGTTCTTTGAACTGGGGGTTGTGCACCGCCATGAAAAATCCGGCGTGCTGCACGGGTTGATGCGGGTACGCCAGTTTACGCAGGACGATGCTCATATCATCTGCCGCCCGGACCAGTTGCAGGAAGAAATCATAGGCGTGCTGGATTTTGTGCGCGATGTGATGGGGGTGTTCGGATTTGAGTACCGCCTGGAGCTTTCTACGCGCCCTGAGAAATCCATCGGGTCCGATGCCGACTGGAATCTTGCCACCAATGCGCTTACCGAGGCGCTGGACAGAGTGGGGCTGCCCTACGAGATAAACGAGGGCGACGGCGCGTTTTACGGACCCAAGATAGATATCAAGCTGCGTGACTGCCTTGGCCGCGAGTGGCAGTGCGCGACTGTGCAGTGCGATTTTACCTTGCCTGACAGATTTGACTTGGTGTACATCGGCGAAGATGGTGAGCGGCATAGGCCGGTTATGGTTCATCGGGTCATTTTGGGCTCGGTGGAGCGATTCATCGGTATTCTGACGGAGCATTTCGCCGGGGCTTTCCCCACATGGATTGCTCCTGTACAGGCGCGGTTGCTCCCCATTACCGATGCGCATGCAGAGTTTGCCATGCAGGCCAAGGCTGAGCTGGCCCGGCAGGGTATTCGTGTGGAGGCGGATGTGCGCAACGAAAAACTGGGCTTCAAGGTCCGCGAAGCGCAGGTTGCCAAAATCCCCTACATGCTTGTTATCGGGGACAAAGAGGTGGAGTCTGGAGGTGTGAGCGTACGCCCGCGTAAGGGCGACGACATGGGCTTCAAGACTCTGGCGGAAGTGGCAGAGCTGATTAAGGCTGATTGTGAGGAACCGTTCAATAATGGAGGGATGAGCTATCGCTTTTCCTAAGAACCGGCGTCCGGAGCCGCAGGACTTGACCCGCCGCAACGAACAGATTCGTGCGCGCGAGGTTCGCGTTATCGACGATCAGGGTGAGCAGTTGGGCATATTGAGCCGCAATGTCGCCATAGACCTTGCTAAGGAGCGTGGTCTGGATCTGGTGGAAGTTGCCGCGAATGCAGAACCGCCGGTCTGCAAAATCATGGACTACGGCAAGTTTAAGTTCGAGCAGAGCAAGAAGAAGCAGGAAGCCAAGCGCAACGCCACTGTTGTGCAGGTGAAGGAAATCAAGGTTCGTCCTAAAACGGATGAACATGATTACCAGACCAAGCTCAAGCACATTCGCCGCTTCCTTGAAGACGGCGACCGCTGCAAGGTGACCGTGTTTTTCCGCGGGCGCGAAATTGTGCACAAAGACCGTGGGCAGGTTATCCTGGAGCGCGTGGTGGAAGATACCAAGGATATTGCAAAGGTGGAACAGCCCCCGAGTTCGGAAGGGCGCACCCTGCACATGCTTATGGTGCCGCTGCCGAAAAAATAGCCGCTTTTGGGGCTTGCGTTACGCGGGAAATTGTCGCAATATCCCCGCTCTGCGTGTCCCTGAGGATGCGCTGTGCGTTTGCTCATGAGGAATTTCATGGAAGCTCCTAGTTTGTTCAGGAGTTTCTGACATGTCCTGTCGCCGCTGCTGTAGGCGGTGGCCGGGCTGTTAACGGTAAGGAGAATACCAATGCCCAAGATGAAAACCAGACGGTGCGCTGCCAAGCGCTTTTCTGTGACCGGCAGCGGCAAGTTCCGCCGCCGCAAGCAGAACCTGCGTCATATTCTGACGAAGAAGAGCGCCAAGCGTAAGATGAATCTCGGTCAGTCCGCCATTGTGGACAGCACCAACGAGAAGGCCGTGCGTCGCATGATGCCCTACGCCTAGGCGTAGGGGTTTTGTGTTCGCCATTTAGACAACAAACACGATTTTACCTGCACTCCGTTGGCCAAACTCTCGCCTCACGGAGTGACAAAGACCCTGGAGGGTATCCATGCGCGTCAAGAGAGGCATGGCAGCACATCGCCGCCATAAGAAATATTTGAAGCTGGCTAAGGGCTATCGCGGAGCGCGTTCCAAACTGTACCGCACCGCACGCGAGGCCGTGGAAAACGCACTGGTCTATTCGTACCGCGACCGTAAGGTTAAAAAGCGTGAATTCCGCAAGCTCTGGATTCTCCGCATCAACGCAGGCGCACGCCTGCACGGTATCTCCTACAGCAAGTTCATACACGGCCTTGCCCTGGCCGGTGTGGAACTGAACCGTAAGGTCCTTGCCGACCTTGCCGTTCGGGAAAAGGAAGATTTCGCCAAGCTGGCGGAACTTGCCAAATCCAAACTCAATTAGAAGGGATCTCAGGTATGAACCTGACCCATGATCTTGAAGGCCTGGTCCGGGAGCTTGAAAGCGGCCTGGACCGGGCCTTTTCATTGGATGCTCTGGAGGAGCTGCGCGTGGAGTTTCTTGGCCGCAAGGGCAAGCTCGCGCAGATAATGCAGCGCCTGCCGGAGCTTTCGGTCGAGGAACGCCCCGCTGTGGGCAAGACCGCCAACATTGTCAAACAACAGCTCACCGACCTGTTCGAAGGACGCAAGGCAGGGCTGGTGCAGGCGGCGGAAGAGGCGCGGCTCTCGCTCTTTGACCCCACCATTCCCGGACGCCAGCCGTGGCAGGGTTCTCTGCATCCCGTCACCCTTGTCATGACCGAAATCTGCGACATATTCCGCGGGCTGGGCTATGACATTGTGACCGGGCCGGAGGTGGAAAACGATTTCTACAATTTCGAAGCCCTGAACATGCCTTCGGACCATCCCGCCCGTGACATGCAGGATACCCTGTACGTTACCGAGGATGTTCTGCTGCGCACGCACACATCGCCGCTTCAGATACGCACCATGAAGCAGCGCAAGCCCCCTGTGGCGGCCATTGCCCCGGGCAAGGTGTACCGCCGCGATTCTGACCTGACGCACACCCCCATGTTCCACCAGATTGAAGGCTTTATGGTGGACCATAAGGTGAGCATGGCTGAGTTGCGCGGGACGCTTACCGCCTTTTTGCAGGCGGTGTTCGGCGGCGATACGCGGGTACGCTTCCGTCCCAGTTTCTTCCCGTTCACGGAGCCCAGCGCCGAGGTGGATATCTCGTGCTGCATTTGCGGCGGGAAGGGAACGGTGAACGGCGCGCCCTGTCGTGTCTGCAAGCAGACCGGATGGGTGGAGATTCTCGGGTGCGGCATGATCGATCCCGAAGTGTTCAAGTCTGTGGGGTACGACCCGGAACTGTATTCCGGTTTTGCCTTCGGGCTTGGCGTGGAGCGCGTGACTATGCTCAAGTATGGCATTGGCGATCTGCGTATGTTCTTCGAGAACGATGTGCGCTTTCTGCATCAGTTCGTATAATCCGTGCGGCCGGTTTTCCGGTCGCGTTCGGGGCAACCCGCCGGAGCAATCCGGCGGCTGTGCATGCCGCACGGCAGAACGTGAAGGGCATGGGAGTCTGACATGCTGTTGAGTCTCAAATGGTTGCGTGAATTTGTCCCGTTCGAAGGCACCCCGCAGGAGCTTGGCGACAAGCTCACCATGCTGGGACTGGAACTGGAAGAGATTATCCATCCCTTTGCCGCCATTAAAGATATGGTGGTGGGGCATGTGCTCGACTGTGTGCGGCATCCGGAGGCGGAAAAGCTTTCTGTGTGCACCGTGGACGTGGGCGGGGACGAACCGCTGACCATAGTGTGCGGCGCGCCCAACGTGGCCAAGGGGCAGAAGGTTCCCGTCGCCACGGTGGGCACCGTTATGCCTGACGGCATGGAGATAAAGAAGGCCAAGCTGCGCGGACAGCCCTCGCACGGGATGATCTGCTCGGAGCGCGAATTGGGACTTTCTGAGGAGCACGAGGGCATTCTGGTGCTGCCGGAAGACTTTGTTGCCGGTGCGAATCTGGTGGAAGCGCTGGATCTTGACGACGTGGTGCTGGATATTTCCATTACGCCCAACCGCGCGGACGGCCTTTCTGTGCTGGGCCTTGCGCGTGAGGTGGCGCTGGCGTTTGACCTGCCGCTGACCATGCCCTCTTTTGAGCTCAGGGAGTCCGGCGCGGACTGCACAGGCGAAGTGGCAGTGGAAATTGCCGATGCCGACCAGTGCCCCGTGTTTCACGGACGCATCCTTGAAGGATTTTCTGTGGGCAAAAGCCCCGCATGGCTGCGTTATCGCCTGCATGCCATCGGCCTGCGTCCCATTTCCAACATTGTGGACATTACCAACTATGTGATGATGGAACTGGGCCAGCCCATGCACGCCTACGATCTGGATCTGCTGGAAGGCGGGCGCATAGTGGTGGATTTTGCGGACGAAGGGGAAACCTTTGTCACGCTGGACGGGCAGGAGCGCTCCATGAAGGGGAGCGACCTGATGATCAAGGACGCAGTGCGCAGCGTGGGCATTGCCGGGGTTATGGGCGGTTTGAACACGGAAATGAACGATACCTCCACCCGCGTGTTCCTTGAGGCGGCGGTGTTCCGCCCCGGTTCCGTGCGCAAGACGGCCCGCCGTCTGGGCCTTTCTTCCGATGCTTCCTACCGCTTTGAGCGCGGCGTGGATCAGGTGAACTGCCTGTTTGCCATGAACCGCGCGGCAGCCATGATGGCTGAAATTTCGGGCGCGAGCGTGCGCCCCGGCATCTGCAAGGCTGAGCCGCGTCCGTGGAAGGCGCCTGTTCTGCGCTTCCGCCCTGAACGCGCCCGCGATCTGCTGGGCGTGGATGTGGGTGATGCGTTTTGCCGCAAGACGCTGGAGAAGCTGGGCTGCACTGTGGAGAGCGCCGCAGAGGGATCGGCTGAGTGGAAGGTGGTTCCGCCCAGCCACCGGCTGGACTATGAGCGCGAGGCCGACCTGATTGAAGAAGTGGCGCGCGTGTACGGCATGGACAGCATTGCTCCCGTGCTGCCCAAGGTGAGCCGCCCGCTTGCCGCCCGCGATGATGCGCGCAACGAGTATCTTTTCTGGGCCAAGATCAAGCGCTGGGGTAGCGGCCTTGGCCTGAACGAGGTGATCAACTATTCCTTTGTGGGACAGAAGGATCTGGACCATCTCGGCCTGCCTGCTGAAGGGCGCATTCCCATCATGAACCCGCTCACGGCGGAACAGGATGTGCTGCGCACCGCGCTTGCCCCCGGACTGCTCCAGAACCTGCGCCACAACATTGCGCAGGGCAACACCGGGCTGCGCCTCTTTGAACTGGCGCACATCTTTGAGGCGGACAGCACCTCGGACACCACGGCCAAGGAATCCGGCCGCCTGAACATTCTTTTCTACGGCGACCGTTTTGACGGGGAATGGCCGCAGGTGCAGGCCGATGCGGACTATCAGGACATCAAGGGGTGTGTGGAACATCTGCTGGCGCACCTGCATGTGGGCCGGGGAACCTTTGTGCTCGAAAAGGGGCATAGCTGGCTTTCTCCCTGCGTGGGCGTGTTTGCGGGCGGTGCCCGTGTGGGTGTGATGGGGCGCGTGAAGCCTGACATCGCGGATGCCTACCATGCCCGCAAGGATGTTTGGATGGCCGATCTGGACACCGATGCCCTGTGCGAGATGCATGCTGCCAATGCCATTGCCTTTGCCGCGCTGCCCGTGTATCCGCCGTCGCGCCGTGACATGACCGTCATTGCCCCCGCAACGCTGCCTGTGCAGGCGGTGCTGGATCATGTGGAGGGCATGAAGCTGCCGCTGCTGGAGAGCGTGGTGCTTATTGATGTTTTTGTGCCGCCTGCGTCAGGTGATGCGGGGGCTGCGGAGGGGGAATCTGTGCGCAATCTTACCTTCCGCCTTACCTTCCGCCATGCCGCCAAGACCCTGAAGGACAAGGAAGTGGACAAGGAGCGCGAAAAGGTGGCAGATTCGCTCCAGAAGGCGTTGCCTGTGCGTATTTAGCCTGCGGAGCGGGTTGCGCGGGCGATTCGGGTGCTTCTGTGTGATTGAGACGGGCGGGGCTATGGCTTGTGTTGCGTCAATGCAGGAGAATACTCGCCGTATGTGGTGCTTGGAGAGCAATGCCCGCTGACCCGCGCGGATGGAGGACGGATGGAGGAGAAAACCTATCGCATAGGCGAGGCGGCAAAACTGCTGAATCTGAAAACCTATGTGCTCAGGTTCTGGGAGACTGAGTTTCCCCAGCTTGCCCCCCACCGTACCGAAAAGGGCCAGAGGCTTTATACGGAGCAGGATGTTTCCACCCTGCGGACCATACGCCATCTGCTGCATGAACGCGGGCTGACCATTGAAGGCGCGCGGCGTATTTTGACCGGACAGGGTGATCCGCTTTTTGCGGAACAGGCGGCGGGGGATGGGCATCCTTCTGAAACGTCCCTGCCGGGGACGATGCAGTCGCTGTACAGCGAGACGCTTACCGAGGCCGTGATGGCAGCCCTGCAAAGGGCAGGGCAGACGGGGGCGGGCGGTTATGCCGGCGCGGGGGCGGGCCGTGACGCAGGGGACGATGTTGCTCATGATGCGGTGGCTGACGGCGTGGGCGACGAAGAGGATTTTCCGCGGGACAGGCAAGCCATAGAGGCCATTGTGGCGCGGGTGCTTGCTTCGGGACACGGGATTCCTCCGGGATTGGGCGAACCGGCGCGGCAGAGGGCACATGAAGCTGCACAGCCTTTGACGGTGCAGGTTGCCGCACGCGGAGATACCGTTCGTTCTGGCGGACTGACGGGCGAAATGAAGGCCGGGATACCCGGTGAGATGCCCGGCGTCAGAACAGGTAATGTGCCGGACGTCAGGGCAGGTAATATGCCGGACGCCAGGACAGGTAATATGGCGGACGCCATGAGAGGCGAGAGAGTGGCCGGGAAACCGGAAACGCTGTTGCCGCCCCAGCCGGACGGATGCAGGTTGGTTGTGCGGGAAGCCATTGCCGAACTGGAAGCCCTGCGGGAGATGTTGAAGCCGCGCCAGTGCCGTGGAGCAGGCGCCGATACGTTTTTTTAAAGGATTTGCGGATGCCGGAGCCCGGCAGAACCCAAATTCCGACCCATAATTTTTTGCCGCGCATTCCGCCCATGACCCACCGACTGCGGGCGCGGCATGTTGAACTGGCAGCCAAGACGCATCCGGCGCAGGTGCCGGGTGGCGAGAAGAGAGACACCAGAATGATTCTTTCCCCTTCGTTGCTTTCCTCGGATTTCGGGCGGCTGGCCGACGAACTGGAAGCCCTTGCGTCCGCAGGGTGCACGTGGGTGCACTGGGACGTGATGGACGGTTCCTTTGTGCCCAACATCACCCTTGGCGCGCCTGTGATAAAACGGCTGCGCAAGGAAAGCTCCCTGTTTTTTGATGTGCATCTCATGGTGGACCGCCCGGAACGGTATGTGGGCGATTTTGCCGATGCCGGTTCCGACATGCTTGTGGTGCATGCCGAAGCCACGGTGCATCTGGAACGCGCCGTTGCTGAGATCAAGCGGCTGGGCATGCAGTGCGGAGTGGCGCTGAATCCTCACACCCCGCTGAGCGTGCTGGAGTATGTGCTGGACCAGCTGGATATGGTTCTGATCATGAGCGTGAACCCCGGTTTTGGCGGACAGAGATTTTTGCCGTTCAGCCTGCGCAAGATTGCCGAGCTTTCTGCCATGATCAAGGCGCGCGGGCTTACCACGCTTATTCAGGTGGACGGCGGGGTGGACCCTGACAATACGCCGGAATTGGTGCGGCGCGGGGCGGACGTTCTGGTTTCCGGTTCCGCGTTTTTCGGTTTTCCGCCGTACGCCGACAGATTGCAGACCTTCATGCAGGCGGCGGCCAAGGCCTGAACAGTCGCTGAAATGACGGGCCGCTGGGCAGGCTGCAGCAATGGCTGAGCAGGCCCGGTTTCCTTTGCGTGCGCAGGGGCGGGGTGCTGCCTCCTGCAACGCGTATTATGAGCGGCCTGCATAGAGTTTTCTTACGGTTATCACAGCGGTGCGCGCGCAGTCTGCACGCCCACACGTATCCGGTATCATTCCGGTATAATCCCGGTATTATCCGCAGGAGGAAAGAATGCCCTCTCGTAAACATCTCGCCAATGCCGTTCGCGTTCTCAGCATGGACGCCGTGCAGAAAGCCAAATCCGGCCATCCCGGTGCGCCCATGGGCATGGCGGATATCGCCGAAGTTCTGTGGAACGATTTTCTGAAGCATAATCCCGGCAATCCCAAGTGGTATGACCGGGATCGGTTTGTTCTCTCCAACGGGCACGGGTCCATGCTCATCTACTCTTTGCTGCATCTGAGCGGCTACGACCTGAGCATGGATGATATCCGCAATTTCCGCCAGTTGCACTCCAAGACCGCAGGGCATCCGGAATACGGTGTATGCCCCGGCGTGGAAACCACCACAGGCCCGCTGGGGCAGGGCATTGCCACGGCTGTGGGCATGGCCATGGCAGAACGCCTTATGGCTGCGCAGTTCAACCGTGAAGGGTTTGACGTGGTGGACCACCACACCTACGTGTTTCTGGGCGATGGCTGCATGATGGAAGGCATTTCGCACGAGGCGTGCTCTCTTGCGGGAACGCTGGGACTTGGCAAGCTGGTGGCCTTTTGGGATGACAACGGCATCTCCATTGACGGCAAGGTGACGGACTGGTTCGCGGAAGATACCCCTGCCCGGTTTGAAGCCTACGGCTGGCATGTGGTGCGTGATGTGGACGGACACGATGCCGAAGCCGTGCGCAAGGCGGTTCTTGCCGCGCATGCGGAAACGGGGCGCCCGAGCCTGCTGTGCTGCAAAACTGTCATAGGATTCGGGGCACCCAACAAGGGCGGGTCTTCTTCCACCCACGGTTCGCCGCTTGGGGACGAGGAGATTGCGCTTACCCGTAAGAATTTGGGCTGGGACCATGCACCCTTTGAGATTCCCGCCGATGTGTACAAGGGCTGGGACGCCCGTGAAACGGGCATGGCCCGCGAGAGCGCGTGGAATGACCTGTTTGCCCGCTATACCGCAGCGTATCCCGAACTGGCTGCCGAGTTCATCCGCCGTATGCAGGGCGAACTGCCTGCCGACTGGGACGCGCATGTTGCCGCCGTACTGGAGCGGACCAATGCCGAGGCGCAAAGCCTTGCCACGCGCATTGCCGCCCAGAAGGCACTGGCTGCGCTGGGCGTGAAGCTGCCGGAAATGGTGGGAGGCTCTGCTGACCTGACGGGGTCTGTGGGCACCAAGTGGGAAAACTCCGTGCTGCTCAAGCCCGGCAAGTGGGATGCCAACTACGTTTCCTACGGCGTGCGTGAGTTCGCCATGGGAGCCATTATGAACGGCATGACACTGCATGGCGGCATTCTGCCCTATGCAGGCACCTTCCTCATTTTTTCGGACTATGCAAAGAATGCCATCCGCCTTGCCGCGCTCATGCGCATACGCACCGTGTGGGTGCTGACCCATGATTCCATAGGTGTGGGAGAAGACGGACCTACCCACCAGCCGGTGGAACAGCTTGCCGGGCTGCGGCTTATTCCCAACTGCCATGTGTGGCGCCCGTGCGACACCGTGGAATGCGTGGAAGCGTGGCGCAGCGGGGCGGAGTATGCCGATGGCCCCACCTGCCTTTCTCTGACCCGCCAGACCATTCCGTTCATGGAGCGCAGTGCAACCGCCCTTGCCGACATCAAGCGCGGCGGATATGTGCTGCGGGACTGCGAGGGAACGCCGGAAGCCATTCTCATTGCCTCCGGTTCGGAAGTGGGGCTTGCCGAGGCGGCGTGGAAGCAGCTGACGGAATCCGGCTGCCGCGTGCGTGTGGTTTCCATGCCCTGCACCAACCTGTTTGATGCGCAGGACGCCGCCTACAAGGAAAGCGTGCTGCCCGCGGCTGTGACTGCCCGAGTGGCCGTGGAGGCCGCTTCTGCCGACTTCTGGTGGAAGTATGTGGGACTTGGCGGGGCAGTGGTGGGCATGAACAGCTTTGGCGAATCCGCCCCCGGCGACGTATTGTTCAAGCACTTCGGCTTTACCGTGGAGAACGTGGTAGCCACTGTGCGTAAGGTGCTGTAGCGCACCGCTGAGTATACTATGGACACCCGGCCCGGACATGCTATGATGCGCGTGTCCGGGCCTTTTGCATGTGATTGCTTTTTATTGTAGAGGGTTGCTGCGGGTTAGCCCGTTTGCAAGGGCGGAAGCCGGGGCGCAACCGGCAGAGTAGCATCGGCAGGGTATGCGCGGAGCGCACATTTTTTGCGGAAAGCAGTGGTAATGCTGCGGGAACGCTGCGCAGGTTCAGAGAGCCTTGCGACGCAGGCATATGTAAGAGATGCATGACAACCGGCCCTGATGGGCCGCAACAGGGCAGGAGATTTTCCATGGCAGTGCTGAAGATGGCAGACATGAATCTTACCGGCAAGCGGGTGCTCATCCGGCAGGACCTGAACGTTCCCATCAAGGACGGGGTCATCACCTCCATGAAGCGTATCAACGCCTCGGTGCCCACCATACGGATGGCGCTGGACAAGGGGGCGGCGGTTATTGTCATGTCGCATCTGGGGCGGCCTGACGAGGGTGTGTATTCGGAAGAAGCCTCTCTCAAGCCGGTGGCTGCCGCGCTGGGCAAGGCGCTGGGCATGGAGGTGCCGTGCCTGCGTGAATGGCTGGACGGTGTGGCTGTTCAGCCTGGACAGGTGGTGCTGTGCGAGAATGTGCGCTTTAACAAGGGCGAGAAGAAGGACAATGAGGAACTGGGCAGGAAGATGGCTGCCCTGTGCGATATTTTTGTCATGGACGCCTTTGGCACTGCGCACCGGGCGCAGGCCTCTACCAGTGCTGTTGCCCGGTTTGCTCCCGTGGCCTGCGCCGGACCGCTGCTGTGGCAGGAACTGGAGGCGCTGGGGCGTGCTCTGCATACGCCTGCACGGCCCGTGGTGGGCATTATCGGCGGCTCCAAGGTTTCCGGCAAGCTGACCCTGCTGGAGAACCTTTCCGCCAAGGTGGACAAGCTTATCGTGGGCGGCGGCATAGCCAACACCTTTATCCGTGCGGCGGGTTTTCCCGTAGGCAAGTCGCTGTATGAAGAGGAACTGGTGGGCGAGGCTGCGCGCCTGATGGAGGCCGCGCGTGCTGCCGGCGGCGAGATTCCCGTTCCTGTGGACGTGGTGGTGGGCAAGGAGCTTGCCGAGTCTGCGCAGGCCGTGCTCAAACCTGTGGACAAGGTGGAGGATGACGAGATGATTCTGGACATCGGGCCGGAGACGGCGAAGATGTACGATGCCATTCTCTCCAAAGCGGGAACCATTGTCTGGAACGGTCCGGTAGGCGTGTTCGAGATTGACCAGTTTGGTGCGGGAACCAAGGCATTGTGCGAGTCTGTGGCCAACAGCCCCGCCTTTTCCATAGCCGGTGGCGGCGACACTGTTTCTGCCGTGGGCAAGTACAAGGTGGCGGACAGGATATCCTACATTTCCACCGGAGGCGGCGCGTTTCTGGAGTTTCTGGAAGGCAAGGTGCTGCCCGCCGTGGCGGTGCTTGAAGAGCGGGCCAAAGGATAGCAACGCATGGTCCCGCCCGCCGGGGTAAATCAATAGAAGCTTTGCATCAGCATGAACCGCCTATGAGCCGTCCCGGAAAACCGGGGCGGCTTTTATTTGATATTTCTATGCAATGCGCTGAAATATATTTCCATTATCAATTTTTCATTGTCCGCCAAGCCTGATACACAGCGGGAATGGCGGCACAGCATCATCTTTCCAACACGGTGCCCTTTCTGAAGAAATGGCTCCCCTTCACGGTCCGCATGGCGCTTGCTGCGGTGTTTCTCTACGCCGGGGCGACCAAGCTTATGGACGTGCAGGCCTTTGCCCGTGTGATTGGCGAGTTCGGCATTCTGCCGCATCCGCTCCCGGGACTGGCGGCAATTATGCTGCCCGTGCTGGAAGTGGTTGCGGGGGCGGGACTGGTGGTCAACATGCGGGGAAGTCTGGCCGCGGTTACGGGAATGACCCTGCTGTTCATGGGCGTGCTGGGCTATGCAATGGCGGCGGGCCTTACCATTGCCGACTGCGGGTGTTTTGAGCCGGGTGAACTGCCGGAAGGTGTGGCGGACGGTTCTGCGCTGCGCGAAGCCTTTGTGCGCGATATCGTTCTGCTTGCCGCGTGTGTGTATCTGTATTGGTCACGTATGACCGCCCCCCTGTTCCTGTCACGCCAACAATCCGAGGAAGCTGTATGAAAAGGATTTTGCTTGCGTTTGTCTGTGTTCTTTCCCTTGTTTCCCTGACAGGCTGCATGAATTTTCTGTTCCCCGAAAGCGAGGTGGAACTGGAAACCAAGGCTATAAAGCTTGCCAAGGAAGTGCAGCGCGGTGAGTACAAGGTGCTCTCTACCGCAGAGCTCAAGGAGATGATGGATTCCGGCGCGGAAATGCTTATTGTGGACACCATGCCCTTTGAGGATTCGTACAAGAAGAATCACATTCCGGGTGCCGTGCAGTTTCTGTTTCCCATCCCGGACATGAATGAGTGGGATACCAAGGAAACGGACGGCAAGGACGTGGAAGCCTTCCGCGCCATGCTGGGTGATGATCTGGACCGCCCGCTTGTGTTTTACTGCGGTTTTGTGAAATGCACCCGTTCTCACAACGGGGCGGTGTGGGCGCGTAAGCTGGGCTATACCAACGTGTACCGTCATCCCGGCGGCATTAAGGCGTGGGCTGAAGCCAAGTACCCCGTATCTACCGTGAAATAACCGCAAGACGGACAACGATGTTTGCAGCCGGGCAGGGAAACCTGCCCGGTTTTCTTTTGCGCGGGTGCGTATTCTTTCTTTCCCACGGCGTGGGTTCTGGGATATAATGCGTATACCCGGAATCCGTTCCGGTGTTCCGGGAACTGAGAAGACCATGCCGCAGGGCAAGGAGAGACCATGACACACGCTATCCGAATGCACGCCACCGGGGGGCCGGAGGTTTTTGTGTGGGAACCGTATGACCCGGGAAGCCCCGGTCCGGGAGAAGTGCGGTTGCGGCATGAAGCCGTGGGGGTGAACTTTATAGATGTGTACCACCGTACGGGGCTGTATCCGCTGCCTACGTTGCCCGCCATTGTGGGTATGGAAGGCGCGGGCGTGGTGGAAGAGGTGGGGCAGGGGGTGACAGAGTTCGCCCCCGGTGACAGGGTGGCGTATGCCGGAAATCCGCCCGGCGCCTATGCCGAGGCGCGGCTTATTCCCGCCCGCAGGCTGGTGCACCTGCCTGATGACATTTCCACCGTGCAGGCGGCGGGTATGATGCTGCGGGGCATGACGGCGCGGTATCTGCTCTTTGGCTGCCATGCGGTGAAGAAAGGAGATGCGATTCTCATCCATGCGGCGGCGGGCGGGGTGGGGTCGCTGGTGTGCCAGTGGGCGAACCACTTGGGCGCGACCGTCATAGGCACGGTGGGCAGCCCGGATAAGGCGGAAACCGCGCGGGCTCACGGATGCCACCACCCCATTCTCTACAGGGACGAGGATTTTGTGAGCCGGGTCATGCAGATAACCGACGGACGCGGCGTGGACGTGGTGTACGACTCCGTGGGCAAGTCCACCTTCATGAAATCCATGAACTGCCTGCGGCCCATGGGGATGCTGGTGTCGTTCGGGCAGTCGTCCGGTTCTGTGCCGCCGTTTGACCCCGGCATGCTGGCCGCCAAGGGATCGCTTTTTCTCACCCGTCCCAGCCTGATGCACTACACGGAAGCGCGCGAAGACCTGCTGGCACATGCCCATGACCTGTTCGCCGTGGTGCGGCAGGGGGCGGTACGTGTGCCCATAGGGCAGCAGTTCCCTCTGCGGGAGGCGGGTGAAGCGCACCGGGCACTGGAGGCGAGGCAGACCACGGGTTCCACCGTGCTGGTTGTGCAGGAACGGTAAAAACAGGCGGTCCGCCCGTATGAGCCGGACGGACCGCGTTGTCGTATGAGCGGAGGTGCAGGGGGGCTTTGTCCGTTACGGAAAAGCCCGTTCAGTGCGGTTAGTGGACGGTGCCCACGGTATCGTCCCGCGTGAACATGCGCCAGCGCAGGATGCGGCCTTCCGCGTCCTTTTCCGGCAGGATGCGCAGAAGCTGGGTTTCCTGCCATATGTAGACCATGCTGTCGTCCGGGAAGACCTCGCAGCGCATGTTTTTAGCGATATCGTGCGGCTGCAGGCCGGATGGGGTGATGCCCAGTTCCTCAAGCTGCTCGCGGAGCAGTTCTTCTACGCGTGCGGCCACGCTCTGTGACATTTTGTTCATACGGGGGTTCTCCTCATGCTGTTTGTGGAGTATAGGACAGGTTGACCGTACAGGCAATGCAGGCGGTTCAGCTGACCATCAGGACATGGCAGGACATGGCAGGACATGGCAGGAGCCATGTGCAGGGTGGGCAGGAAAGGCGTGGCGCGCCATTGCCTTGTTGCCGGAAGGAACTATGTTGAGTGAAGGTTGATTGACGCAACATCAAACCAAGGAGCACACCATGACCAAGGTTTTGTATATTCAGGCTTCTCCGCGCAAAGAGCGTTCGCACGCCGTGGCCGCAGCCGATGCCTTTGTCGAGGCGTACCGCAGGAAGGACCCTGCCGCTGAAGTGACCGTGGTGAACGTGTTTGATACGGCCCTGCCGCCCTTTGACGGACCGGCGGTTTCCGGCAGGTACAAGCTGGGGCACGATCTTCCCGCAACCCCGGAAGAAAAGGCTGCGTGGGACAAGGTGCTGGGGGTTATCTCCCAGTTCAAGGCTGCAGATAAGTATGTCTTTGCCGTTCCCATGTGGAATTTCGGCATTCCGTACCGGCTGAAGCATTATGTGGACCTTGTGGCACACCCCACCCATACCTTCGGGTACAACGAGAACGGCTACTTTGGCTTGGTGACGGGAAAGCCTGTCTTTGTTGCCTATTCGCGCGGGGGCGAGTATCCTCCCGGGACTCCTGCGGAGAATTATGACTTCCAGAAACGCTACTTCGAGCTTTTTCTCGGTTTTGTCGGGTTTACCAACATCTCCTCGGTGGTGGTGGAACCCACGTTGGCGGGAGGGCCGGACGTTGCCGGAGAGAAACGGCAGGAGGCCATGCGGAAGGCCGCTGCGCTTGCAGATTCGTTCTAACAGGCCCTTTACTCCTTCCGGTCCGTCGCGTGCGGGCCGGAAGGATATGACAGGGCGCGGAGAGGATACCCGATGTTCGTGAAAAACGTCATCGCCCATCAGGCCCTGTTTGCCGGGTTGACGGATGAGCAACTCACCGGACTTGCATCGGTGATTGTGGACAAGCCCTATGAAAAGGGCGAGGTGATTTTTGTGGAAGGTACGCCCGCCAAAGGCTTCTACATTGTGGCGCAGGGGCGGGTGAAGATTTTTAAAAGTGCGCCTGACGGGCGGGAGGCCGTGCTGCATGTGTTCGGCCCGGGCGAGCCTTTTGGCGAGGTGGCGGTTTTTCAGGGCGGAACTTTTCCCGCACACGCCATGACGGTGGAAAAATCGCGGCTGCTGTTTCTGCCCCGCGATGCACTGGTTGCCCGGATATCATCGGACCCCACGCTTGCCCTGAACATGATGGCCGCCCTTTCCGGCAGGCTGCGGCAGTTTGCGGGCAAGATAGAATCGCTGACCCTGAAGGAAACCCCGCAGCGCCTTGCGGCGTATCTGATCACTGCCAGCGAGTTGAAGGACGGGGCGGATTCCTTTTCGCTGGACATAGCCAAGGGGCTGCTCGCCGGAATGCTGGGCACGGCGCGGGAAACACTTTCGCGCGCGCTGGGCAGGATGGTGGAGGAAGGAATGGTGGCGGTGGAGGGCAGGCAGATTACCATTTTGGACCGCACATCGCTGGAAGCGCTGGCAGCAGGGGTGGAAACGCTGTAGGTTCTGATATTTTTTAGTCAGTAAAATTACAAGGATATCGGTCAAAAGTTGCCGGGGGACGTGCCCCGGCAACTTTTGACCGATTTTTATTGCCCGGTTTTTTTCCGTATGGCAAAGTACACACTGAAAAACCGTATCCTTCTGATACGGGTATGTGCGTGGCCCGCGTCATCCGCACACGTGGACCCAAAGAATCCAGAACATCTGTTGATTATTTGGTTATGGCCGTTTCCATGGCGTATGCATTCGGTTAGTCTATTGTCACGTCTGGCAGAGTGCCTGTGAAACAGTTCCATCTTCGGGGTGCTGCAGTCTCCGGAGCCACATGAGTGAGGCGGACAGAACCGGCAGGAACGCCGGGGCGCGGGAACAAAAGACATGGTGCGTTTTGCGGAACGTCTGCGCGGTTGCGGCATTCCGGGCACCGATTCACGTTAGCCAAGATACAGGAGTACCTATGGGCCATCATGCCAACATTGACCCCCGGGATCACTACGAAACCCCCTGTTCCCCGGTGGAACGGCTTCTTGCCCCGTTCCAGCGCTTCATCCATGCCGAGGCAACGGGTGGCATTCTGCTGCTTGTATGCACGGCGATTGCCATGCTGGCAGCCAACTCGCCCTTTTCGGACGGCTGGCACGCCATGTGGCAGAAACATCTTATTGTGGGACCGGAAGGGTATGCCATAGACAAACCGCTGGTGCTCTGGATTAACGACGGACTTATGGTCCTGTTCTTTTTCATGGTCGGCCTGGAAATTAAACGGGAAGTGCTGGTGGGGGAGCTTGCTTCCATGCGGCAGGCACTATTACCGCTGGGGGCGGCGGCGGGCGGGGTTATCGCGCCTGCGCTGATCTATCTGAGCATTACCGGCGGCACCCCGTACATGCACGGGTGGGCTGTTCCCGTGGCAACGGATATTGCCTTTGCACTGGGTATTCTCTCGTTGCTGGGCAACAGGGTGCCCATTCAGCTTAAGGTGTTTCTGGCCGCACTGGCCATTGCGGATGACATCTGCGCCATTATCGTCATAGCGCTGTTCTATACGGCAGACCTTTCGTTCATGGCGCTGGCCGTGGGAGTGGGCGCACTGATTGTGGCGGCACTGGGCAACAAGTTCGGCGTGCGCCGGACGTTGTTCTACGTGGTAGTGGGGCTTGTGGCGTGGGTGGGCTTCCTTAAGTCCGGTGTGCACGCCACGGTTGCCGGTGTGCTGCTGGCCTTCTGCATACCCGCGAGTACCCGTGCCTCCCGCGAGGATTTTCTGGCCACGGCCCGCAAGATTGCGGATGACTTTGTGGCGCGCCAGAAGTGCAGCTCGCCCATGCTGGCTGACCCGCACGGGCATTCGCTGGTGGACGCCATGCGGCGCGCCTCCAATGATGCCATGGCTCCGTTGCTGCGCCTTGAGCATGCGCTGGTGCCGTGGGTGGCGTGGGTGGTTATGCCCATCTTTGCCCTTGCCAACGCCGGTGTGACGTTGGGCGAAGGGACGGCGGCGGCCACCACAAGCGCCATCACGCTGGGCGTGGTGTTCGGCCTTGCCGTGGGTAAGCCCGTGGGCGTGTTTTTTGCCTCGTTCATCATGGTTAAGCTGGGGCTGTGCCGTCTGCCGGACGGCGTGACGTGGCAGCATATTGCGGGCACGGGCTTCCTTGCCGGTATTGGCTTTACCATGGCCCTGTTCATTGCCCAGCTTGCCTTTACCGATGCGGCGATGCTGGACCTTGCCAAGGTGGGCGTGCTTGGGGCCTCCACCCTGTGCGGTGTTATAGGCTGGGCATGGCTGCGCAGGCTGCCGCCTGCCAACGGGTAGTCATACCTGAACCTGACAATGCGAGGGGCCGTCCGGAAAGGGCGGCCCCTCTTTTGATTGTGCGGGAGCCCGGCGGGGGTGTGTCAGGCGGCGTTGGCGGCGCTCCCTGATTGGGTGAGCAGAAGTTCTGCGACCTCCACGAAACCGTGACCGCCGCTCCTTGCGGTTATGAAGCGCGGCGGCTTTTCCAGCATGGGCAGGAAGCGGGCGATATTGGCAACGCCGAAGGTGACGGCGAAACGGGAGAACATGGCGGCGTCGTTGCCGGAATCGCCGATAAAGGCCACCTCGCTTTCCGCCGGGGGGCTGCCCGCAGGCGGGGCGTGCCGTGCAAGCCATGCGGCAGCGGCACTGGCCTTGTCGTATTCTCCCATCCAAGCGTTGATGTGAATGGAGCTGAGCCGGGCCTGCACGCCCGCCTTATGGAGGGCTTCCAGCAGCAGGTGCCGCTCTTCCGGGCTGTTGCTGTGTTGCTGGCCCACATCGAAGGCGATGTCTGTTTCGCGGTAGGACTGGTCCGCCGTGGCTCGGGCAAAGGGAAAATCGTGCAGCAGGCGGGCTTGCAGGTCGCGCAGCAGGGCCGTGTTGCGGGCTCGTTCCTCCGCTTCAAGGCTGTAGGTTGTCTGCACATGTCCGTTGCTTGTGCGGTGCATCCAAAAAGCCCCGTTTTCTCCGATGACCGTATCCACAGGCCAGGTGCGGACAATGCAGTCGCACCAGCCCGCGCAGGCACCTGTGACAGGGACAACGTGAATGCCGGCCTGCCGGAGGCGTTCCAGTGCCATGAAGGTTTCGGCGGGCAGGCGTCCTTTCCATGTCAGTGTGTCATCAACATCGGTGAACAGGCAGCGAACGGGGGATTCCAGCCGTTCGGGCAGCGGCAGCGGGGATGGACAGGTGTTATGCGTTGTCATGCGGAGCGGTTCCCAGTGTGAGGAGGATTGGCTGGTGGTCCGAGTAGTCGGTAAAGGTATCTACGGTCATGGAGACGATGCCGGAGGGGACGAGGTTGCGTAACAGGAAATAGTCACGGCAGTGCGGCCCCTGCGGCCATTGGTCGGCATCAAAGACGCCGCAGGTGGGCGGACGGGCCGCAGGGGGATTATGGTCTGTGGTTGCCGATTCGGGGGCAGGGAGCGTGCTTGTCCATGCGTCCTGCCAGCCCTGATGCAGCAGCCAGCAATACTGCTCGCTACGGCTGTCCAGATTAAGGTCGCCGCAGAGAACTGTCCGGGCTGTATGCGCCTGCTGGCTGAAAATGCCGTGGCCTTCTGCGGGCGGAGAATCGGTCAGCCATTCCGCCTGCTCCTGCAATGCGCAGAGATGCCGCAACTGTGCGGCGCGTTCGTGTTCACAGTGGTAGGCCAGATGGGTGTTGAATATTCTGAGCGGAGCCGCGCCCCATGTGACAATGGTTTCAACGGCGCAACGGGGAGTCTGCTTGGCACCGGGGGTGCGTTCGGTTCCGGTGGCGGGAAGGGAATGGACGCGGCTGTCCAGAAGCGGGGTGCTGACCAGCGTGAGGTTGCCGAATTCGCGCCGCAGCGGGCCGCTGTGGGGCCAGCTGAGAGAGGCCCCCCACACAGGTGTGTGGTCCGGGAAGGCGGCACACAGAAAGGCGAGCTGATCGGGCATATCCGGCGTTGTGTAACAGTCGAAATGGCGGGCCACCTCCTGCAGGCAGAGGATGTGTGGCGTTTCCCTGTCCCGTATGTAGTCCGCTATGCGGCGAAGGTTGATGCGTCCGTCGCAGTCTTTGCCGCTTTGTATGTTCCAGCTCAGGATGCGCAGAGGGGCTGTATGGGTCATTTGAGTCCTGTGTGCATGAAGGATTGTACAAACTGCCGTTGGAAGATCAGGAACACGGCCAGCAGTGGTCCCACGGCGATGAGGGTGCCCGCGCAGATGACGGGCCAGTCCACGCCGGACTCCGGCGCACCGAAAATGGCCATGCCCACCGTGAGCGGGCGGCTGCGTTCCGTGTTTGTGACCACCAGCGGCCAGAGAAAGTTGTTCCAGTGATGGCTCACGGAAACCAGACCGTAGGCAAGATAGGTGGGGCGCGCAAGGGGAACGAAGACCTTCCACAGCACGCCCAGGCGGGTGCAGCCTTCCAGCCGCGCGGCGTCTTCCAGGTCTTGCGGCACGGTGCGGAAGGTCTGGCGCAGCAGAAAGATGCCGAAGGCGCTTGCCATGTAGGGTAGTCCCACGCCTATGTGGGTGTCTATGAGGCCCAGACCCGCAAGGGTGCGGTAGTTTTCCACGATGAGAATTTCCGGCATGACCATGAGTTGCAGCAGGATGAGGCCGAAGACCACGCTTGCCCCCCGGAAGGGCATGCGCGCAAGGGCGTAGCCCGCCAAGGTGCAGAGCACAAGCTGAAAGGCAAGAATCAGGCCCGTGATGATGACCGTGTTCAGCATGAAGCGCATGAACGGGGCATGCTTCCATGCCGTGGTGAAGTTGTCGAACGTGAGCGGGGCCAGCAGGTCGAAGCGGGTGGCGTATTCACCGGGATGGATGGCGGCCCATACGGCGTAAAGCAGGGGCAGTATCCACAGCAGGCCCAGCAGCCATGCGGCGGACGTGGAAAGGAGACGGGAGAGTGTTTGCATGGCGGCCTCAGCGGTAGTGGACCCGGCGTTCGATAAGTCCGAACAGCACGAGAGCCAGAAGGATGAGTATGCTCAGCAGCACAACGGTGAGGGTGGCGGCGTAGGTGCTGTTGAAGAAACTGAACGCATTTTCGTAAATGTAGTAGAGCAGCAGGTTGCTGGCGTTGTTGGGGCCGCCTTTGGTGAGGATAAACAGGTGGTCCACCAGCTTGAAGGCGTTCAGCACGGCGTTTACCAGCACGAAAAGCGTGGTGGGCATGAGCAGCGGCAGCGTGATGCGGCGGAAGATGCGCCAGCACGATGCGCCTTCAAGCTCTGCGGCCTGATACATTTCGCGGTTCAGAGACTGGAGGGCGGCCAGATAGAAGATCATGAAGAAGCCGGCCTCCTTCCAGACGGTCATAAGCATGAGGCTGCGCAGGGCCCATTTGGGGTCGCCCAGCCAGTTGATGCCTTCCTGCCCTGCCAGTGTCAGCAGCTTGTTGAAGAGGCCGACTTCCGGAGTGTAAAAGAAAAGCCAGATGTTCGCGACGGCGATCATGGGCAGCATGGTGGGGGTGAAATAAGCCAGCCGCAGGAGGGTGCGCCCTGCCATGCCGCTGTTCACCCACAGAGCCATGGCAACAGCCAGAACGATGGAGGAGGGGACTGTGCCCGCCGCGTACCAGAGGTTGTTGGTCAGCGTCTGCCAGAAAACATCGTCTTCCAGCATCATGCGGTAGTTGGAAAGCCCGGCGAAGGTTTGCGGGCGCCCGCCTCTGGCCGGACTGAGCAGCGAATGCCAGACGGTGCTCAGCGTGGGGGCATGGGTGAAGGCGAAGAGCATGACCAGGGCGGGCAGCAGCATCAGCCACGCGTACAGCTGGTGTATTCTATTCATGGCGTATCCTGAAGCGCGGGGATGGAAGGCGCGGCACCCAATCAAAGGGTCGAAGGGGTCAAAAGGGTCGCAAGGGCCGAAAGGGTGCCGCGCTGGTTGTTAATAGCCGGAGAGGATGCGTTCTGCCTGCTTTTGTGCTGCGTCCAGCGCTTCCTGCGGCTGCTTTTCGCCGTTCAGCACGGACTGGATGGCGTCATCCAGCAGCTTGCGCACGCGGCCGGACTGGTGGGTGGACAGTTCTGCCGTGGCGTACTGCAACTGGTCGCGGGCAACCGCTGCCGCAGGGAAGTCTGCCACATACGTCTTGAGGGCCTGCGTTTCATACGAAGCGGGGCTGACGCCCATGTAGCCCGTGGCAATGCTCCACAGGGCTGCCTGTTCCGGGTTTGTCATATGGCGGACAAGCCGGATGGCTGCCTTGCGTTCTTCCGGAGTGGACTGCTTGAAGATGTAGAAGTTACCGCCGCCGGTGGGAGATCCGTAGTTTTTGTGCGCGGGCAGAAAGGCGACGCCGAAATCAAAGGTGGCGCTTTCCTTGACCGCTGTGAGGTTGCCGGTGGAATGCCACATGATGGCGGTTTTCTGTTCCATGAAGTTCTGGCGAAGGGTGCCCCAGTCTATGGCTCCCTGCGGCATGATGCCGTGCTTGGCGCTCAGGTCGCGCCAGTAGGTGAGGGCTTCCACCACGCCGGGCTTGTTGAAATAGACCTCGTTGCCTGCGCCGTTCATGAGCACTTCGCCGTTCTGTTTGGCCAGTGCTCCGAACATCCAGTAGGGATAACCGGTGGAAGGGATCATGACGCCCCACCGTTCCACGCGGCCGGAGGCATCCTTTTTGGTCAGCTTCTGGCCCATCTGCGCCATTTCATCCCAATTCTTGGGCGGCTGTTCGGGATTAAGCCCGGCTTCGCGGAACGCATCCTTGTTGTAGTACATAACGATGGTGGAACGCTGGAACGGAATGCCGTAGACCTTGCCGTTTACGATGCCGTTTTCCATAAGGGCGGGGTAGAAGCTTTGCAGCCACTGACGCTCGTCATCGGTTTCCACCACGTCGTCAAAAGGCATGATGGCGTCCAGTTCCATAAGTTCATGCACGTCTATGGAGAAGAGCACGGAAAGCTGAGCGGGCTGGCCGCCCTTGAGCGCGGCCAATGCCTTGACACGGGCATCGTTGTAGTTGCCTGCGTAGATGGCGTTGACCTTTACGTCGGGGTTGTTGCGTTCAAAATCCTGAATCATGCCGTCCACAACGCTGGTCAGCGGGCCGCCCACGGCCACAGGGTAGTACATTGTCAGTTCTGTTTTTGCCTGCGCCGCAGTGCCGAATGCCAGCAGGGCAAGGGCAACGAGCAGCAGGCGTTTACCGATTCGCAACATGATTGGTCTCCTTGGTCAAAGTGGTGTGAAAGACAGGGGAAACAGTTGCCTGAAGCCGAGCACCGCTGCGCGCGCAGAAATGATGCTCGTGTTCCGGCTGCCAGCGCAAGGTGAGCGCGTGGTGTGCCGGAAGAATCTGGTGACCTGCCACGCGCAGGCGGATGACCTGCATCCCGTACGCGGGGAGGGTTGCGTCTATGATGGTGTCTGCCCCGTGGTAATCGCAGCGCACCACGTTTGCCTGCATGCCATCCGGCGCGCAGCGGACATGCTCCGGCCTGACGCCGAGGAAGCCGTTTTCCGTGCGCAGGAGGTTCATGGGAGGGTTGCCGATGAAGCGCGCTACAAATGTGCTGGCGGGCGTTCCGTACAGTTGCTCGGGGGAGCCGGATTGCACCAGCTTGCCCTCGTGTATGAGCAGGATGCGGTCTGCCATGCTCATGGCCTCTACCTGATCATGGGTGACATAGAGCACGGTCATGCCCAGCCGCTGTTGCAGCGAGCGAATTTCTGCCCGCATTTCATGGCGCAGTTTGGCATCAAGGTTGGAGAGCGGTTCGTCCATGAGGCATAACGAAGCCTGTGCCACGATGGCGCGCGCCAGTGCCACACGCTGGCATTGTCCGCCTGAAAGCTGCGAGGGCTTCTTTTCCAGATGGTTGCCCAGATCGACGAGGTCGGCCACGTGTTCGAGCCGTCTGCGTTGTTCCTCCGGCGGGACGCGCCGGGCTTTGAGGCCGAAGAGGATGTTTTCGCGCACGGAGAGGTGCGGGAACAGTGCATAGGACTGGAAGACCATGGAGAGCCTGCGCTTGCCCGGAGGGAGGCGGGTGATGTCCTGACCGTCCAGCAGGATTTGTCCGTTTGTGGGGGATTCCAGACCGGCAATCATTTTTAGCGTGGTGGACTTGCCGCATCCTGACGGACCGAGCAGTGCGACAAATTCTCCTTTGTCCACGGCAAAGTCGATCTGATCAACGGCCTTGGTCTGCTGCCAGTGTTTGCTGAGGTTGCGGACCTGAAGACTCATGGTTCCATCTCCTGCCGCCGTGCTGTGCGGCCTGTCTTTGATGCGGTGCGGACGCCGCCGGAGCCTGCGCACAGCAATTCCGTGCCAGCCTGTTCCAGTAACGCTGCCACGGACGGGCAGATTGATTCGGTGACGTAAAGGTGCACATCACTCAGCGATCCGGAGCGCACCGGGGCGTTGCGCAGGTATTTGCTGCTGTCTGCCACGAGGATGCGCTGTTCGCTGCATTCGATGATGGCGCGGGAGATGTGGGATTCTTCCGGGGAAAAGTCCATGAGGTCGCCCCGCGCGCTCAAACCGCCGATGCCGAAGATGCCGAAGTTGACCCGGAAGCGGCGCAGAAAAGCTGTGGTATCTTCGCCCGTCATGTCCTGATCGGAGGGGCGCACCCTGCCGCCTGCAAGAAGGGTTTCGATACGGGGATTATGGCACAGTGTCATGGCTGCATTCAGGTTGTTGGTGATGACCTGCAGGCCCGGATGGTCCAGCAGTGCCAGCGCCACCTGCTGCGGCGTGGTGCCGATGCCGAGGAAGATGCAGGCTCCTTCCGGCAGGCTTGCAGCAACGGCACGGGCAATGGCCCGTTTGGCTTCCAGATTGATGACCTGCCGGTTGCTGAATGAGAGGTTACGGTTGGGCAGGGTGATGCCGCCGTGGACACGCTGCACAAGCCCCTGATTGCTGAGTTCGTTCAGGTCTTTGCGGATGGTCTGCACGGAGACGCCAAAGGTATCGGTAAGTTCCGAACTGGAAAGGCTGCCGCCCGCATGCTGAAGGCGGGCGAGGATCTGGGTCTGGCGTTCGGAAAGAGGCACAGCAAGCTCCTTTTCGTTCGAAACAGGAAAGTGTGCGATTGCGTTTCCTGTTGTTCTTTTTTCGTTTCGAACGAAACTAGGTGCGGGGTGTGACGCTGTGATGGAAGGTGGACGACAAGTGTGTGACACGACGTGCCGCACGGGCAGAACATCTATGGATGCGGTGTGCAGGACCGGGCTGCGAAGCCGCTGGACGAAGCCTGCAAAAGCGGGTAGCCGGGGACGGAAGGAGAGCGCATGCATTATGAAGGCGATATCATAAGGCCGCCCAGCGAACAGGATTCCATACTGCTGCAGGTGGCGACGGGGTGTCCCCACAACCGGTGTACATTTTGCGGGGCGTACCGTGACAAGGTATTTCGGGTGAAGGATGATGCTGTCATTCAGGAGGATATCGCGTGGGCGGCGCGGCATCTGGTATCCATGCGCAGATTGTTTCTGTGCGACGGCGACTGCCTTGCTTTGCCGCAGGACCGGCTTGTGGGCATATTGCAGAGCATCCGCGGGCAGTTGCCGTGGGTGGCGCGGGTGGGCAGCTACGGCAGCGCCGCATCCATTGCCCGCAAAAGCGATACCCAGCTTGCGGAACTGCGCTCGCTGGGATTGTCGTTCATCTATATGGGGCTTGAATCAGGAGATGATGCCGTGCTGCGCCGGGTGGGCAAAAACACGGACAGTGCCCGGATGATTGAACAGGGCAGGCGGTTGAACGGCGCGGGCATGAGGCTGAATGTTACCGTTATCGCCGGTTTGGGCGGCGTGGAGGGGAGCCTTGCACATGCCAGAGAAACGGCGCGTGTGCTCAACGCCCTTTCGCCGGACATGATAGGCGTGCTGAGCCTGATGCTTATTCCGGGAACACCGCTGCATGACGAGTATGAGCGCGGCGACTTTCTCTTGCCCGATACCATCGGGCTGCTGCATGAACTGCGGGAGATGCTCCGCGGGCTTGACATGCGCAGGGGGTTGCTGCTTGCCAACCATGCTTCCAATTCTCTGCCCATGACCGTGCGCCTGCCGCGCGACAAAGCCGATGCGCTGGCGCTTCTGGATGCCGCGCTGGAGGGCAGGGTGCCGCTGAAACCGGAGCACATGCGCACCTTGTAGGAATGCCGCACGCGGAGCCGCTTCAGCAGGCGGCGCGGCTACTCCTCTGTATCCGGGGAATGGAGTATGGACAGCGGTTCGTCCAGCCCGTAGGCGCGGGCGAAGTTGCGGATGCGGGAGACGCTTGCATCTGAAAGTTCCTGCCCGGCTGTGGCGAGCAGGGTGCCATCGCGTGTTTCAATATTTTGGGCGGTGACCATGCCGGGGCGCAGGTCCTCCAGATAGAGTTGTCGGCTGGAACGGGGGGCACTGCCGCGTATCATCTCCGCAAAGGCGAGCAGGATGGTGGAGTCGTACACATCGTGCGCGGGGAGCATATCATTCAGGGCATCGTCCGGTTGCGCGCCGCTCTGGAGGCGGGCATCGTAGTCCAGAAGGATTTTGAGTGCTCTTGCGCCGAAGGAAATCTGCCTGTTTTCCGAGAGGGACGTGTTCTGCTGGCGGACCATCTCCGCCACATCGTGCAGTCGGGGGATGTGCTTCAACAGATTATAGCCCACATCCGGGTGGTTGGCGAGCAGCTCCTTTTCATCTGCAGAGAGCTTGCCGCCTGCCAGCTTCTTGTGCAGCATGTCGGATGTGAGGGTGACGCAGCCTATCTGGCTGAGCATGGCGGCAAGGTCCAGCTTCCATGCGTCCGGGCGGTCGAACCGCTTTGCCAGCGCAGACATGTGACCCTTTATGCGCTGGCTGCGCCCGAAGGCTTCCGGGTTGGTAAGGGCAAGCACCTCTGTGAGCACGTTTATGGAGCCGCGCAGCGTTCCCCGCAGCAGGTCGCGTTCTGCGTTGACGAGACGGTAATGCTCCATGCCCGCTTCTATGGCGCGGATGAGGGTTTCTGTCTGGCAGGGCTTGGTGAGAAACCTGAACACGGCGCCATCGTTTACCGCCGCCACGGCTGCTTCCACATCCGCATGGGCGGTGAGCATGATGCGCACGGAGTCCGGCGAGAGGCTTCTGACTCTGCTGAGAAATTCCACCCCGTTCATTTTTGGCATGCGCAGGTCGGAAACCACCACCGCGAAGGCGGGATGGTCGCGTATGGTATCCAGCCCTGAAAGGGGCCCGGACGCGGTGGTGACGTCGAACCGCTTGCGGAGCGTGCGGCGGAAGCTGTCCAGAATATTGCTTTCGTCATCCACGAAGAGCACCCGGCGGTTCAACTGGTCCTGCGCGGAAGCCGGAGCGTTGCCGATGTCGTTGCGGGGGGTGGTGTCTTGCGATGCGCTCATGGGTATCCTTTGCGGAAAAAAGCCTTTGTGAGTGATGCCGGGGTGGGGGAAACCGTTTAGCGGCGCGCCTTTCCGAGTGGATCGGTACGGATTTCCGCCGGTTGTTCTTGCCAAGCCCGGTAATGATTGTTACCTTTTTGGCTGGTGTGAGCAATAGATGATACGTAGTTACACCGACGGACACGCGTTCACGCGCAACATACATACGTTAAACGGAGGAACCATGTTCGGTAGGACTGTCAGCGCACCCGGCGTACGCCGTGTGGAACTGGTCAATACTTTCATGCGGGGTGTTTACGGCTGGATGACGGCCGGTCTGGGCGTAACCGCTGCCACAGCGCTTGCTGTGGCCAGCAGCGAGACCATGCTCAATCTTATTTTCGGCAATACCCTGCTGCTGTTGGTGCTCTTTTTCGGGCAGATCGGCCTGGTGCTGTATCTGAGCGCCCGTGTGAGCAAGCTTTCCGCCTCTGCCGCCACGGGGCTGTTCCTTGCGTACAGTGCGCTGAACGGCGTGACACTTTCTGCCATTCTGCTGGTGTATGCGCAGAGCACCATATTTAATGCGTTTTTCACGGCGGCCGGTATGTTTGCCGCCATGTCCATTTATGGCATGACCACCAAGCGTGACCTGACCGGAATGGGTCAGTTCATGATGATGGGGCTTTTCGGCATCATCATTGCCATGATCATCAACATGTTCCTTGGCAGTTCCGCCATGGACATGATGATAAGCGTC
Organism: Desulfovibrio psychrotolerans; assembly: GCF_013340305.1. Classification (NCBI taxonomy): domain Bacteria; kingdom Pseudomonadati; phylum Thermodesulfobacteriota; class Desulfovibrionia; order Desulfovibrionales; family Desulfovibrionaceae; genus Desulfovibrio; species Desulfovibrio psychrotolerans. Next base: position 337,023 of record NZ_BLVP01000002.1, read on the forward strand.
ATCGGCGTGATCATCTTCACCGGCCTTACCGCCTATGACAGCCAGAAGCTGCGCTACATGGGCGAGACCATGCCTATGGACGATGCCACAGCCGTGCGGAGAGGCACCATTCTTGGAGCCCTGACCTTGTATCTGGATTTCATCAACCTTTTCCTTTTCCTGCTGCGGCTCTTCGGCGGGTCGAGAGACTAGGCGATACCGAAAACGAAGGGAGCCTCCGGCTCCCTTTTTCATTTCAACCGCGCCGGGGCGCATATGCCATCCCATTCCGCACAGCGACTGCTGTTTCCTCTGCTCAGCCCTTTGGGGCTGCTCTACGGTGCCGCCATGTCGGCGCGCAGACGCAGGCTTGAACGGGAAGGGGCGGGGGTTGTTCCTTCTGTTCCCGTGGTTTCCGTGGGGAACATAGGGTGGGGAGGCACCGGGAAGACGCCCGTGGTGGACTGGCTGCTCGGCTGGGCGGCGCAGGAAGGGCTGCGGGCCGTGGTGCTGACGCGGGGCTACAAGGCGGCACCGCCCCGTCTGCCGTATCTTGTGGATGCGCAGAGTGCACCCGGCGAGGCGGGCGATGAGCCGCTTATGCTGGCGCGCCAGCACCCGCTGGCGCGGGTGGTGGTGGACCCGGTACGGAGCAGGGCCGCGCAATGGGCGCAGGAGGCGCTTTCGCCCAACGTTTTCATTCTGGATGACGGATTCCAGCACCTTGCCGTACGCCGGAATCTTGATATCGTGCTCCTTGCACCGGAAGACCTGCGCGAGGACTGGAACAGAGTTATACCCGCCGGTTCGTGGCGCGAAGGGGCAGATGCCTTGAGCCGCGCCCATGCGTTCATTATCAAGGCCGATCCCGCCCGGTTCATTGCGCTATTGCCGGATATCCGGCGGCGGCTTGCGGTGTTTGATGTTCCTGTTTTCGGCTTTCACCTGCGTTCCACGGGGATTGTACGGGCGTGCGGTGGCGAGGATTGCGTAACGCCCGATGTGTTTGCTCCCGATGGATACGTGCTGTTCAGCGGAGTGGGAAACCCCGCTCAGGTGGAGGCGACGGCAACCGCGTTTTTAGGCAGGCCGCCTGTGCGGCATCATATTTTTGCGGACCATCACCGGTATACGGCAGACGATGTGGGAGCCATGGTTCGTCAGGCTCGTCAGACACGACCGTCGCAACGGGCGCTGCCACTGCTCTGCACTCCCAAGGACGCTGTGAAGATGGCGGACTTGCCGCCTGAAGTAACGGGCGAAGTGTGGACCTTAGCACTGAAGACCGAGTTTGGTTCCGCGTGGAATTGTACTGCCTCGTTCCCCGAATGGTGGGACGAGGTCTGGCGGGGTATGACGCCCGCCGAAGGATAGAGAATGGCTACATCAAAAAAGAAGAACGGCGCAGAATTGGCGCTGTCGCACAACGACATTTTGGCGTTGTTCAAAGAGGCACGGCGTCCGCTCAAGATGGATGACCTGCTGCGTATGGCGGGTGTGGGAAAGCGGTGGAAGAAGGGATTGGAGCTGCAACTGGAGGACCTGAAGAATCAGGGCCGGGTGCTGCGCCTGCGCGGCGGCGCGTGGGGGCTTGCGGAGCAGCTTAAGATGCTCACAGGTACGCTGGAGGTGCAGCGTTCCGGGGTGGGATTTGTATTGCCTGAAGACCGGAAACGCGGCGATGTGTTTGTGGCTCCGCACGCCATGGCGGATGCCATGCACGGTGACAAGGTTGTGGTGGCGCTGCTGCCCGGGGGAAGGCAGGGCAAGAACGTGGAAGGGCGCATTGTCCGCATTCTGGAACGTGCCCACGAGACTATGACCTGCCGTGTGGTGCGCAAGCTGGGAGGCGAGGGTTATTTGTGCCGTCCCACAGACCCGCGCCTGCGTATTTCCCTGATGGTGACCACGGACGCACTGGAAGAGAAGCCCGGTAAGGGGGAACTGCTGGTGGTGCGCCCCGAGGAGCAGGTGGAGGAAGGGCTGTGGAGTGCCGTGGCGCTGGAAAGCTTGGGGAATGAAGAGGCTGCGGGCGTGCAGGAGCGGCTGGTCAAACTGAACAATGACATTCCCATGGAGTTTCCCCCTTCTGTGTTGCAGGAGGCGGCGGCGTTGCCTGCTGTGCCCTCCGCCGGGGATTTTGAAGGGCGCGTGGACCTGCGGCATATGGCCTTTGTGACCATTGACGGTGCTACCGCCAAGGACTTTGACGATGCCGTGTATGTGGAGGCGCAGGGCGACGGCTACCGTCTGTGGGTTGCCATTGCGGACGTGAGCCACTATGTGCGGCCCGGTTCCGCCATGGACGAGGAGGCGCAGGAGCGCGCCAACTCATATTATTTTCCGCAATCGGTGGAACCCATGTTCCCCGAGGCGCTTTCTAACGGGTTGTGCAGCCTCAATCCGCGGGTGCCCAGACTTGCCATGGTGGCAGAGACCTATTTCTACGCCGATGGCAGCTACGGGAAGTCTAAGTTCTATGCTGCCGTCATTGAGAGCAAGGCACGGCTGACCTACGAGCAGGTTCATGCGGCGCTGGTGGACAGGGCGGCGGAGGAACGGCTGATGCTGGACCCCGTGCTGCCCATGCTGGAGAAGGCGGAAGAACTGGCGCGGTTGCTGAGAGCGCAGCGCACGCACAGGGGCAGCCTGGACTTTGACCTGCCGGAAGCGGAGGTGGCCTTTAACGTCTTTGGTGAGCCGGTGGATTTGCGCCGCCGTGTGCGGCGTTTTTCGCATAAGATTATCGAAGAGTTCATGATTGCTGCCAACGAAGCGGTGGCACGGTTTCTTACGGAACGTGGCGAGCATTTTCTTTATCGATCCCACCCTGATCCGGACGGGGAAAAACTGCTCGGGCTGTTCCGCACGCTGCAACGCACGGACATGGCTCAGCATGTGCCCGAGACGCCTACGCCCGAAGCCTTGCAGCATGTACTGCGTATGGCACAGGGAACGGATCAGGAGTTCATCGTCAACAGGCTGGCGCTGCGCACCATGATGCAGGCGAATTATACTCCGGAACATGAGGGGCACTTCGGGCTTGCCTCCGAATGTTATTGCCACTTCACATCGCCCATACGGCGGTATGCGGACCTTGTGGTACATCGTGCGCTCAAGCACGCCCTGAAGGTGCCGGGGTTTGGTCCCAATCCCACGCCGGGGCAACTGATGCAGGTGGCGGACCACCTTAACGCCCGCGAACGCAAGGCCATGGAAGCGGAGCGCGAGATTCTGAAGCGGCTTACCGTGCTGTTCCTGCGGGACAGGATTGGAGAGCGCTATACGGGCATTATCAACGGTGTGACCGATTTCGGGTTCTGGGTGGAACTGGAAGAGGTGATGGCTGAAGGGCTGGTGCGCATCTCTACCGTGGACGACGATTATTACGGCTATTTCCCCGAGCGGCAGGAGCTTTTGGGCGAGCGCACAGGGCGGCGGTTCCGTCTGGGGCAGCGAGTGAATCTGTGGCTTGCCGAAGTGAATCTTTCCCGGCTGGAGATCAATTTCACGCTGCGGGATGAGGAAGATGGCGGGAAATCTGCCCGCCAGCCCGGCAAAGCCGTTGACGGGGATGGCGGAGAAGAGTTTGGCGCGGAACCCCAACCCCGCAAGACAGCTGGAAGGAGCAGACGCCCGGACAGGTCGGATGGTCCGAGTGATCAGGCTGGCAAGACGAGAGGCCGCAGTACCGGACGAAACGGTGGGGCCAGGGGTGGAGCCGGTTCCGGCACGGCACCGAAGAAGGCCGGTCGGACAGGAGACAAGCCGGGGACGCGCAAAAAAACGTCTGCCGGAGGAACCGGCCTTCGTAAAACGGAAAAATAAGCTGGTTGCGTCCGCCCCTGATTCTGGAGCGGAGTGAAAGAAGACGTGTTTGGGGTGGGAAATTATGTGCCGATACGGCACCGTTGCTATGCGGCGGTGCCGTTTTTTTTGCCGGGACCGAGGGTGCCCAGTCGGACGAATATTTCGCCCAAGCGCTGATTCAGATTGGTGGTGGTGCGGGATATGAGGTCCAGATTAAGCTGCACCAGCAGAAAAACCTTCTGCGGGGCGCGCTGCCACAGGGCGAGAATGCTTTTTTGCAGTGCGGGTTCAAGGTGCAGCATCTCCACCATGGCCTTGAAATCCTGAGGGAGTTGTTGGGCAAAGAGCAGGAATTCATCGTTGTCGGGGTCACGCACCCACAGCTTGTTGCGCCGGATGCGGTTCATACCCTGTTCGGCAAGTGCACCCACAGCCGCAACTCGGGCGCGGCGCAAGCGCATGGCACGCAGCTGCATTTTGCCGAGGTCATCTCCCGCCCGCTGGCGGATGATGGAGAGGAACTGGAATTCCAGCATGGCGTAGAAGGCTTGTTCTATGGATGCAAGGTCGAATGTGCCGAGCAGTTTCATTATGCAGGCGGCTTCTTTGCTTTCGAACATGCCCAGTGATTTTTGAAAATCCTGCCGCATGATGTTCAGGCTGAACGCGGCGGTGCAGGCCATGATGCGGACCTGTTCCAGCACGAATGCGGCGTGTCCCTCATCCAGTACGGTTCCTTCCGCATCGGTTGCGCCTGATGCTCCCCCGTTCAGGAGGGCTTGTGCGTTTTCGTATGAAAGACCGGCGGGGTCCATGCAGACTATGCGGGCGATGTGGGGCAGGTCGGACAGTTGAAAGGGGAGTGCTGTGGTTTGGGCAAGGGTTGTGAGGTGTTCTACAAGCCCTTTGCGCGCCCTGCGGGATTCGAATGAGCGCAGGCTCTCTTCGTACGTGCTTTGTGCGCGGGTTTTTTCTACGGATTTGGCCGTGTTTTTCAGGCGGCTCAGGATGTCGTCGAAATTGAAGCGGATGACCAGCCGGGATTTGTCGCGCCTGATGGAATATAGCTGGTTGGCGGTGATTTCTCTGTAGGCGCAGTCCGCCAGCATGCCGATGAAGTGATCGAAATGTTCCTTCCAGAACCGTTCGCCCAATTCCACCGTTTCCATAATGGAGTCTATGGGGTGCAGTGCTTCTTCGCCGTAGTGGCGGATGAGCACCTCGCTGAAATTGTCTACGCTCAGTGCGGTGGTGTAGACAACGCTCTGCACCGCCTTGAGCAGCAGGGATTCCAGATTGAGGAGCAGGGGGACTTCTGCTTCCGCACCTGCGTTGTCGCCGCTTGAGGCCAGCCCGCCGTATTTGTTCAGCAGGTTGATGAATGCGGAGATGAGGTTGCCCACGGGTTCGTGGAGCGGTTCGGCGGCACCCCGGATGGTAAGAAAGTCAACGGCGGCTCTTTGCTGCGGTGTAAGAAGGGGAAATTCGTTGATGCGGTCTTTGTTGGTGTTGATGAAGCACAGCAAAACTTCGCGTTCCAGAATCTCGCGAACGGTTTTCCGTTCCTTCTGCTCCCGCAGAGTGTTCCAGTACGCGGTAAAGCGTTGCGCAGGAGAGAGTGCCGGGGCTGTCTCCGTTGTCATCTGACCCTTTTCCCTTGGTTGTGTGCCGCACGGGTGCGGAAAGTGCTTTCGAATATGGGCAAAAAAGAGGGTTCATGCAAGCGCATACTTACCGCTGCTGGAGCAGTTCGCGCGCCATGGCTATGCCTTGGTCGCCGCCGCCGGCCATGCGGGAAAGCTCGTCGCGGATTTCCAGCCCGTTCAGGGCGTGGCAGAAGGTAAAGGTATTGCCCTGACGTACCTCTTTGCGGACCTGGAAATGCCGGGAGGCGCGGGCCGCAAGCTGGGGCCAGTGCGTAATGAGGATGACCTGTTGCTGTGCCGCCAGCCGGGCGAGGGCGTTGGCCACGTGGTTGAGGGTGAGTCCGCCCACGCCGGAATCGACTTCATCGAAGATGAGGCTGGGGGTTTCTTTGCGGTTCATAATGCCGACCACAGCGAGCAGAAAACGGGAAAGTTCGCCGCCGGAGGCGATTTTATCCAGCGGTTGCGGCGGCTGGCCGGGGTTGGGAATCCACATCATTGTCGGGCGGTCTTCCATGCAGTCTTCCCTGCCCGGATGCAGGGGGACGGGCCTGAAGTCGAACCGTACATGCACATGCTCGGAAAAACCAAGTTCTTTGAGTTCGTGCACTATGGCCGCACAGAGGGCGTTGCCTGCTTCGCGCCGCAACGGGTTGAGTTGGTGCAGCGTTGCGGCCAGTTCATCAAGCAGGGCGGATTCTTTTCTTTCCAGTTGTTTCAGGTCCAGCGCGCAGGAATCCAGAAAGGAGAGGTTTTCTGAGATTTCCTTTTGCAGGTCCACTATCTCATCCAGCGAGCGTTTGAGTTTGCGTTTGAGCTGGGCCAGTTCGTACAGGCGCGCCTCTATGCTTTCCAGTGAATCCTCGTCCGGGTCGCCTGCAGGCTGTTTGCGAAGGCGCATGGCAAGATCCTGAAGGGCTTGGCGCGCTTCGATTATGGCTTCGGTGTCTTCTTCGTATCCCGGGAGGATGCGGCGCAGGTTCTCCATTATCCGTTCAAGGCGGCCCAAGCCGTCCAGAATGCCGCCTTCTCCCGCCCCGAGCAGAGAGAGAGCCGAATCAATGGCGTCCTGAACGGCGGTTTGGTTGCGCAGTTCCTGTTTCTTTGTTTCCAGCGTCTCTTCTTCGCCGTGCTCCGGGTTGACTTTGGCAATTTCCTTCTGCTGGAATTCCAGCAGTTCGCGCTTGTCTTCAAGGTGGCGGGCGCGGTCGCGCAACGCATCGCGCCGGACGGAGATGTCGCGCAGTTCCCGGAGCAGGGTGTCGCGCTGTTGCAGCAGGTCTGGTCTGTTCAGATAATCATCAAGAATTTTGGCCTGAAATGCGGGTTGCAGGAGCTTTTGCTGCCCGTGCTGGCTGGTGTGCACAAGCAGGGAAGGGCGCAGGTCGCGTATGGCGTCCTGCGAGCCCAGCGAATCATTGATGAGCAGGCGGCTGCGCCCTGTGGCGGCAACAAGCTCCCGCTTGAGGACGAGATCGCCTTCCGGCAGGGCGAAGAGCGCTTCCACGTGGGCTTTTTCCGATCCCGGACGTACGAGGTCCGGGCTCATTTTCTCGCCGGTGAGGAAGTTAAGTGCCTTCAGGATAAAGCTTTTTCCTGCTCCGGTTTCGCCGGTGAGCACGTTCATGCCCGGAGCGAACTCCAGTTCCATGTCGTCTATAAGTGCCAGATGCCGTATTCTGAGAAGTTCCAGCATGGGGTGTGTTCCGCGCGTGGGGGTTAAAGACTGAGCAAGTCGATGTCTATCCAAATTGCGCTGGCTTTGCAAAGGGGTGGAGCCGGAAACGTTTTCATGACCGCGTGAGCCGGGGGTCCAGAATGTCGCGCAGGCTTTCGCCCAGCAGGTTGTAGCCAAGCACGGTGATAAGGATGGCAAAGCCGGGAAAGAGAGACATCCACGGGGCTATTTCCAGCACTTCCTTGCCTTCCATGAGGATGTTGCCCCAGCTGGGCATGGGCGGCTGGACACCCAGCCCCAGAAAGCTCAGCGCGGATTCGGTGAGAATGGCCCCGGCTATGCCGAGCGTGGCGGAGACCAGCACCGGCGCAAGGGCGTTGGGAAGAATGTGCAGGCCGAGAATGCGCACTGGTCCGGCCCCGGCAAGACGGGCGGCGGCGATGAAGTCTCTCTCCCTCAGGCTCAGCGTTTCTGCGCGCACAAGGCGTGCCACGCCCATCCATGAGGTGAGGCCGATGACGATCATGATATTATTCAGGCTGGGTTCCAGAAAGGCAATGACGGCAAGGATGAGAAAAAATGATGGAAAGCAGAGCATTATGTCTACCAGGCGCATGATTGCCTCGTCCACCCATCCCCGGAAAAAGCCTGCCACAAGACCGAGTGCGATGCCTATGGACACGGAGATACCCACGGCCACAAAGCCTACCCATAGCGAGATGCGGGCACCGTAGAGCATGCGGGCGAGGACATCGCGTCCCAATGCATCGGTGCCGAACGGGTGGCGTGCGCTGGGGCCTTGCAGAATGGCGTTGAGATCCAGCGTTGTGGGATCATGCGGTGATATCCACGGAGCCAGAAGGGCTGCGCCGGACATGACGGCCACAATGGCAATCCCCAGCGTGAGCAGGCCGTACTGCCGCCAGTAGTGCGCGCTGAGCAGGGGCATTTAGGCTTCCCTTCCCGTGCTGCGGATGCGCGGGTCTGCAAGCCCGTAGCAGAGGTCGGCAATCATGTTGCCCGCCAGTGTGAGTACCGCACCGAGGACAAGATTGCCCATGATGAGGGGGTAATCACGCGCCATGACCGCTCCGTAGAACAGTTGGCCTAACCCCGGCAGGGCGAAGATGGATTCGATGATGACCGAGCCGCCGATGAGCCCCGGCACAGAAAGACCGAGGATGGTGATGACCGGCAAAAGCGCGTTGCGCAGGGCATGTTTGAAAATAACCGTGCGCAGGGGCAGCCCTTTGGCGCGGGCGGTGAGGATATAGTCCTGCCGCAGCACTTCAAGCATGGAAGAACGCATGAAGCGCGACATGCCCGCAAGGCTGCCGAAGGTGTAGATGAAAATGGGCATGACCAGATGCCGTGCAAGGTCTGTCAGTTTTCCCATGGGGCTGAGGGCGTGGTAATCCAATGAAGTAAGGCCCGATATGGGAAGCCATTGCAGATGGATGCCGAAGTAGAGCATCATGAGCAGTGCCAGCCAGAATCCGGGCATGGCAAAGCCGATGAACACAAACACAGCACTTATGGAGTCGAACCAGCGCCCCTGATAATACGCCGAGGCAACGCCGATGGGCACGGCGATGAGCAGTGTGAGCACAAGCGAGGCAACGTTCATGCCCACGGTGAGGGGAATGCGTTCCTTTATCTTGTCCCACACGGGACGGAAGTCGCCTGACATGGAGCGCCCGAAGTCCAGCTTAACGATGCGCTCCAGCCAGTTGATGTATTGTATATGCAGGGGTTTGTCCAAGCCGTACAGGCGCTCAAGGCGCAGGCGCGTCTCTTCTCCCGCCAGCGGGTTCATGGAGGTCTGCATATCCGTGGGCTTGCCCGGCGCAAGATGGATGACCCAGAAGCTGATGACCGTTATCCCCCAAAGCACCAGCAGCATCCAGCCCAGCTTGATGGCAGCGCGAACAAGCAGACGCCGCGCCATGGAGGCTCCGGCGGACTGGGCGACTGCTCCCGAGGGGGGGAGGACAGGGGAAGGGACATTCTGCTGCATATCAGTTCAGGGGCTCCGGGTCTTGCTTGGGCATTACCTTGCTGGATACACTATTTGGGGCAAGGACTCGGCTATCCGGCGTTCTCCAACCATTGCCGCAGTTCCTTTACCTCTTCCGTCCATGTGGAGGACAGGCGAGCAGACAGGAATTCGCCATAGGCATTATCCAGATAGGCAAGGCACTTTTCGATGAGGTACATCTTTTCGAGAAAGGCGGCGTCCGGGTCATCGTCTTCGCTGTCGGCCTTTTCCACCTTGGGAGTTTTGAGGCTGCCAAGGGCAAAGTCTTCTGCCTTGAGGGTAACGTGCCATGCTTCGGGGTCGCGCTCAATGCGGATAAGCGCACGGTTTACCTTTTTGCCCATGGAAAGGCCCAGGCGGGCTTCGCGCAGTTCCGAAAGGTTGCCGGAAACCGTGGCTGTTTCGAGCGTTTCACCTTCGCCACCCTGCACGGAAACGCGCTGTTCCACGTACATGAAATAGGTGTCGCCGTCCTTGGTGGTGAACTGGCCGTTGCGGGTTTCGCTGCGGAACCACAGCCAGGTCAGAAATTCCTGACCGAGGACGACATCGGTGGTCTGGCCGAGATAGGGGGTATCAGACATGGAAACTCCTAGGCGAAGCGGGAGGGTTCGAGGTTGTCCAGAGCGTGCATGATGTCTTCGCCCTTCAGGCGCACGGCAAGTGCGTAGGGTGTGAGGGGCTCCAGATCGAGTCCGAAAGTGGTGGAGAAATGCTCCGCGAACAGATCCAGAACCTTGGACTGGGTAGACGCAAAGTAGACGATGCCTGTCTGAATGTTCCAAACGGCGTTGAATTCCGCAGGAACAGGCAGGGTGCGTGCCCGGAGTTTGAGTTGTACCTGCTCTTTAAGTTCCTTTTTGCGCTCGCGTGCAATGTATTTTTTGCCCTGCTCTTTTATCCGTTTTTCTTCTTCGCGGATGGCGAGGGTGAGGTACTTTTTCATTACGGCTGCGGAAACCCGGCGGGTGTCCAGCCGCAAGGAAAAGGTAATGAATTCACCTTTTTCTGGTGGGGCAGTGCGCCAGAAGGAATCAAGCATGTCATCGTAGCACACCCAGCCCCAGCCGCGTTCTTCTGCAGTTTCCTCTATTTCCTGAAAGGCGAATTGCTTTAGCTTATCGGGAATCTGCGCCCAAAGTTCGGAAGGCACAGGTTCGGTTATCTGAAAACGGGTAAAGCTTGCGCTTGCGTTCATGAATCCCATGGTATGTCTCCTTGTGAAGTCGAACACGTGTGTAGCGCATCTTGCCGCACATCGCCAGAAAAACAACATCGTCCTTGCCATATAATGATGTGCGACAAGGTGCAAAGAAATCTGTCTCGCAACAAAAATAGTTATAAATTTCGGCGAATTAAGTTGTGTTGTGAAAAGGTTTTGAAAAAAGGCGTTGACTTAAAAACGATTTCAGGTACTTTCCACCTCCGCGCTGACGAGCCAGACGCTGGCTGGTCGGAGCGGATCAAAGCTCTTTGCAAATGTTCCGAGACGACGGCCCGTAACGGGGTTGTAAAAAAAAGTTCTTGACGATGGACGCGGGTTTCGATACTTTGAAAATCCGCCTCTGCGGCAAGTGCTCCGAATCGGAGTGCAAATGCAGGGTGCCCACGCAAGTGGGAGATGCTCCTTGACAATTAAATAGCGAGTTGGACAGAAAAGTTATCAGCTAGCGTGGTTCTGGC